>MFXU01000047.1:0-40561 GCA_001788965.1 Candidatus Peribacteria bacterium RIFCSPHIGHO2_02_FULL_51_15 | reverse complement strand
CATCATCTCGTACCGCGTAGCGTTTACTCAAGCCAAGAACTCCATACCGCCAGCGCGTCTGATTAAGAACGTTTTAAACGCGAAGTGGTATCAGCTGAGTATTGATGCGGTTTTAATTTTATCCAAAAATATCCAAAATCAATATTGTTTTGCATAGATGTAAGAGACAAGACGTAAGATGTAAGATGACTGTGGATGCCTCATCGTAAACATATCGCGCAGGACCGCTTTGTCCGGGGCAGGACCCTGGATATCGGATACAGTGAATTTCCGAACAGGGTAAGCAAAAATCTTTACGGCATAGACATTTCCGTACCGCTGCCGGCTGACCGGCTGCCGAATTATGTAGAGCTTAAGCAAACGGATCTCAATACCGAGCGGATCCCGTACCCCGATGAATTTTTCGACACCGTTCTGGCAAATGACGTCATCGAGCATGTGGCCAATCCCATGGCCATGCTTTGCGAGGCAAACCGGGTCCTAAAGCCTGGCGGCACGCTGATTGTCAGCACTCCGAATCCGTATTATTACTGGGAATACATGCAGAATCTTCTCGTGAAGTTTCCGCGGATGAAAGCGCGGCAGGAAGGCCATTTCATGTCTTTTACCCGCATAAACATGCGGAACATACTGGAGCGGACGGGATTCAGGTTATTCAGTGAAATCGGCAATTTCTTTTCGCTGATCATTGTAAAGTGGACTTTTTTTCTCCCGCGCCTGCCGTTTCTCACTTACCAGATATCTTACGTCGCGGAAAAAACCGGCTCACCGCAGCATTATGTTTTGAGCAAGCCCGAGGGGAGTCCGATCATGCAAATCCAAACAAGATTGGACAATAAGGCTGCCAAGTAACTACCAAATTGTTAAATTGTTAAATGGCTAAATTGTTTACAAGCGAAGCGCAAGTTATTTCTAACAGTTTAACAATTTAGCAATTGCTCAGATGAAACCAGCAACCAAATCAAAGGCTTTTATCGTTTTAGCCTGCATATTGCTTGCCGGAATCGTTGTCTGGTACATATATCCTTACGGTTTTCGGGTTTCAGCGCTTTTCCACCTGGGAAAAGAGGTCGCAGATCAGCAGTCACTGCCTTCGGGTTTCGTCGTGCTCGGAGTGCCTTCGTATGACGGAGCCGAATATTTCCGCATTGCGCAACGGATTCCCGCCTTCCTTAGCCCCGATCGGTGGAACGAGCTCAAGGGGGTTTCCCCCGGAGCCTACGCTTATCAGCGATTTTTATACCCGTTTCTGGCTTTCATACTCGCATTCGGCAATATCGCCTGGCTGCCCTGGACGTTCCTTTTGATTTCCGTTTTTTCGCTTCTTATGTGCGGGTATCTGACTTATCGGATGACCGGAAAAGGCCTCCAGACTTGTGCTATGGCTTTCTCCCCGGCTGCTTTGATCGGGCTGCATTTCTCGACCGCCGAACCGCTGAATATCGCGCTTTTGACGATTTTATTGTTACGGCTCAAGAAGCGCGAAGGCATCGATTTTTGGAACGGCTTGCTACTTTGCCTGCTTGTCATAACCCGGGAAATCAATTTTCCTTTGGTCGTAATGGTTTTTATCTGGTTTTCTTTGCGGCGGGACAGGCCTTCGGTTTTTTGGACTTTACCGGCGATTGCGGTTTTCATACTTTGGCAGGCGCTGCTTTCAAAAATATTCGGGTCAATCCCGTTCCTGGTGAACAGCGACAACGCGACCTGGCCTTTGATCGCGCCTTTGTCGATTCTTTTCGGGACCAAAGGCTATTCGATATATACGCTTTCTTCGGTCGCCTTGTTCGCTTTGTTCGTTGCCCCGGCCGCGGTTCTCGCGCTAAAAAACGCCTGGCGTGAAAAAGCAAAAATCTCGCTTACGCTCACGCTTTTATGCGGATATCTGGCGATAATGCTTATTATGCCGCTGCATATCTGGGGTTCGATCACTTCCATCGGACGGGCGATAACGCCGGTTTATCCTTTGGCTGCATATGAAGCCGGCAAAATGGGCCGGGCCGGGAAGCTGCTTCTTCTGGCAATACTCGTTCTCGGACTGGGAGCTGTTTTCGGTCTGGGCTCCATCGTGCATCCGTATGCGATCAGATAGCGTCTTTGAAATTTGATTCTTGTTTCTTGATTCATGATTCTTGATTCTTCCCATGATAAAATGTTTTCCATGCAAGATAGTCTCATCGAGGCCGAAGGAGGGGATGCAAATCGCTTGAGGCTTAGAAAGCGGCTGCGCTTCGCCGCCCGGAACGAAATTACCGAACACATGATTTACCGGAACGTGGCGCGCATACTGCCGGCCGGTCCCAACCGCGAAGTAGTTGAGAAGATTGCCATGCAGGAAAAAGGCCACTACGAGCGCTGGTGCAGGCTTCTCGGCGAGGACGTCGCTCCGTCAAAATGGAAGGTCTTTTTATATACCAACCTCGCCAGATTCCTGGGGCTCAGTTTTTCGCTGCGGCTGATGGAAAAAGGCGAGTCTCTCTCGCAGCAGGTTTACGGGGAAATAGGACAGGCGATACCCGAAGCGCTGGATGTGATGGATGACGAACAAAGGCATGAGCAGGAATTACTGGGCTTGATAAACGAACGCGTGCTGCAGTACGTCAGCTCTTTCGTGCTGGGCTTAAACGATGCGCTGGTGGAGCTGACCGGCGCACTGGCGGGGCTTACTCTCGCGCTCCATGAAACCAGGCTTATCGCGACCGTGGGGCTGATCACCGGCATCGCCGCGGCGCTCTCGATGTCTTCCGCTGCATATCTCTCCACCAAGGAAGAGCCGGGGAAGAACGCGCTGCAGGCGGGAATCATGACCGGGGTCGCTTACCTGATCACCGTCGTTCTCCTGATACTGCCGTACTTCTTCATCTCAAATGCTTTGACGGCTTTGTTGATGACGTTGCTGGTCGCACTCATAATCATATTGCTCTTCACTTTTTATACGTCGGTCGCCCGGCGCCTGCCCTTCCGCGCAAGATTCGTGGAGATGGCTGCCATCAGCCTGACCATCGCGGCGCTGAATTTCTTCATCGGTTTTGGCGTGAAGCAGGTGTTCGGGGTCGAAGGTTAAGTTTTTTTTGGGTCGATCCGAAACACTTTCCTGCTAATATCCGATTATGGACTCATCCGGTTCTTCGGCTTGTCTCACCTCCTGCCAGACGAAAGCTCTGGACATGCTGAACCGTGAGGGAAACGTATTCCTCACCGGCGCAGCCGGTACCGGCAAAAGCTTTCTACTAGACCGCTACCTCGCCGGCAAACCGACCGACAGTTTCCCGGTTGTGGCATCCACCGGCGCCGCGGCGGTCATAGTCTCCGGACGGACTTTTCACAGCTTCTTCGGTCTCGGGATACTCGAAGGCGGAGTGAACAGCGCCATAGCCAAGGCGCTGAAGAACCACAGAGTGATAAACCGTATGAACCGCGCGTGCTGCGTCGTCATAGATGAAATATCGATGCTTTCGGGGGTGACGCTCAAAGCGGCGGAAACGGTGGCTCGCCGCGCGCGCAACGTGGACAAGCCCTGGGGAGGGCTCAGGATCATCGCGGTGGGAGATTTTGCTCAGCTGCCGCCCGTAGCTTCGGATCAAGTGCAGAAGGACTGGGCTTTCCGGCATCCGGTCTGGCCGGAGAGTGATTTCACTCCGGCGCTGCTCTCCACAGTTATGCGGACCCAGGATGTCAACTTTCTGGAAATATTGAATTTCGTGCGGGAAGGGATTGTGAACGAAAAAGTCCGAGATTATTTGCAGGCACGCACCGTCGCTTCGGGTGACTCTTTTGACGGCACGCGCCTCTATCCGCACCGCGCGCAGGCCGAGCAGTATAATCTGCGGCGGCTCGAGGCCGTACCGCGGGATCTGCATACTTTTCTCACCGAATACTCCGGCTCCGAAAAATATCTGGAAGCCGCGAAGCGGTCCGTGCCGATACCGGACAAGCTGATGCTCAAGGTCGGCGCTCTCATAATGATGCGCAAGAACGATATCACGGGATTCAGGTACGTAAACGGCAGTCTGGGACATATCCGGGGCTTCGGCGAGGACACGCTGTCTATCCGGCTTTTTACGGGCGAAGATATCGAGATTGAAAAAGAAAAGTTCACGGTCATGGACGGCGACGGAAACGAAGTGCAAGCCGCCTGGAATTTCCCCGTTTCACTCGCCTGGGCGACGACGATTCACAAAGCCCAGGGCGCGTCGCTCGACCGCCTGATCGTCGATCTGCATCAGCTCTGGGAGCCGGGGCAGGCGTATGTAGCCCTCAGCCGCGTGCGCTCGGGTGATGGCCTGATGGTCTCACGCTGGCATCCCTCTTCAATACGCGCCGAACCGCTGGTCACCGCTTTTTATGACGGCCTTGCCGACCAGGCCAGGAAATACGTGCCCCGCCCGTTTTTCGTTCCTTCGCTGGGACCTCCGGATGAATTTACGACAAGGAAAGCCAAGCCGATGAAACCCACGCGGCAGATGCGTATGCGCACCATCGCAAAACTTGTTCAGCAAAAAATCAGTTTGGCAAATATCGCCAAAGAATGCGGCATCAAGCCGCAGCGGGTGATGCTTTATCTGGAGAAAATGGTCACTAGCGGCGAGGCGTCAGACTTTGCTTATTTAGCCGAATCAATCCCGGATAACCAAAAAATCGCCTCTGCTTTCACTTTCCGGGGTCTCGAGCGCCTCCGCCCGGTCTTCGATGATCTGGCCGGAACCGTTCCTTTCGACGATCTGAGGCTGATGCGGATTGTGATGATGGGGAGGAGGGGATAGCAGGTTAGAGGTTATTTCACAGCAACCTATACAGCGTCTCGAACGCAAATTTTGCATCTTTTTGAGCTACGTACAATGTCAGGCCGCAGTAGGTTGAGGAAATTTCGATGATGTTTATTCCCTGAAGCAAAAGCTGTTGGAGTATGAGGTAGATGATGCCGGGAGCGGAGACATAGGCCTCATCGAATGTCATGCCCAGCGCCGCCAGATTGCTCAGATGATGCTTCGGCTTCGCCGCGAAGTACTTGGCGATGCGGGATTCGTGCACCGTTTCCAGCAGAAACGTGATTTCCTGCATGCCTTCCGAGAGAGTGAAGTAGCTGCGCTCTGTTTGAGTGATTCAAACAGCTTATGCACGCCGCTCCAGACTTCCTTCGTATGCGGGAACGTATAGATCGATACTCCGGTCTGGATGGTGAGGTGCTTTAGGTGCATCTTCGCGCTTTCGGGCGTGACCTTTTTGAGGACAGCGATGATTTTGGGGAAATATCCGACGCAGCCTGGCTGAAGGAATGCCGTTTTGTTCCTCCGGTTCAGGGACTCCTGCAAGACGGTGAGGTAAGTCTTGTCGGCACCGTTGCCAACTTGAGGTGCCATCCCCATCAAAGTAAAACAATGCTTGTGACCGCGAACGACGTGGATATCGGAACCTACAGCGCGGAGTGTGTCAGGAGACATTCCGTCGATCAGCTGACAGCGGACGAACGCGAGCGTTTTCAAACCTGGGCCGGGACAAGTTCCGCTCGCCGGGATGAACTACTGGGAGTCGCCCACCAGCGACGCTCGCCAAATTTCGGAATCGGCGGAAGGATCGTATCAGTCCCTCCTTTGGCTGAGCTCGAGCAAACGATTACACCCGAGCAGGAGGCAGAGGCCGATCTTTACCTCTATCTCCGCGCGCGGAGGCAGGAGATGCTGGAGCTGATGCACAGCAGGCAGAATAAACTCACGAATTAGCTGATCCGTTTACTTCCCCGAGTCACTGCGGCCTAAAAAAGCCGATGCTAAAGTATTTGTTTCGAATTAATAAAATTTTCTCTCATATCAGCAGCAGCCGTCCCCGGCCGCGGCGATGCGATAATTCTTACTTCTTTGAAAAAATCTGCCAATCCGTGAGTAGGTTCCCAGCATTGACAAAAAATTCAAAATAGCATATAATATGCAAGAAATACCAATAAAAATCATGGTTCAAACAGTGCGAGAACGTATTCAAAATGCGTGTACAAAGCAAAATACATTATTCGGCATTGTCGTGCTTGCGTTTGCTTTCTTCTTCTACCAGAGCGCAGTGCACTATTATTATACCTATGCGCAATACAGCAATTATGGCAGCGCTGCCTCGTCATCGGCAGCCGTCTCCACTGACGTCTACACAACGCGCAAGTGCTATGACATGTATCAGCGGGAAATCACATCGGTCAATGCGGATCCGGCGACGTACTACCACGAGAATGGAGACTGGGTCGCGTTTGACGTAACGAAGGGCGCCGTCATCGAGGACGGGAAGATCGGCATAGGAACAAAATATGTCATGTATTGGCGGCCGTCTCCCAAGGCCGAGGTGGACCAGACTGTCTACATCATTGGTCAGGGATTTTCGGACAAGAACGGATTTGCAAACTATGGGTCGTCGGGGTACTGCACCGGATGGCTGGCAACGGTTTTCCCGAGTCAGAAGGAAATGCGCTGCTGGTCAAATAGAGCGCTCAATTTTGCTTTCTGGAGCTGGGCCAATGCCGACGGGGTGCGCGGCTTGCCGGCTGATCCGGGTACGCATCTCTCGCTTGAGCCCGATATCACCTGTTCCGGCATTTCACCGAGTGAATGGAAGTGGCTGAAGCCGCTCAAGCCAGTGGAGCCCACAGTACCGGCGGAAACGAATATCCCGGCAGGTGTCGAAATGCAGAACCCGGTAGACGGACAGCAGTCCAAGAAAATTCCTCTTATCCAAATGCTCAAGAAGAAGAAAAAGTAGCACTTATACACATACCAATTTCTTTCCACATCTTTTTATGTCACGAAGTAATACTGTCCTGGGACGAGCTGCCCAAGTGTTGAGGGGTCCTATTCAAACGCAGCACGTGCTGATAGCGCTGGCTGTCTTCGGCGTTATCGGGGGCACGACATACCAAATTTTCACGATCGGAGCGCAGTCCGATCCGGTGCAAGCGTGTATCTCGGGCTGCGCGAGCATGACATGTCCGGAAAATACGGATTGCGCCAGCATGAGAGCAACCTGCGAATCGGGCTGCGCGAATATGGGAAGTTACACCGGCGGAAACCAGGGCATGCCCGCCAATGGCACATGCGAAACACAACCAAACTGGCCGGATTGTGAGACCTTCAGCTGTACATCCGGCAACTGGACGTGTGCGCAGATGAAGAGCGGGACAAATTACAACTCCGGAACGAACTATAGCCCCGATATGAATGGCATGTCGTGCACCCAGGGGTGTGACGCGATGCCATCAGCCACTCCGGAGACACGGCAGGCATGTTACGACACCTGCAATCGCAGCGGCACGACTACGACAAGCAGCGGTACGAGTGGAACGACCGGTACATCAGGTGTTCAACGTTGTTTCTTCCCCGCGGAATGGTACAGCGTGTCGCAAGGTAAACAGTGGGGTGGGACGTTGAATTGCAAACCGGACAAAACAGACTGTCGCGAAGGGTCGGAAACCTCTTCTCTGCAGGTCTCCGGCCAGATTACGTTCAATGGTGAGGCGTCCGGCTGCTACCCGGTCGGGGGATCCATGAGCGGCGGCTCCTCCGGTGGATGGGGCGGCGGACCGCAGAGCATGAGGTGCGTCTATCCCAACGGCAAGATCCTCTGGTGCAGGAGCCCGCACGTCGACTGCAGCGAATCGGCCGGCGGACGCATCCTTTCGTCCCAGGAAGTCGGGAGCAACGGTGCAACGGCCGACTGCTCCGGCGGGAGCCAGGGAGGCTCCGGGGGCGAATCCGGATGGTCGGGAGGCGGAGGTTCTATGCAAGGAGGTACTGATCAGTGTTTCGCGGACTGCAGCCGCGGGATTTCGGGGTCCGACCCGGCTTATGCGGCGTGCAGGACACGTTGCTACGGCGGCGACATGCCGAGTCCCACGATGCGCGATTGCGGACCGAATGAATTTCCGACAGCTCAGAATCCCTGCAGGTGGCAGCCGATGTCTGGTGGTACGCAAGGTGGATCCATGAGTTGCACGCTCAGCCTGGCATGCCACTTCAGCACGCCGGCATGCGCCACGCCGGTGGAAACGATTTCCTGCAGTGACCCACGGTGCATGAATGCGGGCAGCTACAATAACCGTCCGCTCTGTAATCCGGCCGGCGCCTCGCAAGGGGGGACGGGCGGGTATAGGTATAACCAGAATGGTGACTATCAGGGTAATTTTAACCAGGGAGGCTTAAATCAAGGCGGATATAATCAGGGCGGATACGGGTCCGGACAGAATGGGTATCACAGCGCCGGCCCTTTTGATCAGCCGATGCCGACGCAGCAGGCAATGGGGCAGCAGATGCTGCGAAGAATGGCGCCTGAATTGCAGAGAAACTGCGATCAATTCAGCACGATGTTCGGGCCTCCGGGATCCGAGCAGAAGATCAAAGATCTGGGAAACCAGTGTCGTAAGGACATGGAGGCGATGGTAGCCGGTGCATCACCGGAGAACATGGGTAATCTCCAGTTTACATCTCAGCAGAAGATGAATGATTACCGGATGAAACTCGATGCCATCTTCTACGAGTCGCAGGCAGTCAGTATGAAGGCTGATACGGCGCGCTACATCAAGGAAATGGAGCTGGGTGCCAAAAGCGCGAGCGAGATGATCGCTAAGATTGCGGCCAAGAATCCGGTAGTTGCCCAGCAAATGAAGACGCTGCAGGCCAAGGCATTCGCAGCGGTCGAGCAGGCGCGGGCGGCACAGGATGCGGGACAATATCAGCAGGTTTTTGCCATTCTCGACGGAGTCCAGCGGGAACTCATGGAGCGCGAGCGGCAGTGGCAGTCCACTCCCGGCGGGCTTGGCATGGGCTTCGGTCCGGATAACGGGAAGATCTACGATGACTTCGCTCAGAAGCACGGATATGACGATAAAATGAAGGGCTATTTTGAAACGCAGGGCTTCGACCGCGGTGATATGACCCGCATGGATACCCTGCAGGATTTTTACAAAGGAAAAGATGATGACACCCTCGACGAGTACCTCGAGTTCCAGTCGGGCCAGGAAGGCGATAGCGCTGATCTTCTGGCTGTTGCCGATGATTTGAGCATCACCGAAATGAAGAACTTGATTGACCTCAAAACAAGTTTGCTCAAGGAAATCGAGGATGCGAAAGCCGAGCTTTCAGCGCTCAAGGCTTCCGCAAAAGCAGTCGTTTCGGAGCTCATTGACAGTATCCGGCAGTTCAACTTCGCGGACAGTGCTATTGCGGACAAAGCCGCTGAGCTGGCTTTGCAGGCGGCAAGCGGTCAGAACGTGGATACGGCCAAGGCCGAATACCAGAAGCTCGTCAAGAAGTCGGTTGAGCAGGAGTATCTGAAAGGCATCGCTCCCTTTGCCGACGTCAGTAAACTCAACCCGGAGTGGTATGCCGGGTTCGCGGAGAAGGCCAAGGAGGAGGGTATTGTCACCGGTAATCCCGACGGGACGCTGGGCGCCGCTTTAGCCGTCAATAACGCCGCTGCGGTGAAGATGCTCGCGAACGCTTTGGGGATCGAGCCGGCGAAGGGCGATGTGCCGGCGAAGTTTGCTTCATACCCGAAATGGGCCAAGGAGGCAGTAGCCGGCCTCGCTCAGGCCGATATTGATTTGAGTATGTTTGACCGGGACCCAAACGGGGCAGTGACCCGCGCGGAATTTGCCGAGGCCGCGGCTAATCTGCTTCCGGAGGAACTCAAAGCGACGGCAACAAGCGCTCAATTCAAGGATATCGGAAGCCTGCCCCGGGATACGCAACAGACAATCAACACCCTGGCGGATTTGGGGGTCGTGGATGCCGACGGAACATATGATCCCGAGGATGAGCTCACGAAAGCCGCGCTTACGAAGTTCCTCGTCCTCACCAAGGAGGCCGCGGTGGATTACCTGACGACGCAGGAATTCTCCGGTTCCGATGTGAAAGACTCGTCGGATGCGCCTTTGGAGCGATAGAGGAAAAATTTTTACAAGGTTCATGAGAAGCAGGATGAGGTACGATTTACCTCATCCTGTTTTTTTTGGCTTAAATTTGAGCTGGCAGCCCTTGGTGGCAACGGTGCAAACGTTTGGGAAGTGATGGTGGGATGGTTTGAAGCGCTGAAAAATATCGCAACTGTCGCTAAAGCTTGATCCAAACCTTGAGTCTGTCATTCAAGGACATTGGGCGTATGATCCAATCGCATGGCAACCCTCATACACTTAATCATTCCGGATGATAATCCACTAGGGATCCGCACGGCTGAAATTCCAAGCAAGAGCTTAAGAGCGTTTGTAGTGCCGCGAGCGCTTTGGAAAGTGGCAGCTAATAGCATGAATGAATTACAGCACTCGGGAGTCTATTTTCTCATTGGCGAACAGAATGAAGAGGGCTTATTCAATGTCTACATAGGCGAAGCCCAGAACGTTTTAGATAGAGTTAGTCGCCATGTGTCTGATGCCGAAAAGGATTTTTGGAACTACGCCGTATGCTTCGTAACCTCCGACGGGAGCCTTCACAAAAGTCATGCAAAGCTCTTGGAAAGCTGTCTTTGTCGTTTGGCAAAGACATCTGGCAGAACCCACCTTCACAATGGTAATGCCCCACAAACTCAGAAACTACCCACGTCCGACAATATTACCTGCATGCAATTTCTCTCAGATATTCAAATTCTTTTGCCTTCACTTGGCTTCCCAATTTTGACGTTGCTGAGTAAAAACAAAAAGCAGAAGAAATACTTCTGCAAAGGACCATTCGCTGCGGCAAAAGGAATTTATACTGAAGAAGGTTTTGTTGTATTAAAAGGATCCTTAACACGAAAAGAATGGACGCCATCAGTAGATAGGGAAAAACCCATTAGAGAAAAGATGATTGCTGATGGAGTTCTTGAAGAAGCCAATGCAAACTCCTATCGTTTCACTCGTGATTATAAATTCCCCATGCCTTCACCTGCTGCTGTTATGGTCTTAGCGAGAGCAGCTAATGGCTGGCATGAATGGAAAGATGAACAAGGCAAAACGTTGCACGAGAATGAGCGATTTGATGCTAGTACGTAATTTTCGTCGGATGTTTTCCCTCAACAAGATTTTCCTTCTTTGCCCTGCTCCATTTCTTTACTTGTAACTCTCGTCTCCTAGCTTCTAGTAACGTTGAAAATTTTTCCGAATAGATAATCTTGATCGGGCGACGATCCTTTGTGTACTTAGCTCCTTTTCCTTCGTTATGCCGATCCTCGCGTTCTTGCAAGTTATTGCATGAACCGACGTAGAGTGATCCATCGGAACAACGAGCGATATAAAAGTACTGAGGCATAGAATGATTGTATCGCTCAATAAAATTTGAGACTTACGCAGCCTCTCGGCTCATCCTCACTTCGTTCGGATTTCGCTCGAGGCACTCGATTTGCTGGAAGTTGGTCGAAGACCACGAGTGAGCCTCGTGAACGAAGTGAACGAGGCGAATCGAGTGGCAGCCCCACGGAGAATCGAACTCCGATTAACGGATTGAAAACCCGTTGTCCTAACCGTTAGACGATGGGGCCACGTCGCGCTGCGGCGCGAATGTATAATGTAGAATGTAAAATGTAAAATGATAAGGTTTTTTAGTCACCAACTTTTTAATCTGTGAAACCTAAACCCATTGTACATTGTACATTTTAAATTTTACATTTTAAGTCCGCTATAGTTATCCAAATGCAAACCTTCGCATTGGTTGTCGCACTGGCCTTGTTGGCGCTGGTACTGATCTTTTTCGGCTTGTTTATGACCTCGGTGGTTGCGCAGCTGAAGTGGCTCGTGCCTTTTGTGCCGACGCCCAGGGTGGTCGCAAGAGCGATGATCGAGATGGCCGGACTCAAGCCGGGTGACAGGATCGCCGATCTCGGGGCGGGGGACGGGCGGGTTTTGATAATGGCGAAGAAAGCGCGGCCGGGAGTCACGGCTGTCGGATACGAAGGGGCTTTGGGCGTATGGTTGCTCGCCAGGCTGCGGGTGTGGCTCTCGAAAACCGATGTCGAGATGAAGCTCAAAAATTTTTACAAGCAGGATTTGTCGGAGTTCTCGGTGATATTCGCGTATCTTTCCCCTCAGGCGATGGCAAGACTCGGAGAAAAATTTCAATCGGAGCTGCGCCCCGGCACGAAAATCGTGAGCCATGCCTTCAAAATCCCGGGCATTACGCCCGTGGAAACCAGAAAAGTTCCGCATTGGATGGGGAGGAATACAAAGGTGTATCGGTATGTTTGGGAAAAGCAAAAAATAATTAGGGAAGGAAAGTAAGGAAAGTAAGGAAGGTAAGGAAGGTAAGGAAAGTAAGGAAAGTAAGGAAAGTAAGGAAAGTAAGGAAAGTAAGGAAAGTAAGGAAAGTATCTCGTTTTCCTTTGTTCCGTCACCTTCCTTACCTTCCTTACCTCCATTACTTACCTTACCTTTTAAAATTTAATCGCTGCCCACGGAATCGCTGCGCTCCAGGTTGCGATTTTGATGATGATTTCCAGAAACGCCCAAGCCGGATAGCTTACGGCCAAACCAAGCGGCCAGTAGACGGCGCCCAGTATCGCGCCGATGAAGCCGAGCAGCATCGCGGCCGGGATCAGCGGAGCAACGATGATATTTGAAAACGGCGCGACGAGTGAAATCTGCCTGAAGAGAAAAACTGTGAGCGGAAGAGTGGCGATCTGCGCGGCGAGAGTGGCTACCAGCGCTTTCCTGAGGCCGAAAGATTCCGGCACACGGTTCAATATTTTTTTTAACGGCGCGCCGAGCCCGGCGATGCCGATGACGGCCAGGAATGAAAGCTGAAAACCCGCGTCGTCCCAGATGAATGCCGGACGGAAGATGAGCATGAAAAACGCGGTCCAGAGAATGCTTAACCGCATGGCAGGAAGGCGGCCGGACTCAAGAGCGGCCAAACCCAGTATGCCCATTATCGCCGCGCGGACGACGGTCGATCCGGCGCCGACGAAAATCGTGAAGGCGACGATGCCTATCAGAAGAAAGGGAAACCGCGCTTTTATCGGCAGCCAAAAGAGAAGCCCGGAAAGGAGAGCCAGTATTATCGTCACGTTGTAACCGCTGATGGCCACGATGTGAGACAGCCCGGCGGTGCGAAAAGATGCCGTCAGATTTTCCGGTATGCCGCGGCGCGATCCGGTGAGCAATCCTGAGAGCAGCGAGGCATGCGGCTCGGTTTGCACGCGGTTTATCCAGCCTTCGGCGGTTTCGCGCAAACCGAAGAGAGCTGAAAATATTTTTGAAATTGTTCCGGTCTTTGCAGCTGCGGGAACCGCTTCGATCCGGCCCCAGGGCACTATGGCGTAGATGTCGCTGAGGCTCAAGTAAGCGCCATAGTCGAAATCCTCTATTTTGCCCGGCGGTTCGAGTGTTCCGCTGACTTTGACCTGGTCACCGTACCGATACCTCGGCCAACCGTTTTTGTCGTTTACCAAAACATTGCCGGTTACTTCTTTTTTTACTTTGCCGCGGGTTATGGCAGTGACCTGGATTTTGTATTTCGTCACATCCGGCCGGCGGTCGGGCATATCCGCGACGCGGCCGAGCAGCGTCATTTTTTTCCCGTCGGCAAAAGATTCGATGTCCCGATTCGTTGTCACGTGAGCCGAGTGAATCACCGCGATGAAGGCCGCCGAGACGCCGGCGCAGATGGCGAGCGACAGGAAGCCGATCTCTCTGCGGCGGAAAAAAATCATGACCACCGAGCATATTCCCGCGCCGGAAATCGAAAACCACAGATTGGCGACTGAATGCGGACTTTGCCACCACTGAAGCAGAAAAACGGCGATGACAAAGGAAATCAAAAAGCCGTAAGTTAGCCGTGATATTTTCATAATTTCGGAGTTTTTATCTGCTTAAAAATATTGTTGAATTTGATCCATTCTTCTATTTCCAGTGTTTCCGGCCGGCGGATCGGATCTATGGCGGCCTTTCTCAGTGCCTCCATACCGCCGGGCGTTTTGCCGATTGAATTGCCGAGCATTTTCCGGCGTTTTGAAAAAGCCAGCTTGGCATGTCCCAAAATTTGTTTTGCGGTTTTGGCATCCGTGATTTTTGGCCTGGAACAATCGATATGAAGAATAGCGGAGTCCACTTCCGGTGGTGGAAGAAATGCATCTTTCGGGACGATCCGTATGAGTGCCGGTGTCCCGAAAAGCTTAACGAGCACCGCCAGTATCCCCGAGCTGCCCGGAGCACAGATATTTTCGGCGACTTCCCGCTGGATAAGCAGCGTGAGCGTTTCCGGAAGTTTTGCGCTTTCCAGAAGCAGATGATGCAGCAGGGGAGAGGTGATGTAATACGGGATGTTGGCGACGACTTTGTAAGGTTTAAGCGGCAGGGAAGCCTGGAGGGCATTACCATGAACTATTGTAAGTTTTTTGGTTTTTTGTTGCTGGCCTGCCCGTCCGAAACCTTCAGGCGAAGGCGGGTTTTTGGTTATGAAAGTATTCAGTAATTTGATGAAACGTTCGTCGATTTCGACCGCGGTTACATGGGTGACATGCTTGATCAGTTCACGTGTGAGTATTCCGATACCCGGGCCGATCTCTACCACGTTGTCATTCGGCTTCAGGCGCGCGACCTCGACGATTTCGGTTAACGCTTCTTCATCTACCAGAAAATGCTGACCGGAGCGAGTGTCCAGGCGGATCTTATGGAGTCTGAGAAAATCAGTGACTTCTTGCCGGAGCATGGGGATATTATGCCTCATGCGACAAAAGGTAAGGTAGGTAAGGAAAGTAAGGGAAGTAAGGAAGGTGCCTCGTTTTTCTTTTGTTTCGTCACCTGCCTTACCTTCCTTACCTCCATTACCTTCCTTACCTTATTCTTGCTTCCTACTGTTTGATTCTCCTATCATGTTGAAGTGCGTTTACTCGTGCCCTTGATCGTTATCGGTGCTTTGCTTGCTTCCCAGATAGCTTGGGCAAAGGAAAGCACGTATTTCACAGCCCAAAACAAGGCTTTGAAACAGTGTGAATCCAGGGCTTCGATACGCCGGGCCAAGCGGCTTATCCGTGCCGGGAGGAAAGCCAATTGCGCGCTACCGGGGGCTGCAAGCACGGCCTCAACTCAATCTAAAACCTCTTCGTCGGTTTCTTCGGCATCCTCGGTTTCTTCTTTCTCTGTCGACACTCTCGATGACACGACCGTTCACACCCAATTCGTTCTTCTCGGAGAAACCGGGCCGACGGTCGCAGCGGCAAAAATATTCCTGGATGATGAAGCGCTTTTTGTCACGTCGATATCGGTCAATCTGGCAGCCGAAACGAACGTGATAGACGATTTGCTGATATTCGACGAAAACCGCCGCTTGCTCGGCCATGCCCGTATGGATCCGTCAAATACCACGAACCGCAAGTACAAGCTGTCTCTGGCCGCCGGCGCGCTGACCGTGCCCCGGCGTCAGGATTTCCATTTTTATGTGAGACCGAAACTGCTTTCTCGGGATCAGGGCGCTTTGAGCAATGAAGTGATAGCGGTGAGCAATCTGCTGGTCGAGGGAAACGGCGAATGGACCAGCCAGAAATACGCGAAATCCTCGACTGAAAATTTCCCGAGTTTCCTGACTGCGCGCTCGGAGATAACGAAAGTCGCAAACGCATTGAGCGCGACGGATTCGCTTGTCTCAGGACAGGACCGCAAGCTGGGCGCTTTCACTTTCGAGGGACGGAGATCGGACCCGGTCGCGCATATCCAGATCCAGCAAGTGGTTTTTGATATCGGCCGGACCGGAGGAATAGAGCTCAGCAATGTTTATATGCGCGCCGACGGAAGCGATGACCGCAGGTCCTGCACGGCCAATGCATCGCAAATCACCTGCCTGGTTTCGGCCGGTTTCGGAGAGCTAAATGAGGGTCCGCGGACACTGACGGTTTACGGCTCTGTATTCATTCCCGACAATACGCAGAACGCGAGCCTGCGGATTTCGATAAACCAGGCCGGGGATATTTTGACTTCCGGAGCGATAAGCTGGTGGGACGGCTCAAATACATTCGAGTGGGTCTCGCTGCCAGCGCCGATAGCGGATGGGACATATTGGCAAAATTAAATTGCTAAATTGTTAGAATGACCACCATGTTCGTGGACGAGCGCACAACAACGTGCGTTCCGCTTGCGAACAATTTAGCAATTTAACAATTTAGCAATTTAATTGAGTATCTTTATCGGTGCTATTCCCAGCGCCAGATGTTTCTTTTTCCCATTGTCGAAAAGCACTTCCACCACGTCGCCGCTGCGCTTTAGGACCGTGCCTTCGCCGAGAGTCCGGTGGAGTATGCGCGTTCCGTCGATGAGCTCTTCCTCGATTGGCTGCAGCCATTCTTCAGCAGAAGTGTCCTGATTGAAGTCGTTATAGGGTTGGGGCTGGGGTTTGGGTTGGGACGTTGCGGCGACTACAGAACTGGTGAGCCAGCCGAACTTGCTGTTTAGGGTATCGCTTTTCACTTCGATCACTGCGTGCGGCAGGTCATCCAAAAACCGGCTTCGGAGGTTACTTTCGGTTTTCCCCCACAGCGTCCTGCGGATGGTGTGAAGCAGAGTCAGACGGTCTTTCGCTCTGGTCATGCCGACGTAAAGCAGGCGGCGTTCTTCTTCCAGTTGGTTGTGATCGAAAAGCCCCGCGCTGTGCGGCAGCAGCCCCTCTTCGCAGCCGACGACCGTAACGGAGCTGAATTCCAGTCCTTTGCAAAGATGCAGTGTCATGAGAGTCAGCGAATCGGAACGGGTTTCGGTCATGGCATCCACTTCCGAAATCAACGCGACTTCTTCGAGGAAGCTGGTAAGTGATTCGGGCGGCTGGAGATAGTCGTATTTTTTGGTCACTGAGAGCAGCTCCAGCACGTTTTCCCACCGCGTCTCGCCTTCGTCGGTGTCATCCCGCAGATGTTTTTCGAGTCCGGTTTTTTCGATCAGTTTTGCCGCAAGACCGCTTACGACTTCGGTTTCCGAAAGCTTTTTCAGGCTTTCGATCATTTCCACGAAACCGATCAGCCGCTGCTTTACCGGGTCACTAAGGCCTTCGACCATTTCGATGTGCCTGAGAGCCTGCCACAGAGACAGGCTTCGTTCATTACAAAAATTCTGCATCCGGCCGATAGTCGTTTCGCCGATTTTCCGGGAAGGGACGTTTATGATTCTGAGAAGCGATACCGTGTCGTTCGGATTGAGGAGGACATACAGATAAGCGATTACGTCCTTCACTTCGCGGCGGGCGTAAAATTTCACCCCGCCGTAGATCCGGTAGGGGACCGAAGCCCGGAGGCAGGCTTCCTCAAGCAGGCGGGATTGGGCATTGGTGCGGTACAAAATCGCCTGCTCGATCAGCGGCACGCCGTCTTTTTGCCGTTCCAGCACCCCTCTCACCGCTTCCTCGGACTCGCGCCGCTCATCCAAAACTTCCGACAGCGTGATCAGCTTCCCGTCTTTCCGGTCAGTCCACATCTTTTTCTGTGGCCGGTTCGGATTGGCCGCGATGATTGCGTCGGCGGCATCCAGGATCTGCTGAGTCGAACGATAATTTCGTTCCAGCTTCACCGAAACGGCATTCGGATATTCTTTTTGAAACTCCAGGATGTTCCGGATATCGGCGCCGCGGAAAGCGTAGATCGCTTGATCCGGATCGCCGATGACGCACAGGTTCCGCTGCCCTGCTGCCAGCAGGCTGATGAAAAGGTACTGCGCATGGTTCGTGTCCTGATATTCGTCGACATGCAGATAACGCCAGGTCATTTGGTATCTTTCCAAAATTTTCGGACATTCTTTGAAAAGCCGGATGGTTTCGAGTATCAAGTCGTCGAAATCCAGCGCGTCGGCGGTTTTCAGCTCCTGCTGGTAAGCGGAATATACTTCGGCCATACGCCGGGTAGTGTAAGTCGTGGCTTGGGTTTTCACTTCATGAGGACTCAGAGCTTCGCATTTGAACCGGCCGAGGTGGGCCATGGCCGCCCGGGGCTTCAGCTCCTCCGGCGGGATCTTCATATTTCGCAAAACATGCTGCATGACCTTTTTCTGATCGTCGGAATCGTAAATCACGTAGTTCCTGTTTCGACCGATATTTTCGATATCGCGGCGGAGTATCCGGGCGCAAATGGAATGGAAAGTCCCGCTTGCCGGCAGATGCTCGCGTTCGGTGCCCTCGACGTTGGTGATTTTGAGCAGGGTCCGAATGCGTTCTTTCATCTCCGCGGCAGCTTTGTTCGTAAAAGTAACCGCCAATATCTGCCAGGGTGGTATGCCCTGTTCGATCATGTAAGCGATGCGATGGGTCAGCGTGCGTGTCTTTCCGCTGCCGGCTCCAGCGAGTATCAGCGCTGGGCCTTTTATCTTCAGCACCGCTTCTCTCTGCGATTCGTTAAGCGGGCCGAGTATCGGATCATCATAAGACATTGGCGATTGATCTTAGCGCTTCATATGAGAACCAGGAATCAAGAATCAAGACAAGTAAAATTTCTGATTACGATGTGGCACGGCCGTCCCGGCCGTGGGGGCATGGGCGTTGCGCCCATGCGAAAGCGCGTTTATCGAAGATTTTATTTATCCGATCCGTTTTTAATTGCAGAAGTAACCTTTTTGCCCATCGCTTCAATTATCTTATCGACATCGGCATCCGGCTGAATATTGCGGACAAGCACACTGGTCATTCGAAAGATATTATTGCAATTACGCACGGTGATACGCCCCGATCCGTGCCAGAACTCGTAACCATTGCCTTCGGATTGGACGATGGTCATCGGTGGTGTTTCCGAGAATTTTGGCATTGTATTGATGGGAATAAAAACAAAAAACCCCGCTTGGCGCGAGGTGGGTTTATTTCAGCACGGCTCGCGCGGTTCCTAAGGAACGACGACTACGAGGACGAGGCTGATGAGCGTATTCAATTGAGACATTTGAAACAACACTAATCAAACTTTAGTCCCTACCGGAATTCTGTCAAAGCATTTTTCCAGCAATGACTGTTTCAGCGCTTTGGATAAACGGTTTTTTTACCGCAGCTTTCGGCGAAGCCAACTGTGAAGCGGCATTTTTTTGCTCGGAAACGCTGGAGGCCAAGCGTTTTATTTCTGACATCGTCAACTGGGTCATCTTTTTCTCAGATTGTTTCTGATCAATCTCCTCCGCCAAATCGGGATCGATGTGCTGGATGCGTTCAACTGTATCCGCTCCCATCCGGGTAAGGATCAGTTCGTGAGCATTCCGGTAACTGATATGGGTCACCAGTTCGGCAATCATATTGATGATATTTTCGCGCTTTTGGGGATCCAGTTGCTCAGCCAATTCATAAGTAGAAATCCTTTTGAGTGAAGCAAGAATCGGAGCTAATGCCTCCCGGGAAATCACGTAAAATATCAATTCATCTTTTGGATAAATCACTTTCTTCAGCTCCGATATTGCCTGGCTCGGTACGACTAAGAAAACGTGAGGATAAATATTCTTGTTTTTCCGGACTTTGTCCGCTGTTTTTCTCACAGCGTCGTCGATGTAGGTTTGCAAACTCTGCGCTTTAGACGCTTTGGCGTCGAAAATAACGTATTGATCCAGAAATTCGATTAAAAAATCGGGCTTGAGACTGCCGTCGAATTCATCTGGTAGAGTTTTGTTTGTGTAGCAGGTGAACTGAAACTGTGGAAGCTTGCAAAGATCGAGCAGTGCCGAAATGACATCGTTTTCATGCTCGCCCCAAATCCGATCACGTTCTTCTTCTCGCAGCCTTTGCCGATCCTGATCCTCTTTGGTTACTCTCTGTCGCTCTTCGTCCAAAGCCTTTAGGGCATTTGCCTGGTTTAGAATCATTTCTTTATTCTCCTTTTCTTGATGTTCCTTATTGGTCTCGAATTTGGTCACGCGAGCTTGGAGACTGTCACGTTCTTTTTCTGTTGCTTTCAAGTCCCCTTTAATTTGTTGTATTTCGGCGAAAAGCTGCTTATTCATACCGGCCAGTTTGTTCTTTTCCGCTTTCTCGGATTCAAGCTCTTTTTCAGTTTTGGCCAAATCTAGACTCAAGTCTCTGGAACCGGTTGGGGGTGGGGGTGTTCTAAGTTGAAGAGCTATGTTAACGCCAATTCCGGCGACAATCAGTAAGCCTATAACGATCAAAGCAGTTTCCATAATGGCCATACTAGCACAGGGTGGACGATTGTCCACTATTTTGGGAGGAAACCGACGAAACCGAGGAAACCGAGGAACCCGAGGAGTGCAACAGAAGGTCATGAACCGGTTTTTTTCTTCGGTTTCTTCGGACTCGTCGGTTTCTTCGGTTTCTTTATCGTGTCCAGCTTCTTGACTTTGGACAAAGTCCCGCTAGTCTAAGCCCGCTATCGCACTTTTTCCTGTCGGATATCCGCTGGAGAAGGCCCGAAGAAGGTTTGTGATTTTACACTTCGGGAAATTAACCCCCATTTTTATGGCTCTGAAGCGCGCCTCGAAAAAGAAAATCATCACCAAGCATCGTCTGCATGACGGCGACACAGGCTCCCCGTCGGTCCAGGTTGCGATCCTCACGAAGGAGATAGATCAGGTGACCAAACACCTCAGAGATCACAAAAAGGACAATTCAGCCAGACGAGGGCTAATCGCCAAGGTTTCGCGCCGCCGGAAGCTACTGTCCTATCTTCGGATGAACAAGACGGATGAATACCAGAAGGTTATTGATGCGTTAGATTTGAAGAAGTAATTTTTGGACTTCGGAACAGATTGCTAAATTGTTAAATTGCTAAATTGTTTGCAAGCAAGAACGTGCGTTTCGCTTGCGACCTTCGACAAGCTCATACCATTTTGCATTTAAAACATAACTAATCGGTCATTCGTAACGGCATCATCTCGTACCGCGTAGCGTTTACTCAAGCCAAGAACTCCATACCGCCAGCGCGTCTGATTAAGAACGTTTTAAACGCGAAGTGGTATCAGGTCGCCCATGATGACATTGGGGATTGTGGCTGAATAAGGTCGACCTGAGTTGATTGAATGGGCGTAGCAATTTAGCCATTTAGCAATTTATCATCGCCTATCACATAAAACTGGAAAAAACGTCAGGGGCGGTATATGATGGATCCACGCTCTTTCCTTTATCACCGGATTTTTGTGGATTTACGTACGAGCGCCTGCGGCGCTGGCAGTTGGCAGTTAGCTAATAGCCAATTGCCACCAGACCTTCATATGTAAGTCCACTCAAAGCAAAAATCCTTTAAAAGGGGAAGGGCGTATATCCGCTTCCCATAATTTCTATGCAAAAAGAATATTCGTTGGTACTCGGAAACGAGCCGCTTATTATAAAAACCGGCGGACTGGCGACTCAGGCCAACGCGTCGGTCGTCTGCCAGATGGGCGATACGGTATCGCTTGGCAACTGCACCGTAAGCCTGAAAGCTCGCGAAGGCGTGGATTTCCTGCCGCTGCAGGTCGTTTATCAGGAAAAGTTTTACGCTGGAGGGAAGATCGCCGGCAGCCGTTTCAGAAAGCGCGAAGGACGACCGGCCGATCCGTATGTATTACTCGGGCGCGTCATCGATCGCGGACTTCGGCCGATGTTCCCAAAACACATCCGAAACGACATACAGGTTTTCGCGACGGTCTTGAGTTACGACTTCGAACACGAACACGACATTACTTCCGCGAATGCGGCGAATCTGGCTGTAGCCCTGTCGGACTGTCCAGCAGGCGGCCCACTCGGAACCGTGCGAGTCGGCCTCATCGGCGGGGAGCTGGTTTTGAATCCGACGGTTGAAGCCCGCAAGAAGAGCGATCTCGACATGTTCGTGACTGCTTCGCTTGAGCGGGTGGTGATGATCGAGGCAGGGGCGAATCAGATCCCGGAGCCGGAGATCCTAAAGGCGATCGAGTTCGGCAAAAAATGGGCGCAGAAAATCGCCCGGTTCTTTGCTGATATTCAAAAGGAAATCGGCAAGAAGAAATTTGAAATCGAACCAGCATTTGAGCCGTCAAAAGAGGATATGAAAATGTTGACCGACTGGGTGCTGCCCATCGCCACCAAAGCGATCACCGAACCCATGGCCAAGTCAGCGCGCCGCAGGATTTTCACCAGTCTCATGGACCAGGCGGCCGAAAAACTGGAAGCCATTCACGGTTCGGCTTCGCTCACCGCAGGCGGTCCGGCAGGCGAAAATGAGGACTTGATCACGCTCTACAAGAAGGCTCCCGAAATGGTCGACAAGATCATAAAAGGCGAAGTCCGGCGGTTGATATTGGAAAAAGGTATCCGCATGAGTAGCCGGAAAATAGATGAGATACGGCCGATAACCTGCCAGGTGGACATTCTGCCCAAGCGGGTCCACGGCTCGGCTTTGTTCCAGCGCGGCGAAACTCAGGGGCTCACTACCTGTACTTTCGGCGCACCCGGTGACCGGCAGCTGATCGAGGGCATGGAGGGTGAAGAAGAGCTCCGGTACATGCATCACTACAATTTCCCGCCGTTCTCGGTCGGGGAGACCAGTAATCGTCTCTTTGTCGGCAACCGCGAGATCGGCCACGGGAGTCTGGCGCAGCGCGCGCTGGAGCCGGCGCTTCCGCCGCTCGAAAGTTTCCCGTACACCATCCGAGTCGTTACGGAAATTCTGGAGTCAAACGGTTCCTCTTCGATGGCAGCGACCTGCGGTTCAACGCTTGCGCTGATGGCGGCCGGTGTGCCGATAACCGCGCCGGTATCCGGCATAGCACTCGGCTTGATTTCCGATGAATCCAAAGACAAGTACGTCATCCTCTCTGATCTTCAGGACGAGGAGGACTTCGGCGGCGACATGGATTTCAAAGTCGCCGGCACGGCGAAGGGCATCACCGCTATCCAGATGGATGTCAAGATCAAGGGGCTCCCCGATCATGTTTTTGCCGAAGCGTTGGAGAGATCCAGAGTCGGCCGCGCACAGATACTGGAAACGATGCTGAAGGAGATAGCCGAACCGCGGAAAGAGATGAGCCCGTACGCGCCCAGGATCGAGACGATTCAGATAAATCCGGATGATATCCGGCTGGTGATCGGCAAGGGCGGCGAAACGATCCAAAAGATCACCAAGGATCTCGGAGTCGAGATCGATATCGAGGACAGCGGCTTGATCTTCATAACTTCGGTAAACGGCGAAGCGATGCAGAAAGCCAAAGAATGGGTTCTCGGCATAGTGGAGAAACCGGAAGTCGGGAAGATTTACGACGCCAAAGTGGCGCGAATCATCGACGGAGTCGGAGCGATAGTGGAATTCGGCCACGGCAAGGACGCCATGATCCACATTTCGGAGCTGCAATGGGCCAGGACCGAAAAGGTCGAAGACATATTGAAGGTTGGAGATGTCATCCAGGCCAAGTGCGTGGAATTCGATGCGCTCGAGGGTAAGACGCGCTTTTCGCTCAAGCAAATGACTGCTCCTCCCGCCGGCTGGATACCGCCGCCCCCGCGAATGGGCGGACCGAGGGGAGGAGGCAGACCGGGAGGGGGAGGCAGAGGCGGATTTAGGAGATAGCGATAAGCGATGAGCGGATAGCGGGGAGAAAAAAGCTCCCCGCTAATCGCTAACGCGAAGGTTTTTATGAATAGGAGCTCCAAGAATAGGAACGGCTCTCTTGAGCCGCGTACGCAGGTCGGAGACCTGCTCCTATTAATTAGTGTTAACATTTTAATCGGCTTCCAGAGCCATTTTATTGAACCGACGCACCCACGGAGGGGTGCTGCTGAGTGCAAAAAAATAACAGACTCCATCAGTAGCGGCCCTCCGTGGCCGCGGTGTTCTAGATTATCTGAGCAGGTTGGTTATTGATTCCCTTTACGAAGTTGCGCTCTGCCTCAACCCGATGATTTCAGTGAAGATCTTTTCCAGTTCGGTGAATTCTTCCCGTTCCCGGTTCAAGGATTGGGAGTGCCAGTATTTTTTGGTTTTCTCCGCCAGAGTGAGGAATTCGTCGAACCGCTTGGTGTGTTTTTCGTCAGCACGCCATCCGATTTCATGTTCATCGAAAGTTTTCAGGAGCGATGCCAGCCGCTCGAGCGTCCTCTGGACCGATTCGATCAGCAGCTGCTCCCGGTGGATATCGATGACATAGAGCTGTTTCTCGGTGTCGTAAAACTTCGGGATTTCCTCGAACAGCACTTCGCCCTGCCGGTAAGCGGTCAGCAGGTTTTCCCAGGAAGTCGGTTTCAGAGTTTTATGGTGTCGGGCTTCCACTATCAGGTCATCGAAGTCTTTGCGCATTATGAAAAAACCTTCGCGAACCGAGGTGAAAACATCGTCGAAGGTCAGCTGATGCATCTCAAAAAGCGCGGTCTCCTGCTTCTGGGAGATGGGTTTCGATACCAATATCGCGAAGACGAAGAGGGCGGAAATGCTTTGCAGCCCCGCCAGGACTTTCGAAAATCCGTGAGGAGATATGTCGCCGTAACCGACGGTCGTTGCCGTGATCGTAGAAAAGTACAGACTGTCCAAAAATCGGTACCAAACCGGCGCGCCCAGCGGGATCCCCGGTCCGTGGGCCGGGATAAAGGTGGAAAGGAAATAATAAATCATGCCGAAACCGACGATCAACCCCACATACAGAAACAAGAGAGACTGGTAAGAAAGTCCTGTGAGCTTGGTCACCCACGGATTATTCGCCGTCATTTTTTTGGATCTGTTTTTTTTCATGTTTTGGCGGAAGCGGGGCTGGGGCTTGGGTTGGGGCTTGGGTTGGGGTTAGGGTTAGGGTTAGGGTTAGGGTTGGGGTTGGGGTTGGGGTTGGGGTTAGACTCCTTTTTCACGGAACTGTCGGTCTTATAGAAACCGTTTCCCCTGAAGTGGATCATGGGAGGAATGATGATTTTTTGTGACACCCCTCCGCACCTCGGACACTGCGGGATTTCGTCCGTTCCGAAAGGCAGTACCTTCCGAAAAGAGGCGAAACAGACTGTGCATTTATAATCGTAAGTCGGCATATGGCTTGAGGCTTGACTGGATTTTAACGGTTTTTTTCTTTTAGAGTTTAGATGAAATTGATAATTGATGATTGAGAATTGAGAATTCAGCTTTTTCCGAGTATTTCGGGTTTTTTCCCGTCAAAATCTTCAGTCCCATACCGGCGATGGCCAGAGTAAGCAATGGGGGAGCGATGGTTCCGACAAAATTGAAAATTCTTCCCACCGACTGGGTGGCGAAAACGACTGGAGCAACGGATGGCGAATTTGCCAGGTTCGGCGCGACAGGCAAATTTTCGGGCGATATTTGCATAGGTTTTATGCTCTTATTCTAGCAGAAAAACGGTGAAAATGGAATCATAAAAAATAGTAATTTAGGTTCAGCAGCAGCCTTTATAAGTCCGCGGATCGTAGCTCATGCCGCGAGCGCGAGAATTTTGTCATGGTAATGTGCCTGTTTTCTTTCGATGACGCTCACCCCCGTCGCGTCATTGACGATATCCATCGGGATATCGGAGGGCAGGCGAAGTACTCCCAGCCCGCCTTTTACAAAACTTTTGGTTGCTTGCCATGGTTTCAGTGTCAGCAGGTTCGCGATGGTATCCAGTGTATGACTTACGATCAGCGGAATATCGCGGCTGGTTCGGGCGAAGGACTGGGCTTTGAGCGGCTCGATATCCTCGCCCGCAAGTCCCGCCAGTGCGGCGTCCGGCGCCGTAAGGACGGTATCCGCTACCGCGATCGGAACGCCCAGCAGCGCTTTGGGCACATTGCCTTTTTCCGCGGGGACGATAACGTTTTCATCGAAAGAGCCGGCCACAACATTTTTCAAATTGCCGAAAACCCCTCTCGGTATCAGGCGGTTTTCTTTTGACCCTAGAAATATATGCTCTCGTTCCATGCTGGTAATTATAGGTCTTTATCTACAAAATTTGTAAAAAAACAGTTATTTTTTCCACTCAGCAGCGCCCCTCCGCGGGCGCGGCAACTAAAAGCTTTGGCGTCACTGGTAGCTGATGGCTTGTTTACCCTGAGCGAAGTTGAAGGGCAGCTTGAAAAAATCAAAACATTTAAAAATGGGGCGATGCTTCTTTGAGAGAGAAAAGAGGAGAAGCATCGCCCCGGGGTGGATAGTGGTCGCCCACAATGCAGGCTTACCTATCCCAACTCCAAAAACCGTTGAAAGGAGTTATGTTCATATATTAGAAAAATAATAAATGTCAATAATCATAATTTGGCTTACAGCTCTCATGTAGTAGACTTTCTCCCAATGCCGCTTCCCAAAACTTACGACCCGAAGGCCTCCGAAGATCGGATTTATGAAATGTGGGAAAAGAGCGGAGCTTTCCGGCCGGAAAGTTGCAAAGATGAGAAAGCTGAAACTTTTACGATAAGCATGCCGCCGCCGAATGCGACGGGGCAGCTGCATCTGGGACACTCGGTGATGCTCGCTCTACAGGATATTTTTATCAGGTTCAATCGTATGCGCGGCAAGCGCGTGCTCTGGGTGCCGGGCACCGACCATGCTTCCATCGCCACCGAAAGCGTCGTGATAAAACAGATTCAGAAAGAAGAGAATATTCCCGACCCCCGGGCCAAGCTCGGGCGCGAAGAATTGATCCGGCGGATCGCGGATTTCGTCGACAAAAGCCGCGGGACTATCCGCGGACAAGTCCGGAAGATGGGTGCCAGCTGCGACTGGTCCCGGGAGCGTTACACATTGGATCCGACGCTCAACCGCTGTGTGAGCGAGGTCTTCGTGAAAATGTACCAAGATGGTTTGATTTACCGCGGCCACCGTGCGGTGAACTGGGACCCGAAGATGCAGACGACGGTTTCGGATGACGAGATCGAATACATCGAGGAAAAGACGCCGTACTACACCTTTCAATACGGTCCCTTTCAGATCTCCACCGCCCGCCCGGAGACAAAATTCGGCGACAAGTATGTCGTGATGCACCCCGCTGACAAGCGGTACGCGAAATACAAGGATGGGGAAACTTTCACCGCCGAATGGATAAACGGGCCGGTGAAAGCCACGGTGATAAAAGACAAGATCGTCGATCCGGAATTCGGAACCGGAGTGATGACCATCACGCCGTGGCACGACATGACCGATTTTGAGCTCAGTGAGCGGCACAAGCTTGAGCGCGAGCAGATAATAGGCTTCGACGGCCGCTTGCTTCAGATCGCCGGCGAATTTGCGGGGATGCCGATCGAGGAAGCCCGGCCGAAAGTCGTCGAGAAATTGAAGGCCAAAGGATTACTGGTCAAAGTGGATAAAAATTACGTTCACCGGGTAGCGGTTAGCTATCGCGGGAAGGGGATAGTGGAGCCGCAGATAAAGGAGCAGTGGTTTATTGATGTAAATAAAAAGGTAGTCACCTGGGAAGAGCAAGAAGGCATCAGCCTTCGCCAAGGTTTCGGCCGACAAGAAGGGGCAAGAAGGCACCCCGCTACGCCCTTCGGGCTACGCGGGGCAAGGAAAGGAGAATTGTTCAGCTTGAAGGAAATTATGCAATCTGTTGTGCGTAACGGAGAAATAAAAATTATTCCTGAGAGATTTGAAAAAGTTTATTTCAATTGGATAGATAATCTCCGGGACTGGTGTATTTCCCGCCAAATCTGGTGGGGACACAGGGTGCCTGTTTACTATTGCTCGAAGTGCGGTGACGCAAAGAATGCGCAGACAAGCGATGAGCGGTCAGCTATGAGTGATGAGCAGCTCACAGCTCACAGCTCACAGCTCACAGCCGGTGGGCAATCCGGCATTATTGTTTCTTCGAGACCGATCGACGGTTGTCCTCATTGCGGCGGGGTGGTTCATCAGGATCCTGATACGCTTGATACCTGGTTTTCTTCTGGACTATGGACATGGTCGACGCTTATAGATCCCTCACTGGCCGATGATTTTTCCATCTCTCTCGATGAAATGTTGAAGAGAAGTCCTGATTTTCAGGATTTTCATCCGACGCAGATTCTGGAAACCGCCGCCGATATACTGTTTTTCTGGGTGGCGCGAATGATCCTGATGACGACTTACGCGACGGGTGAAATTCCTTTTGAAACGGTTTATCTCCACGGATTGGTTTTGGACAGAAACGGGGAAAAGATGAGCAAGAGCCACCCGGAAACCGCCATCGATCCGCTCGATATCATCCCGAAATACGGAGCAGATGCCTTGAGACTTTCCATGACCATTGGGCAAAGCCCGGGAAACGACACGCGGCTTTATGAAGAGAAAATCGCGGGGTACAGAAATTTCGTCAACAAGCTCTGGAACGCGGCACGGTTCGTGTTGATACAGTGTGAAAAGGAGAAATTAGATCCGAAAGCAATAATACCTAGTGCTTATGAGCCAAAAACACTTGCAGATTTCGCTTTGTTTTCCGAGCTATTATCTGTGCGTGGCAAAGTTACGTTAGGCCTAGAAAATTATGCTGTTAGCGTTGCAGGGGATTCTTTATATAGTTTTGTTTGGGACTTCTTTTGTGATTGGTACCTGGAACTTTCTAAAGGGGAATCGAATCTCCCATTTCTTGTTAACGCTCTCAGAGAAATCTTGCAATTACTTCATCCATTTTGTCCTTTTGTCACAGAGGAGCTTTGGTCATCTCTAAAACATGAAAATGCCGATATTCTTATTAAACATCCTTGGCCGGTAGACATTGCTCTTGCTGAGGGCAAAGGGATAACTCCGCGTGAGCAGTTTCAAGTACTTATTGATGTCATCTCCGCGATTCGCAAGCTGCGGGTGGAGCAGGAGATCGAAGCGGGGAAGGACGTTGCGGTATTCATTTACACGAAGAAGCATGCCGAGCTCCTTCAGTCCCAGGAGGCCCACATCCGGCGACTTGGGCATGTGGGGACGCTCATGATCGATGCGAAGCCGGTCAAGCACACGAACGTCGCGAGCGCATTCCTCTCCGGCACGGAGATTCATCTCTCACTCGAGGGCCTCTTCGATCCGGTGAAGGTCAAAAAGAGTCTCCTGAAGGAACAGACGTCGCTCGTGCGGTATCGTGATGGCCTCTTACAGAAGCTCCGGAATCAGGACTTCGTTTCACGTGCGCCGGCATCGCTTGTGGAAGCGGAAAAGGGGAAGCTTACGGAGGTCGAAGAGAAGCTGAAGAAAATCGATGAGCGGTTGGCTCATACCATTTTGCATTTAAAACATAACTAATCGGTCATTCGTAACGGCATCATCTCGTACCGCGTAGCGTTTACTCAAGCCAAGAACTCCATACCGCCAGCGCGTCTGATTAAGAACGTTTTAAACGCGAAGTGGTATCAGCTTTGAGCAAAAGAACCTGCGTTGGCGATAAATAATTGAGCCATGTGGGTGCGCGCCATGGGGTTCAGAGCGGCCCAAAGGAGGGACTGTGGCGCGCGCGTTTTCTTTCGCCCTTTTTTTTGTCGCGCACAAAGAAAGGGCAGAGAAATTTGAACAGCAAAGAATCAGCTGGTTTATTCGCAAAGTGATACCATTTTGCATTTAAAACATAACTAATCGGTCATTCGTAACGGCATCATCTCGTACCGCGTAGCGTTTACTCAAGCCAAGAACTCCATACCGCCAGCGCGTCTGATTAAGAACGTTTTAAACGCGAAGTGGTATGAATCTCATCCAAACCGCGGGCGCGAACGCCCGCTCTGATACCAACTTGCAATTAAAAACTAAGGAAGCTTTTAAAAATTGAAATCAGCAGCAGACGTTCCCGGCCGCGGTGTATACGGCGAAAAAAATTCTCAGTGATATTTTCTAATCACCCCCACCACTACTCCCGCCACCTTCAGTTCGTCGAGGGCGTGCAGATCCGGGAATTCGTCATTTTCGGCTTTTAGATAATATTTTCCCTTGTCTTTCTTCAGGCGTTTCAGGGTAAATTCGCCGTCCATAATGCCGACAACGATATTCTCTGGCCGGGGTTCAAAGGTACGGTCAACTATCACCAGATCACCCTCGTGGATGCCGGCATTGATCATGCTGTCGCCTTTTACCCGCAGCAGGAAAGTCGCAGCCCGGTCTTTGATCAGATATTGATCGAGCCGTATTTGTTCCGTGGCGTCCTGCTCGGCGGCGGCGGCAAAACCGGCGGCAATGGGACCGAAGAGCGGCAGAGTCAGGGGAGCGGGCCGGTCGTCGAAATGAGCCATAGCGATGATTTTTATCCGGCCTTTCGGATCTTTCTCAATCTGTTTCTCGTGGACCAGAGTGTTCACCACTTTGGCAACCGAGTTCTTGCTGCGTACACCGAAGGCCACGGCGAGGTCGGCCAGCGACGGCGAGTAGCTGCGTTTGTTCTGAAATTCAGTGATATAGTTCAGAACCGTTCTTTGATGAGGCGTAAGGGTCATAAAAGATTGGATACAATCGTACACCAGAATGGTGGACGATCGTTCACAAGTCAAGGGATTTTAGAAAGGTAAGGAAGGTAATGAAAGTAAGGAAAGTAAGGAAGGTAAAAAATATGACCTCCCTTACCTCCCTTACTTTCCTTACCTAAATTTGCGGTACTGCTTGAACCTGCGGCAAGATAACGTCCTCATTTTTGATTTCTATCCGGTCCAGCTCCTTTTCTTTCACCAGCTCCATATAGAGGATCGTCCAGACCGTTTGTTTGAAGACATGCAGATAAGTGAAGAAATATGCCGCGATGAAGATCAAAACCAGTCCGACTATGCCGGCGATGGTATAGCTGACCGCCGGGGTGAAAATGTAAGTCAGAACTATCCCGATGCCGAATACCGCGACGGGAATGAGGACGGCGATTACGGTGTTTATGAAAATGCGGATACTGATTATGAGCATCAGCATGACCAGAAATATGACATGCCAGAGATAACTGATCACCAGTTTCATGCTTTTGCCGATCGCCATAAACACATTTTCCTTGTCTATCACTATCGCCGGTTCGGCGAAATTGGAGAAAAACTTCAGGATGCCCGATACGCACCACAAGGATACTGCGACAACGATCAGGAAACCCTGAAGTCCGCTTCCGTAGCGCAAAAGTATCGATACGGCCGTGATCAGAAGGTTCAGGCCGCTGAATACGAAAATTTCATGTACCGTAAAAATGGGAAAGAAATTGTACATCCCAAGGACAAAACCGCCTTTGACCTCTTCCTTATTGTGAGACTTGGCTCCGAGGCCGATGATGGCTCCGTCGGTGAAACTCGGCAGCAGGAACTCAACGCCTAGCAGCAGTATGAAGCCGACAAACAAGGTTACAAACAGCCCGAAAGGCAGGCGGTCATAGGCCCAGATGATGTCGTCAAAGAGCCCCACTTCCTTGCCGGCCACCATGAATGCGTAAGAGAAATAAATCTGATAAGCGACCAGCTTGATATCCAGTAGCAGACGGAAGAAAGAGCCGACAAACCCCCAGCGTTTCAACGAACGCTCGGTCGTGGTTATGGTCCAGGCCTGCGCAATGATCTCGCGTGGTGTCAGCATGGAAAAGAATCAGGTATCAAGAATCAAGAATCAGGTATCAAAGTGAGAAAGGGCAGAAAAGGGGGAAAGGTCGGTAAACATTTCTGCCTTCATTCTTGATTCCATAAATATTATTCGGTTGAAGTGAGAATCAAATCTTGCAGATTGCCGAAACGGTAATCCTTGCCCAAAACGATGATGATATCTGCGGGATTTTCCCCGAAAGCCGCAATGTCGACCGTGGACAAAGGAGAGGAAAATTTGAAAAGTTTTTTGAAAAAATCGGCGTTGTCCTCTGCCTTGGAAAGCTTATTGGCCGCTTCTTCCGTTGCTTCTTCGGTTTTCTGGGAAGGGTAAACGGCGACGAACGATTTTTCAAATGAAGGATTGTCACCCTTCAAAAAATTTCGTGAATCGACGACATTGAAGCCGTACTTGTAAAGCTCACCGGCGAGTTTCCTGGCCGATCCTTCTCTGGCCCCGGCGTTCAATACGGCGACGGCTGGCGGACGGACAAACAATTCGCGGTTTTCAAAAAGCAGACGGCTGAGTGATCTGATCTGTTTCCAGGTCACTGGCATTTCCGGCATGGAGACCGGCAGCAGGATAGAAGCTCCCTCAAATTGTTCGCGGGGAGGCGCATACAAGAAACCTCCGCGTCCGGCAGGGCCGTCATACAGGCCGTTTTGATCCGAAAGCTGCGTCGAAACAATTTTTTTCTGGTCTATTTTCTGGCCCAGGCCGGCCAAGCCGAAAAGTTCCCGGGTCGTGAAGGTCGTTTCCATATTTTTTGAAATTATGCTCAGAAGATCCGTCATCTTGCTCGCGTTTTTTAAAAGTCCGCTTCCCCTCACTTTGGCTGCGGCTGCGGCCATAACCTGCTGCTGGCGCGCCGATCTGGAAAAATCGCTGGTCGAATGGCGGCTGCGGACATATTTCAGCGCCGTTTCCCCGCTCAGGTGCTGCGGCCCCTTCGTCAATGCAAAAGTCTCAAAAGTGTAATTCGGCCCCGGATATTCGGGGTCACTTATGTCTTCCGGAACGAAAACATCCACGCCGCCGATGGCATCAACCGCCTGGGTGAAGCCGGAGAAATTTATTTTTATCACGCCGTGTATCGGCAAATCGACAAAGGATCCGATTTCTTTCGCCAGCTGCTTCATGGCTTCACCGGAGGCTTTCGCTTTGTCGGATCCCTGCGAGATCAGAAAGGACTTGTAGTCTCTGTACAGGTCGTTTATGCGGCCTTTGCCCATTTTTTCCGAATTCAATATGTACAAATCTCTTGGCAGGGACAGCAGGACGGCGCTTCGGGTTTTAGCCGGATCCAGGCTGGCCACCATTATCGTGTCGGTCAGGTCAACGCCATCGTGATTGGAGTCGCCGACGCCAAGCAGCAATACGTTGGTATGGCCGTTTTCGTCCGCGGGGAGATCGGCGCTGACTGCGGAAAACATTCCGGTCAAAGAAAAAGCTTTCAACCGGAGCAGAACCCGCAGCGTCCCGATTATCAGCAGGAACGCGATAAGGACGGCGAGCAACACTGTCACTGTTTTTTTGAGCGTAGCGATCCGTTTGAGCTCCTTTCGCTCCTTTTGGTTACGCTCCTTTTTCCACCGATACAAATGAAATATCGATTGGACGAAAGCCGCAGCCAGAAGAACGTACTTCTTGAACCTGACATCAGACTTCCTCTCCTCGCGGACAGGTCGGACTGTGAAAGACATCGGGGGGAATTGTAAACGAATTAACCGGGGATTGCTATCGTTTGAAGGTGAACAGAATAACAATTAACAATTAACAATTGACAATTGACAATTAATTCTCAATTCTCAATTCTCAATTCTCAATTCTCAATTTTTTCTATGCCTCCGCCTCCTTCGATTCTCTTTCTTGAAGTCGATTCCGAAGACCTGAAAACAGTTCTGGACCAATATCCCAAAGCCGAGATTCGCACGGAATCTCTGAACGGAATCGATCTCATCCGGGCCTGCAAGGATAAAGATGTCGTTAGCGGTTTCATATATTCAAAATTTACCGCGGAAGTCATAAAGTCACTTCCCAAACTGAAACTGATTTCCACCCGTTCAGTGGGTTTCAACCACATCGATCTCGATGCATGCAAAGCCCGGAATATCGCGGTATGCAATGTTCCGGATTACGGCTCGCATGTAATCGCCGAACATGTATTCGCCCTTCTCTTGTCGGCGTTGCGCCGGATCACCGAGGCAAAAGCGCAGGTCCGGGAAGGCAATTTCGATTACCACGGGCTTAGGGGGATGGCGCTTATGGGGAAAACGATGGGGATAATAGGGACCGGCAAGATCGGCATAAATACGGCCAAAATCGCACACGGATTTGGCATGAACATCCTGGCTTGCGACAAATGCCGGGTTATCGAGCTGGAGACTCAATTTGGGGTTAAGTATGTGGATTTCGAGGAAGTACTGGGTTTGAGCGATGTAGTAAGCCTGCATGTGCCGCTTCTCCCGGAAACAAACCACCTGATAAACGAACATGCGCTGAACAAGATGAAACCGGGGGCAATCATCATCAATACGGCACGGGGAGAGCTGATTGATTCAAACGCGCTGCTTAAAGCTCTGGACGACGGGAAGATCTCGCATGCATTACTTGACGTGCTGGAGCATGAAAAAGATTTCCAGTGGAATGAAAAACTGATCAGTCATCCCAACGTGCTGGTAACTCCGCATATCGCTTTTTATGCCGAGGAAAGCACGCAAAAGATGTATAAAGAGTCTTTTCATTCGATTAATGAATGGCTGGCGGGGGAAACACCGGTACACCGGGTGACGCAATCTACTTTGGTTTGTGATTTGAAGGGGGTGGAAGCATTACGGGAAAAGGTAAGGTAGGTAAGGAAGGTAAGGAAGGTAAGGAAGGTAAGGAAGGTAAGGAAGGTAAGGAAGGTAAGGAAGGTAAGGAAGGTAAGGAAGGTGAAAATTTTTTTAAAAAAAGCCCGGTTTTCCCCGGGCTCTTTTGTGGATTTTTGTCGCGATCAGGCGGGGCTTTGAGCCGGGGCAGCTTCTTTCTCGGCCTTGAAACAGGCGAGACAGAGAACCGGCCGGCCTCCTTCGGATTCCGGGCGCGGTTTAAACGGCACCTCGCATTCCGCGCCGCATTTGGCGCAGACAGCGGGATACATCTGGCGGTTACTGAGCCGCTCGTTTTTGCGCTTCACGCGGCAGTCCTTGCAACGCTGCGGTGCCGCGAGCCCACGCTCGGTATAAAAGGCTTGCTCACCTTCGGTGAACGTAAAAGCATTACCGCAGTCGCGGCAGGTGATCTGCTGATCAGCCATATAATAAAAAAAAAGAAGTAGAGAACGCAACCTTCCTTCTTTTCTGGCGTCCTCGGTAATGGTCCGATCGACTGAGACGAAGGCGTTTGCTTACCGGAAACTATAGAGTAGGTAATTGTGATAAGTCAATAATATTAAAGGATGGCAAGAGGACTTGAATGAAAAGGTAAGAGATGTAAGGAAAGTAAGGAAGGTGAAATTCTTTTTAGCCCGAAATCCATATTACAAGCATCGTCACCAGTGCTCCGAAGAGTATTCCGCCGACTACTTCTTTGAGTGAATGCCCGAGTCGTTCCGAGAAATGTTCCCAATGTTGCAGGCGGTTTAAGACTTTGGCCTGTTCGCCCAAAGCATGGCGAAAACTGATGGCGTCATACCAGACCAGGCAGGCAAAAACGAACGCGATAGCGAACTCCGTGGAATCCGCGCCGAGCTTTTTCGCCACGACGATAAGCAGCGCCGTGACGAAGGCGGAGTGTGTTGATGGCATGCCACCGGGGCGGAACAGACCTTCGTGCCAGGCTCCGCGCTGGATGCCTTCGGTGAAGATTTTCACAGCTTCGGAGAAAATTCCGACGAAAAGCGGGATGAGAAATATATATTCCTGGAGAAGGGAACGCATGGAAAAAAATGTAAAATGTAAAATGTAGAATTTAGAATGGAAACAACCCTTTAAAAATTTTCATTCTACATTGTACATTTTACATTAAAAAAAGAGGCAGCTTTGGCCACCTCTAACTTCATTTACCGGATTTACTTCAATGTAACCTTCCCTCCCGCCGCCTCGATCTTCTTCTTCATCGCGTCGGCATCGGCCTTGGCTGCGCCTTTCTTGATCATGGCGGGGGTTTTCTCGGTCATTTCTTTGGCTTCGCCCAGGCCCAGCTGGGTCAGCTCGCGCAGTACCTTGATGACCGCGATTTTCTGCGCGCCGGCATCGGTCAGCTCGACGTCATATGAGGATTTCTCCTCTGCATCCGGGGCAGCGGCGGCCGGAGCGGCAGCAGCAGCAACCGGTGCGGCAGCCGAAATGCCGTATTGCTTTTCCATGAATTTGACGACGTTATTCAGCTGGATGACATTCAGCTTTTCCAGTGCATCGATTACGGCTTGCTCCTCTTTCGCGAGAGTTAAAGTATCTGACATAAAAATTTGGGGAAAATTTAAGAAGGGTTAGGGTTAGGGTTAGGGTTGGCAGAGCGTTTGGTGGCTAATTCACTCAAAGCGCGGGCGAAACCGGAAAGGGGAGAAGAACAGGTAGTGGCAAACTGGGTCAGCGGAGAATTGCACATCGACATAAATATGGCCAGGAGCTGGGGCTTCGAAGGGATGGAGGCAAATTCAATTGCTTCCGCCGCGGACAGAACCTGCTTACCGAAGAGTCCGCCAATTAACTTCACCTGAGTATGGTCCTTGCCGAACCTGAAGGCGATGCCGGCTCCGCTCACGGGTTCCTCCATGCTGAAAATACAGGCCACAGGACCCGGCAAAGCATCCGGACTGATCTCAGGTGAATTAAGCTGTTTCAGCGCGAGCTGGATCAGGGTCTTTTTTGCCACTTTGAATTCCGCTTTTCCTTTTTTCAATTCCGAGCGCAGCTTGGAAATGTCAGCCACAGTCAACCCGATATAATTGGCAAATATCACGGATTTGGCTTCCTGGATTTTCTTTTGCAGCTCACTTAGCTGGGATTCTTTTTGTTGCCTGGTAAGAGCCATAAAACACGGGTAATAAAAAAAGGTCTCCCTTAGGGTCCGGGAGACCAGCGAGGAACACGGCACGATCCACCAAGCCGGGGCCGGGTGAGCGCTGCTGTACTCCTCGGGAGGGCTTACTTTCAGCCTAAGGCCTAGTGCCTCCGGTCTTCGGACTTGGCTACATCTTAACGATAGGGAGAAAAATGTCAATGCGATTTATAAAAGAAACCGAAGAAACCGAAGAATTATGTATAGGAAGCTCTGATTAACTGCTTTTTATTGTTACCCTGACATAATTGTTAAATTGTTAAATGGCTAAATTGTTCGCAAGCGTAACGCACGTTTTATACATTCTTAGCAATTTAACAATTTAGCAATTTAACAATTTTTCAGATGTTCCTATAATATATTCCTTTAAATCCTCGGACTCTTCGGACTCCTCGGTTTCTTTCCAAAAAACGCAAAAAATCTACGCATGTTATGGTAAAATCAAATTCCTACAACGGATGGATACCAGTTTGTCCAGTGCAGGCTCTTCCATGGAAGCGATCCGGCGCCAAGTACCGGTGCTTGACGAGGAACGTTTAAAAAAAGCCCAGAAATTCATAAAGCAGACATACGGCGACCGGCAATGCCAGCTGATGACAATGACTTTGACCCGTCAGGCCAGCGAAGTCGCCGGGCTTTTGTCCGAATTTTGTCCGGATGAAGACGCGCTGATAGCCTGCCTGCTTCAGCATGCCCTGAAAGTCCCCGATTGTTCGCTGCAGCAGATAAAGGATCTTTTCGGCAGAAACGTACGGGACATTGTCAGCCGGATCCATCTTTTGTCGCATTTGCACACAAGCGACTGGAGGAAATCGGTGGATGACATGAAAATCATGCTGGTATCGGTTTCGGATGATATCCGGGTTCTGCTGATCGCTTTGGCGGTCCAATCCTATTTGATGGAGCACTTGAGTGACGTCCGGCCGGAATTCAGGACCAGGCTGGCGCGCCAATCATTGCAGCTTTTTGCGCCGGTAGCCGCGAGGCTCGGCATTTACGCGCTCAAGTACCGGCTCGAACGGCATGCTTTTCCCGAGTGTTACCTGACTGACTCGGTGCATATTGACGGACAACTGAAGCTGCTTCATGAGGAGTACGGTTCGTTCCTTCCCGGCATGTCGGGCCAGCTCCAGGCTTTTCTGAAAAAAGAGGGGATAGGAGCCGAAGTAATCGCCCGGGAAAAACAGCCATACTCGATCTTTCAGAAAATGAGCGTGAAAAGCCTGAGCGATCTGCAAAAAATCACAGACCTTTTCGCAGTCCGCGTAGTGGTTCCGACGATTCCCGATTGTTACCAGACACTGGGGCTGCTCCACCGGATCGCGACGCCATTCAGTCACCGGTTCAAGGACTATATTTCTTTCCCCAAGCCAAACGGATACCAGAGTCTCCATACCTGCCTCATCGGGCTGCCCGGTTCTCCGAAGAACGCGATGATGGAGGTGCAGATCAGGACATTCGAAATGCACCGCAAGGCGGAATACGGCGTGGCTGCGCATTGGCTGTATAAAGAGCAAAAAAGGGACAGCCGGGTGATGCGCGGGGCCGAGAACATGCAGCTTACCGATATACTTTTCAAACAGCAGTCAGTCGGCATCGGCAAACCGGGCGGAGGTAACCAGCCGGCGGATTTCAAGCTGGCGGACCACATCTATGTCCTCACTCCGCGCGGAGACATAATCGAGCTGCCGGAAGGCGGCACGCCGCTGGATTTCGCATTTGTGCTGCATACCGATCTGGGGCTCAGGTTCAAAGCGGCGCGGGTAAACGGCGGGATCGTCCCCATTTCCCACAAGCTGGAAAACGGCGATGTGGTCGAGGTATTGACTCACAAAAATCCCCGCCCGGCGCTCCAATGGCTGGAAGAAATGGTAACGCCATCGGCCCGGTCGAAGCTGAAAACATACTTTTTCGCGCATAACCGCCCGCAATTCCTGCTCCAGGGCCGCGAAGCGATAAACGCGGAACTAAAGACCCGGGGGCTCCCAAAGCTCGACAACGATCTGAGTGCGCTGGCGTCTTTTGACGGGAAAGAACAAAGCATGAAAGAGCGGGAAGACCTGATTGTGAAGGTCGGGATGGGTTCGGTCCGCACCTCGGCCGTGCTCAGGCATGTCTTCTCGGGTTCGCTGCCCGAAAAACGGCAACGAAATTCACCGGCAAAAAAAACCCTGACGAAAAAAGAGAAGGAACCTGTTGTCCTGGAAGGCGCGCCGACCGGCATGCCTTACCGGTTCGCCAAATGCTGCAACGCCCAGGCCGCCGATCCGCGGCCGGAAAAATTGGTGGGGGTGGTTTCGCGCAGCGGCCACATCAGTATTCATAAAGACAAATGCCGGATGGTGCGGGGCATAAATCCGCAACGGAGGATTAAAGTGAGGTGGGCGTGACCTCTCCGATGATCTCTTCCATCAATTTCCGGATGGTAAGCTCCCACCGGACATCTTCATAGAGCGCGCCGCCGGATAGAGAGTCCTCTTCAGGATGGTGATGTCCCGCATGCGAATCGTTTTTCTGCGCTTCCGCCAGGGCTTTTTTGATTTCATCTTCCGCAGGTTCGGTTTTCAGGTGTTTGGCCAGCTCCTGCATTCCGAAACGCAGGGTTATCCTGTCCGCCGCTATTTTTCGCATTTCGTCGGTGACTGTTTTCGCTTCCTTCCCCGTGGATTTCAGCCAGTCTTCCATCGTCATCTGCTGTTTTTTGAGCCTTTCTCCCAGATCATGGAGCATTTCACGGACTTCGGTTTCGATAAACTCCGGGGCCAGGTCGACCGAGGTCGACTGGCTGACCTTTTCAAAAAGCTCTTCTTCGCGCCGTTTCAGTTCCTGCTCCCTGTTTTTCCGCGTAAGCATTTCCTTTATGTCGGCTTTGAAAACTTCCGGCGTGCGGTCGGCTCCCAGGCGGGTTTTTATATATTCCGCGGTCAGCTCGGGCATTTTGACTTCGGCGACTTCTTTGACGTTCATTTCGACCTGAATTTTTTTACCGCGGACAGTCGTGATGTCATGGTCTTGCGGGAATGAAACTTCTGCCGTCTTTTTTTCACCTTTCTTCATGCCGATTAGGGCCGGTTCCAGCTCGGAAAGCAGGTCATCCGATCCCATCAGGATATTGTAATGGCCGATAACGAGTTCCTGCACCATTGTCCCCTTTTCATCCTTCGCCGAAAGCGACATACGGACAAGATCACCTTTCGCGGCCGGGCGGTCGGCTAAAGTCTCGGTCCGGTCATGCATCATAATTTTTTTGATAAAATCATTGATTTCTTCCGCCGTCGCTTCTTGGGGCTTCTTCTTCTCAACTGAAATTTTTTCCGGCTTCCTGAGAATTACTGCCGGCCGTTCGACGAAGATCAGCTCGATTGTGAGCGGGTCAAAGGATTTTATATTCGCCACCGGGCGGATCACTGGTTTTGCGCCGCTGAGCTTGAGTGACTCGGTGACTATGCCGGGCAGCAGGTAAGAGACAACCTGTTCCAGCAAATCATCGTCTTTCACGCGTTCGCGGATGAGACTGCTCGGCGCCTTGCCCTGCCTGAAACCTTTGATCTCGATGTTTTGACCCAGCTTTACGAGAGCTGCTTCCTCGGCTTTTTTCCTGTCATCCGCCGAGATGACTATCGTTGTTTTGATGCGCGATTGCTTGAGTTTTTCGACGATGGGTTGCATAAAAAAAGAATCAGGAATCAAGAACCAGGAATCAAAAATTTAAAATCATTGAGTTTTCTTTCGGTCGTTCCAATAAACAAGCAGGGGAGTGGCGACGAAGACGGAGGAATACGTGCCGATAATTATCCCGATGATCAGAGTCAGCACGAACCAGCGGATCGACTCGCTGCCAAGCAGCAGCAAAGCGAAAAGCATGATCAAAGTGGAGGTGGAGGTATAAACCGACCTTTTCCAAACCTGATTAACCGACCGGTTGGATATTTCGGCAAAAGATTCCTTGCGTTCCTGGACGAAAAGATTGTCGCGGATGCGGTCGAAAACGATGATGGTGTCGTTTACCGAGTAGCCGAGGATCGTGAGAAGAGCAGTGACGAAGAGGGTGTCCGCCTCGAAGCTGGTGTAATAACTCAAAATTACGAAAATTCCGGTCGTTATCATCACGTCGTGAAGCAGAGTGACGACTGCGGCGATGCCGAATTTCCAGGGATTGTAGCGCCTGGGGATTTTACGAAAGGCAAAAGCCAGATAGAGAATTATTCCGACGGAAGCA
>MFXU01000046.1 GCA_001788965.1 Candidatus Peribacteria bacterium RIFCSPHIGHO2_02_FULL_51_15 | reverse complement strand
GAGCCGGATCTGAAACCGTTTTCGATCTCTGAGGGTCTGAACATGGTGGTGGGGGAGAAGTTGACACCATTACAGGCTCGGAAAATAAAGCCCGGAAGGGCTTCAAAACATATTAGTTTGGCGCTAGCCGGGATAATGGCATAAGGAAGCCATTAAAGAGGTTCTATGGAGGGATGGAACGGCCTCCTGACAGGGTGATTTGGATGCTTTTCTCTTGCCCAGATGGAGCAAATAGCTATAATAAGATCACTTCCTCCCCACTCGACTTGCCGCAAGGCCCGAGCGGGGTTATTTTTTGCATATGCCTTCCGAACCCCAGGTAAAAAGAGCGATCGTACCTCGAGCCCCCGCGGCTTGGAAAGCCGTTGCTAAAGTGTTTTTTTGAATTAACGAAATATTCTTTCACATCAGCAGCGGCCGTCCCCGGCCGCGGAGATGCGATAATTCCTACAATCTTTGGAAAAAATTTTTGCCAATTTGTGAGTTCATTCACATTTAGTCTTTTCAAATCTCCTATAATCTCCTATAATCTCCTATACACCTGTACGTACAATTCCATGATCACGAATCGTTTCGAGAAACGGCTGCAGTTCACCCAGGAGACCTCGCAGGAGATCGCAAAGCTCCTGGCGCGGATCGACGAGTGCAAGGGATATTGGGAGGCCTTTTCCCGCCTTTCTCCCGAGTATCTGAAACGCATGAAGCACGCGGTCATCGTGAGCTCCTCCGGCTCTTCCACGCGCATCGAGGGCGCTCACCTGAGTGACGACGAGGTGGAGCAGCTTTTACGCGATGCCAAGGTGCGAAAACTCGCGACGAGAGACGAGCAGGAAGTGCTGGGATATCTCGAAATAATCCAGGATGTCTTCGAGTCATCGGATGCTATGAAATTTTCCGAGAATCTCATCCAGCACATCCATACGGCTGCATTGAAATACAGTGAGAAGGACAGCCGCCACAAGGGGCGATATAAGTTCGCGCCGAACCGCGTGGAAGCGATAGATGCCAGGGGCAAGGTGATCGGAATCATCTTCGACCCCACGCCGCCTTTCCTCACGCCTAAGGAGATGCAGGAGCTGACGGAGTGGACGCAGAAGCAATTCAGGCAGCAGACATTTCATCCGCTTCTGGTCATCGCGAACTTCGTTTACGAGTTCCTCGCCATTCATCCTTTTCAGGACGGGAACGGCAGGACGAGCCGCATTCTCACCAACCTTCTTCTCTTACAGAACGGATACGGCTTCGTACCATACGTCTCGCATGAGAAATTGATCGAGGATCACAAGGTGGATTACTACCTTGCGCTCAAGAAATCCACTGCGACGTGGAAAAAGGAGCGGGAGAACATCGCTCCCTGGATGCTCTTCATCCTCCGCATGTTCGTAAAGCAGGGCGAGATGGCCGTGGCGCTGACGAAAGAGGATCAAACGGAAAATCTGCTCTCGGAGAATCAGCTGGCCGTCTGGAAGTCGTTCCAGGATGCGGAAACTCTAAGCAGGAAGGAGATTGCCGGGAAGACGGGCGTCAATATCCGGACGGTGGACCAGGCGCTCCTAAAGCTCCTGGCCCTCAAGAAAATCGCAAAGATAGGGAGAGGACGGGCGACGCGATACCATGTCGCTTTGAAACGGTGAGAAACCCTTCCGTGCGAGCGGAAGAGGACGACGTTCTACGACCTATTTACAGCGCCTGGTTAAACAAGTTTTAGGAGGGGTAGTTTTCTTCTGCGGCTGTTTTTGCGGCGTGATACCGGTTTTCCGGTTGCGGATTCCGGCTTTAACTTTTTTCAGTAAGGATCCGGACGTGGAGGATGAAGATGACGATGTTACCGCTTCGACACCGGATACTTCCTTTAATTCCAAAGAGGAAACGACGCCTGAGTATGCGGCTTTGACTGATGAAAATCCGGAATCAGGCGCGACCAGTTCTGCGGAATATAAAATGCCATTATTCAGCACATATGTCGTTTCAACGGTAAAAGAATCAGATAGCCAGTCAAAGTGGAACGTGTAGATCCTGGCCGGATGATGAAATAATTCTCCGTCTTTCATCTCCAGATCCCGAACGGAAGGAATCATATACCCGCCGCCTCCATTCTTTGCGCTTAGAGCAGCTGTGAATGCAGCGTCAACATCCTGAAGCGTTGCCAGCGGGGGAACAACGATCCCTTTGGAAACCTCCCGCAGAGCGGGCTGCGCGGAGAGGGCGATATATGTTCCTTTCCATGCGTCCACTGTAAGAATGTCTTTAAGTGGAACGACATAAGTCACTTCAAGTTTTTTGTTGAGCGAAATGATCGGGCTGATTCCCCTGGCCTCCGACCAGATGTTCCCGCCTTCATCGGACTTCGCGTAACTTGACCCGCCCGGATTCTTCGTTTTATCGGTCCACGGCTGGCTGTAAACCGAAAACCACGGAAACGGTAGCTTTACGATTCCGTCGGGATAGCTGACCGGTTTGTAGGCCAGCAGCGAAACCAGGAGATTGTTAAGTTGTTTGGAGGTGATGGCTTCCAGATGGCCGCTTGTGGTTTTCGTCGCCGGACATATTTTACCTTCACATTTCTGCCAGATTGCCCATGTCACGGGATAGCTAAGCGACCGGAAATATTTTCCAAGCGACGGCCAGTACTGTTGCGTCGATTCAGTCTCCTCCTTACCTGATCGCAAAGTAATCAGAGCTTTGGAAAACGATTTTTCCGCATCTTCCTGCAGGGGAGAGTAAGCCTGCGCAATCGGAAGAAGAAGAATAGATGCACTGATAAACAAGGCAGAGAGAGATTTTGTGGGGTTGGGCATAAAAGATGGGGGAAGAAACTATTTTTCCGGTAGCTCCGGTGATTTATGTGCATTACGCTGTTCTAATTCCTCTTCGAGAATTTTCAAAATTTTATTCAGCCACTCTCGTGCCTCTTGCTCGCTTTTCAAAGTGTGATTAGCAGCATAGGAGATATCTAACCAGGGCAATGTAGGTTTTTGAAGCAGGGAGGTTAATTCACTGATTGTTGAAGCGATATTTTCAAATGTTTCTACTTTGGCATATCTCGTTATCATGACATCTGCAGGAACATTTAGATCGTCATGAATATGAATGTATGCAAGGAACAAATGTAGTAAGCTACGATATTTTGCCAAGTTTGGATAAAGGGATTTATAGCTCATTGAAGATATGAGGTAAGGAGATGCCAACCGCCTCTACCGTCTGCCTCGAGAACGACTATTGCATTGTACATGTTTTTAACTACACCCTCTGAACGACGAACGCCGATGCCCAGAATTTCATTTCCTTCATAGAGAAATTGGATCGTCTGTTTGTTTTTTGCAAATTGAGCCCAAGTGTTAATCGCTGATTTGCGCATGGCTAATGTTTTGGAGACAACACGCTCGGCAGTAGCCGCATTTAAGAATGAGCTAGCAGCTGAGATTCCAAGCTTGTCGGCTAATCGTTGAATAAGTTGTGCCGCGGTCATCCCCACGTGAGTGAGCAATAGATGTCCACCTGGCAATTCGAGAAGTATCAATTTGCCTGTCGCAACGATACGGCTTTGTACCTTCGCGAGAAGTTTCCCGCTATTTGCGACAATCAGCTCCAGCTCTGGTATCAGTTTTTCTGCCAACTTGGTATCTGCAATTGCGTCGAATTTCAGTACCGCAGATCTGAAAACAATGGGAACTTTTGACAGTGATTCCAGTCCTATCGCAGAGAAAACCAAATCCAGCCCGGCCGCTAAGGGTGTGTTTGGCGTCAATTCCTTTCCGATGACTAGTGATGCTTTCAGTGCACCCGCCGCGGCGATCTGAGTCGTAAGGAGAGTCTTGTCGATGATTCCGAGATTCTGATTAGTCAGAAGTTGCTGTGACTTCGTGTCGATCTGATTTTGATAAACAGCAATTACATCGTCGTATTCTTTCTGAGCCAGAGTCAGGAGATCCCCGAATTGTTGATAAATAGTTTGATAGAGCGCCTTGTCCTCGGCTGTGCCTATTTCTTCCTCGGTCTGTAAATCGTAAACATTCGTCACCCACTGGAAATTCGTAGCGGTACACAATTCCCGGCTTACCTGATCAACTGCGGCTCCGTGCAGATTGGATTCATCTGTATTCGAGTTTGCCACCGCTGCTCCGCCCACCACATTCCCGTTCGCGTCATGTTTTGCCAATCCCGCCTGCGCCGCATATAAATTAGCCATGAACGCCTGCCTCGCCGCGCTCATCGCGGGCTGGTAAGAGGAGCTGGATGAACCGTGTCCCGCATAGGCCGGATTTGTATTGAAATTTAATTCCGCCTTTTCAATCGCCAGCCTGGTCGCTATTTCCGACTGCATCAGAGACTGCGCCTGGGTCTCGAGTATCCCCGCCGCGGCGTTCAGGATAAGAATATCCACCGGCAGCCGGAAACCGATCTGGCTCAGTTTGCCATCTCCATATTCCCCGTAGATTTTTCCCATTTCCAGAAGGAAAGGCTTCGGATCCCTTCCGGCTCTTCCCGCCTGAACCGCGCGTATTCCCTGTTCCAATAACTTTCCGACTGCTCCGTTGTAACCATCCAGACTCCGCCTGAAGGAATCATATTCCGCGCCGCGGTAATAGTAAAAGTTATCCAGTGACAGATTCATCTGTTTCGCCGTCGCCTGCGCGTTCTCATCCTTCCATTTCGGAAAAACCCTGAGAAACCGCTCATGAAGTTCTTCTTCCGTGACGGTCAGCTTGTAATTCGCCGATTCCGCCAGCGCGCTCAATCTGGTCCGCTGCTCTCCTACCATTGCCTTGCCCTGCGGATTGTCCAGCTGCGCGCTACGGAGGACCGGATCCACTCCGACGAAATCCCCGGTCGCAGACTCGGCCAGCGCGATCTGCCTGTTTTCTTCTTCTCCGGCCAGAGAAAACAGCTCCGCCGGATCATCGCCGTCCTTCGCGACCAATCCCGCTTGCGGGATGAACTGATTCAGCGGACCACCCACGCTCAAGATTCCGGTTTCCCTGTTCCGGATCAGGTTCACGGTCTTCAAAATCTTCGTTCCTCCGGTGCCGCCCGCGTTGTCCCGGAGCGTCAGCTCGTAGATTCCGCTTGGGCTGCCGGAGTCCATCGTCAAAGTCATCGTCGCGAAATCGACCGGACCGCTGCTCCTTACCTCCCGCCAGGCCAAAGCCCCTCCATTTTCGATCATTACTATTCCTCCGTTTAGTGGCGTCGAAACCGCTACGGTGATGCCGGCTTTGTCAGTCTTCAGTACCTGTATTTCCGGCTCAAAAGCTGATTCTGTTCCTTCCACCGGGAACATGCGTTTGACGGTCCGGTTAGACAGTCCGGAAAACCCCGCAAGCGCTTCCAGATCATTTAGCGAATAGCGCACCGGCTCTGCCGCCGCCATCGCCCTGACTTCCGTATCCTGAGCCACCGCCTGAACCGCTGTATTGCTCGCCGCTGTCACCGCCTTGGCCGCATCCAAGGCGATCTGTTCTTCTCTCTCCAGCGCCAGATTGAGCTCCGCAAAAAGGCTCGCTCTCAGTTCCTGCAAACCTTGTAGTCGCGTTTCATCTGCCATTAGCAAGGCGATATCTGCGTTTACGGCATCAACAGACCTTCCCACAGACTGCGGGCCCGGGACCGGAAGAGCCACGATATCGAGACCCTTGGGACCGTAGGTCACCTGGACCAGTACCGTGCGCCCGGACTTCGTGACCGTGAGCATGTGGGCCATGCCGCCGACTTGATATTCTTTTAAAGCCGTTAGCTTCCCGGTTTCGACCGCACTCAGATCGAACATCGAAACCTTTCCCGACCAGTATCCCACCACCATTTTTCCCTGCGCGAAGGCGAGAGAGAACACGTAATCGCCCCCTCGGTCCACTTTCGCTATAACCTTTCCGCTCACGCTGTCCAGCACCGCTGTCGTACCCTGCGCGCTGCCGATACCGACATACTTGTCGTCCTCGCTTACTCCCATCGCCCAGATATTTCCGATGCCGGGACTGATCGTCCTTACAGTCTGAGTCTGTAGATCCTTCATCTTCAGCGTCGTGTCATCCGTGTACCAAACCTGAGAGTCATCACGGGTAAACCCCACTTTGTCCGGATACTCCGCCGGGCAGGAATTTTTGATCTGCAGCGTTTGTGCCTCAACCATCAAAACCGTGCCGTCGTCTTTCGCGAAGGCCATGGTTTTTCCGTCATGCGAGAAAGACATCATCTTCCCTTCCATGGGCGCGGAAGCGATGAGTCTCCCCGAAACCGCATCGAACACCCGGGCGATTTTATCATTGGAGCTGGTCGCGATTACCGATCCGTCCGGACTCCATGCCCCGCCGGTGATGAATCCTCCGTGACCGCCGAGCGTCAGCTTCAGTCCTCCGGTCTGAGCGTCCAGTACCTGCACCTGGTTCGAAGCCAGGGCCATGAGGAACAACGTCCCCTGAGGATTCGTTGCCAGGGCATTGCCCCGGCCTTCATCGAACCTGAGTTTCCCGATGGCACCATCCGGTTTACCGGCGGCATTCCACTGTGGACTGTCTATCGGCAAAGCACTGTTCTGTTCCGCCGAACTCAATTCATTCCTCAAAATCTCAATCTGCTGTTCATCTTTCGTAATGCCTTCCACCAAAGCCTCCTCGCTTGGCAAACTGTCCATCTCCGCCCTTATCGAGGCTGAATCCCCCGCCATCATCAGCCGGTCATCCAGCTGCTCGAACCTGAGTCCCCGGATGCCTCTTCTGGTCGAGGAATGAATTCCCTGGTCTTTATGCCGGATACCGCCGGGCATTCTGGAACCCGTGATCCGTTCCCTTTCTTCGAGTCTTGATGGCTTGTACATATAAGAGGGGGTAATCAGATGACACCATTACATGCCCACCCAGGATCACCGGGGAGAGCTTCAAAACTAATTAGTTTTGAGATAGCCGGAATAATGGCATAAGGAAGCCATGAAAGAGGTTATATCCGGGGATGGAACGGGGGGTCATATCTGCAACTTATCCTTCCCGCTTTCTTTTGGTTGCAAAAGAAAGCGGGGCAAAGAAAACAATTGTCGCCGGTGAAGCCGTGCTTATGCATCTCCGTCTCGCAGAGCTGAAAATCGCAGACTCACCCGCACTTTCTGCGGAAAGATGCGGGTTCAAACATATGCGATTTTCTGCGCTCTGCTTGCCGGATGCATGACAGCACGGCTTCAATGCGACAAAAACGTTGTTTCACTGCACACCCTTTCGCGCCTAATATTTATCGACGCAGAAAACTACCGAGCAAATCATGGTCATCCTTTAATCCATGTGAATCATGGTCACATCTGGAATGCTCTCTCAATCACGCTCTTTAAGTCCACTTCTTCCATCCGCATTTCCTCGATGGGGAAGGAGCGGAAGATCCATTCGGTGGCTTTTGAAAGCTCATTCCTCGGCACACTGATGCGGAAAGTGTGCTCATCGACCTGCTCCAGGTGCCGGTCTTTCACCATCTTCGTGATTTCCTTTATCTGCGATTCCTTCAGCGCATCCTGCCGGAAACGGATCAGACCGCGGCGATCGGGCTCGAGCTTATCGATCAACGAGTCGAAGTTTCCGTTGAAGACGATATTTCCGGCATTGATGATGATCACTTTTTGGCAAAGATTGGCGATGTCGTGGACGTAATGGGAAGTGAGCAGGACGGTGACGTTTTCTTTTTTCTGATAAGTCCGGAGGAATTCCCAGAGGTGGATGCGGGAGATGATGTCGAGGCCGATGGTGGGCTCGTCCAGGAACAGGACTTTCGGCTTGTGCAGAAGCGCGACGATCAATTCGCATTTCATCCTCTCGCCGAGGGAAAGCTGGCGGACGGGGGTGTCCAGCACATGTTCCACCCGTAGCAGCTTGGTGAGAGTCGAGAGTGTGTCGTTCCACTGCGCCCGCGGTATCTCATAAAGGTCGCGGTGCAAAACGAAAGTATCGGTCGGCGGGAGATCCCAGATCAGCTGCGATTTCTGGCCCATAACCAGCGCGATCTGCTTCTTGAACGCGCGCTTGCGGTCGTAGGGGTTATAGCCCAGGACTTTACAACTTCCCGAGGTGGGAGCGAGTATGCCCGAGAGCATCTTCAGAGTCGTGGTTTTGCCGGCGCCGTTTGGTCCCAGGAAACCGACGAAGCTGCCCTCCGGAATGGAGAAGCTGATGTCATTTACGGCATCCACATTTACCCACTTGCGCCAGAAGACGCTTTTCAAGGCCGCAAAAACTCCCGCCCCTGCCTCGTAGTGGCGATAGATCCGCCGGAGATTTTTTACCTCGATGGTTATGGGCATAAATCAGGAGGAGGCGGAGCTATAGGAGTGCAGAAAGAAGCGGAGGAAAAGAAACACGAGGGTCCACATTCCGATGGAGACTAAGAGAAGAATCAGGAGCGAGAGCTTGCCAGTGATCACTTCGAGGGCGAGAGAATACTGCAATACGCCGAAAGAAGCAAGCCATAACATAAAACTCTTACTTCGTCCAACTGGGATAGAACGAGCGTTTTCTAAGTATTCCCATACACTTTCGTATGGATCCCAACGACCCCATCGAATGCTGGGCATGCAAAGAATAAGGATAATGGCCATCTCAATCGTGCTTGCGATTACTGCAGCGATAAAGCTTATAAACCAGAAAGAAACTGGAAAAAACCACAGAATAATACAAGGACCTATGAGGATATGTGGCCAATACCAGACAAGGCCAAGATCCTCAATGATAATCCTCAAAAGGATATTTGGAGGATGAAGAAGCCATTGGTCAAATTCCCCGCTCCACGTTGCACTCCTTAAATTCCTGACAACACCGATCACCGTAGATTGTGCGATGCCTGACGCGAGGAGAGCGATTCCAAAAAATCCAATAGTTTCATTTCGTGTGTAACCGAAGAAATTTCCATTTGCCGACTTGAATATTACATACAGAAATATTAATTGGATTCCAACTGTCAGCCAGATTGTCATAATCCAAATGAAAACATCCGCGCGATATCTGCTCCAGCGGAGGAGATGGAGTTTGAAGGCGCGGGAGAGGAGGGTTAAATGATAGCGCATATAGACTTTGGCATTTGGATGCTGCCCTTATGCCCCCTCACCCTGCCCTCTCCCCCCTTCGGGTGGAGAGGGAAAGAGGGAACGTACCGGACCTGTGCGGCGATTTTCGAATCGCCGCTGCGGAAAATGAGGTTTAATAATGGCCGGGAATCGAGGATGTTAATTGGCTTCATATCAGCCGCCAACGGCGTCATAACGTTTAAGTCCTATTCTCCAGAGAAACATGGCGGCCAAAAGCAGTGCCAGACACCAAAAGATCTGGCCGCCGAAAATCAGCAATATGGAATACTGTCCCGGATTGAGTATCGCTTCAGCGGGCAAAGAAATGGCGTAACGGAGCGGCAGAAAATCGCTTAGCGGCCGGAGCCATGCCGGCAGAAGCTCGAGTGGCAGCAGCCGCCCGCCGAAAAACTCGAGTATCAGCAGGATCAGCGCGAAAACGCTTTCGGTGTGCATGGTCCAGAAAGATATCAAGCCGACAGCGGCAGAGAGTATCCCGAACATGATTATGGAAAAAGGCAGCACCGCGAAGGCGGACATGAGCGATAACTCCGGACTCCGCGAAGGGAAATCCGGGATCATCAGCACTCCGATAAGGATAATGAGCAGGCCGGGGATCAACAGCATCAGTATCCGGGCGAGGATGTGGCTCGCAGCGGTCTCGAAAAAAGAAAGCGGACGGAGCAGCCATTGGCTCAGTGTCCCTTTATGAACCATGGAGCTCATCTCGTAGTTGAAATCTATGCTGGCGAAAAGCGAGATGAAAAACACGATGATGTAATAAGTCGACATCTCGTGCTTGTCCCAGCCCTGGAGCTCGGCGGCTCCGGTGTAATCAAAAAGCGCGCGCCAGGCGAGCAGGGGGACCGCGATGGGCAGGATCCGTCCGACAATGAGCTGGAGCCAGAATTCCCGGTGAAGGAGATTCCGTTGAAGCTGGATCGCCGTGGATGCAATCAAACGGGACAAGTACCTTCGATTCTAAACTATTACTCGATGAAGAATTGACAATTGACAATTGACAATTGACAATTTTTATTAAATTCACGAATTGGTGGCTTT
>MFXU01000045.1:5621-21890 GCA_001788965.1 Candidatus Peribacteria bacterium RIFCSPHIGHO2_02_FULL_51_15 | reverse complement strand
CATCATCTCGTACCGCGTAGCGTTTACTCAAGCCAAGAACTCCATACCGCCAGCGCGTCTGATTAAGAACGTTTTAAACGCGAAGTGGTATCATACTTGATTCTTGATTCTTTGTTTATTTCACTCCGTGTTTTCGAAGCATCGGCATATATCTCACGTCTTCCAGCAAAATGTGATGCTTCAGCCATGTTTTGGCGAACTCGGCGACCTCCTCCGTCAACGGTTCGAGATTTTTCTTTTGATATCGTGCACGCTCCAAAAACTCCGTCGATTTGGTCCGGAAAATATCATGCTGCAGAATGTGCTCCTCGGCATGTGCATAGTTGAATATTTTGAAATACCCTTCCTCGGTGGCGAAGTGATAAAAAGCATAGTCACCCAGATGGGTAATCAGTATCAAAAATGGTTCGAGTTCTATCGGTTTCTTATCAAGCAAGTCATATAATTCATTGATTATCTCGAAAAACCGTTTGTGTTGGTCGTCTATTTCGTCGCTGTGGACGCTGTACTGCAGATTCCAGACAAATTTTTCAGGCATAATTCGGCAGCGAGTGAATAAGAGGCGACTATTCCGAGATGTAAGATATAAGATGGGAGACAGAAGTAAAACTCTTTTTTAAAAAACTTACATCTTATATCTCCCGTCTTACATCTTTAAAAGTGGAGGAATAATTGCCACGCACCATATTAGGTTCGCTTATCTAAAAATTGGAGCCGTAATTCCTTGAGTTGCTCGGGCGGAATGGGGGACGGCGCGCCAAGCATCAGATCCTTGGCTTTCTGGTCCTTCGGGAACGGCGTCACCTCGCGGATATTCGGCTCGCCCAAGAGGATCATCACCACCCGGTCTATGCCGTAGGCGAACCCGCCGTGCGGCGGCGCGCCGTACTCGAAGGCATGGAGCATGTGCCCGAACCTCTTCTCGGCGTCTGCACGCGTTATGCCCAGCATGTCGAAAACCTGTGATTGGAGCACCGGATCATGGATCCGGATCGAGCCCGACCCGAGCTCGTAGCCGTCCAGCACCAGGTCATAACAGATCGAGTGCACCGATAGCGGATCTGTTTCCCGTTTTTCCCATTCGGACAGATCGGGACAGGTGAACGGATGGTGGCTGAAAGTCAGCGAACCATCATCGGCCTCTTCGAACATCGGGAAATTCGTCACCCAGAACATGGAATGGACGGAAGCATCGATCAGGTCGAATTTTTTGGCTGCCTCCGAACGTATGCGGCCGAGACTCGCGCATACGACGCGGAATTTGTCGGCTCCGAAAAAGAGGGCGTCGCCTTCGCCCGCGCCGGTCGCGGCAGTTATCTTCCCCAAAAAACCGGGCTTGAAAAATTTGAGAAGCGGGGACTGCGGGCCTTCGTCTTTGAACAAAATATATGCGAGACCTTTGGCTTTCAGTTCCTTCGCTATCGCAGTCCAGGTATCGATCTCGCTCCTGGACAGTGCCGCTCCGCCGGGAACTCTGAGCGCCCGGACGGTGCCTTTGGCCGCAAGAGCATCCTCGAATACCTTGAATCCGCAGCCGACACTTAGCTCCGAAATATCGGTGATGGGGAGCTCGTACCTGAGATCCGGCTTGTCCGAACCGTAACGGTCCATCACTTCCTGCCATGAAAACCGGCCGACTTTGCCGCCTTTCAGTTTTTTTGAGCTGCACTCTTTAAAGATGGTCATCAGCGATCCTTGGATTATTTCCTGGACATCCTCCTGCGTCGGGAAGCTCATTTCGAAATCGAGTTGCAGAAATTCCGGCTGGCGGTCGCCCCTGAGATCCTCGTCGCGGAAACACCGTGCGATCTGGAAATACCGGTCGAGTCCTCCGACCATGCAAAGCTGCTTCAGTTGCTGGGGACTCTGCGGGAGAACGAAAAAATTTCCCGGGTACATTCGTGAAGGGACGACATATTCGCGCGCGCCTTCGGGAGTGCCTTTGATCAGGCACGGCGTGTCTATCTCCAGACAACCCTGCTCCACGAAATATTTCCGGATGATCTGAAACACTTTCGACCGGAGCGAAATGTTTCTCTGCATTTGCGCCCGGCGAAAATCCAGATAACGATACTGAAGCCGCAGTTCCTCGTTCACCGGTTTGTCCGAGGCGATCTCAAACGGCGGTGTCTTGGCCTTACTCAGGACTTCCATATCGGCGGCTTCGACTTCTATTTCTCCGGTGGCCATCTTCGGATTCACGGTCTCTTTGGACCTGGGACTCACCTTGCCGGTTACCTTGAGCACCCATTCCGGACGTACTGTTTCCGCCAGTCCGAAGAGCTGTTTTTTTTGCTCGGGGTGAAAGACGATCTGAGTGAGACCATAACGGTCCCGTAGGTCGATGAAAATCAATCCGCCGTGATCCCTGCGGGTATTCACCCAACCACAAAGAGAAACTTCTTTGCCGGAATTTTTGGCGGTTAGTTCGCCGCAAGTGTGAGTTCGGAGCATGGTTTCAATTGTCAATTGCCTGCCCCTCGAAGTCCAGTCTTTTTTTTACTGGACGAAGTGGGGTCAATTGTCAGTTGTCAATTTTCCTGCAGTTACTTAAACAACCTCCCAACTTCCTTCTTGAATTCATCTACGTCCTTGAACTCCCTGTGAACGGAGGCGAAGCGGATATAGGCCACTTTGTCGAGCCGGCTCAAAGCCTTCATGACGTCGGCCCCGATAGTCGTAGAATCGACCTCCGATTTGTTGCGGCCCCATTTTTCTTCCAGATCGCTCAAGACTTTGTCGATATCTTTTTGTTTCACCGGCCGCTTGGTGCAGGCCAGCCAGATGCCGCGTTCGAGTTTGGAGCGGCTGTATGGTTCCCTGGTTCCGTCACGCTTCACGACGATCAGCGAAGAAAGCTCCTGCCGCTCGAACGTGGTGAAACGGTGCCCGCATTTTCCGCATTCACGACGCCTGCGGATAGCCCGGCCGTCTTCGGTCAGGCGGGTATCTATCACGGCCGTGTCGCCTTTTTTGCAGCGGGGACAGCGCATGGGGGAAGTATAGTGGGTTGAGGCAGGTAAATGGTAGACTGACAGGAAAAGTTTCTGGTTTCTATTTTTTGGTTATGAAGTTATTTGTTAAAGAGTGGCAACTTAACCAGTAACTAAAAACTTTTCGAATCCCTGTAAAGCACTATTCCTTAACATTCTCTTAATTAGGTGATAAATTTTATAAAAATTCCCCTCCGTTTTTTATGAAAAGAGTTTTTTCTTTGTCTCGTCTGCTCCCGACAGCAGGCGCGCTGGTTTTTTCCATGTTTGTTTTTGCCGGAACCGCACAGGCCGATACTTTTATGAGTCCGGTCGGCGGGGGCCCAAATAACGGCCAATTCGGCGTTCCGGTGGACGCACGGGTTGACCGCGCTCTCACGGTTACCGGATCCCAGCTGACTCTCAGCGGAGCCAAGGTAAACACGACGACGGTCACGCTGAAAGCCAATACGGGTAATCTCCAGGCAGGTGCCGGGACCGGGTCGAATCTTTGCACCACGGTCACCATCGAATGGCAGCAGGACATTGTCTGCAATCATAATTCCCTGTCGCCAAACACCTGGTATACGTTCAAAATTTTAGCCGGATCAAGCGGTGTAAAATCCCAAACCGGGTATCTGCTGGATACAAACCGCACCTATGTTTTCCAAACGGGCGGCTTCCAGGGAGGAGCCGATTTCCTGCCGCCGCCGACGATACTGGGCGGCGTGCCGCGGGCCGGAGCCGTCGTGCCGATAAACGCCAAACTGAGAGTCTGGTTCAATGTCGGAGGAACCGGTTCGACGACGATGAGAACCAGCGGCGTCAATTCCGTGTTGAGTCCGGATAATGTTTTCATAGCGGAAGTGGTGAACGGCGAACCCCAGGAAACGAATCTGCTGGCTTGCGCCAGTACGGCGAACTGCAACATGTCGTGGAATTCAACGGGCAGTGAACTGATCGTGACGCCCGGCAAAAAAGCGCCGGCCGCATCGATCGGGTATAACGCCACCGGAGCGCTGGTTGCCGGTCATAAATATCTGTTTGTAGTGGAAGGCGGCGGCGGACCAGGAGGCTCACCGGGAGTGCGAAACACCGTCGGCGGCCAGCTGATGGGTCCGCCCTTCTTCGTCATTTTTACGGCAACGGGCGCCGATTCTGTCGGCCCTTCGGTGCGCGCGGTTTATCCGTCGTCAGGTTCGACTCTGGCCAACCGGGCGACTTACGACATATCGATTGGATTTTCGGAGGCGATCGATCCGACAACGGTGACCGGCGGAAGCATCTTGCTGTACAAGGAAACATCCGGTTCAGGATCGGGTCTCAGCCCGGCGGCGGACACATTGATAACCGGAACTTACGTGTCATACACGTCCAAGGACAATACCGCCCATATCTCGCCCAGCGCGCTTCTGGATGCTGAAAGCCAGTACTACATCGTGGTAACGACAAATATAAAAGATATTTCCGGCAATGCGCTGCCTTTCCGGACGGTACGGGCATTCTGGACCGGGACCAGAATCAACGCGGCCACCCCTCCCACGGCCGACACCGTTGCTCCGCAGATCACTGCGGTAAAAAGCGACAACTTCTCGATCGCGGTGACTTTTTCCAAACCGATGAAATTTGATTCAACGGTAAACGGCGCCAGGACCAGCAGCACCGACATGAACGCCGTGAACAACTCCAAAAACTGGAAACTGACGATGACTCCCGAAGGGTTCACTTACGATCTGTCCGCAAACGGACGGACGATCTCCTACGATCCGCCGACCAGGACCGCGGTTTTCGGCGGGTTGATGATGATGCCGGGACAGAGCTTCGTCATCCAGGCAAAAACTTCAAGCGGCGTCGTGCGGGTAAAGGATCTCTCAAGTAACCTGCTCAATCCCTCCGGTTCTACCGGATCGGTCAGAAATATGAACGAGACGATGGGCATGATGCTGCCCGGCCAGGACGGCGACTTCAACTTTTTCCAAAACGGCCTGCGGCCGAAGATGGTCATACCGATGTCGCCGGTCGCCGGAGCCACCACGAATTATGATGTCATGTTCGCGCTCACGCGGGTCGTGCCGCTCGGAGGGAAAATAATACTCACCTTCCCGAACGGCTTCTCGACTGCCTCGAGCTGCGCGACCACGGCAGCGATACCGGATAACAATGATATCAACGGCCCGGGGACCGGCACGGTCGGCATAGCCTCCATTGCCTGCGATAACGTGGATCGTTCGATCACCGTCACGACCAATGGCGCGGCGACACTCAGTTCCGACATGCTGCATTTCGTGGTCCAGGGCATCGTAAATTCTCCGGTCTCCACTTCGCCGGGAGCGGAAGGCTACCGCATCGATATGAAGACGAAATCCTCCACGGGGGTCATCCTGGAGTCGGCTTCTTCCATGCCGATCGTCCTCAAAGACGGCGGCTCCAGATCGGTAAGCGGCACGGTATACAAGGATAACGGAGATGGCGGCGGAATTTCGGGCGATCAGGTAAAAAACGGCACGGAACCGGGAGTGCAAAACATGAAAGTATGTTTGAGCGGACCGGGGATGAACAACTGCACCACCACTGCCGCAAATGGAACTTATTCCTTCACCAGCCTGAATGACGGCTTTTACAACATCATGATGCCGCCCGTCTCATCGGGATCCATATTCGTCGGCGGTTCGTCTTTCCGCGATGCCCGTCCCCAGGGCGCCAGCGTTACCGGCATAGATTTCGGCTTGTCCACGACTACGCAGACGATAACAGTCACGGTCACCGGGATTCCAAATGGAACCGACATCGACGTATTCGCTTTCAATCCCAACAGCAACAAGTCGGGGAATATCGTGCGCGAGGTGACGTATTCGGCCTCCTCCGCGGAAGTGACTCTTCCGGTTTCGACCGGGACATGGAACGTCGGCATCGGTCCGAAGATGAACAAAGATCCCTCGCTCGGCGCGGGCTCCATGATGGACTTCACGTTCATGCCTCCTCCGCCGAAGACCGTAAAGGTGCCGTCAGGAGGCAATGCCACTACCAGTTTTACCCTGGCTGCCGCCAATCAGCAGATCAAGGGAACGGTAGCCAATGCCGCCGGAACGGCTCTCGGAAGCGCATTTATTATGGCGCGGCCATCGACTACGACCGGGCAGTCCGGCAAAGAAAGCGGTGCCCAAAGCAAGCAGGACGGGGCATTCTCGGTATTCGTATCGACCGGCGCCTACATCGTCCAGGCCATGATGCCCGGCATGCCGCCCTCGTCCAGCGTGCCGGTTTTGGTGAAGGAAAATTCCAACAACGACGATGGCAACACCGCCGCGGACGTGTACATGAACGGTTCTTTGGTAAACGGATCCAATCTTTTGAATCTCGTTATTCTCCAGGGCGGCCTGTCCATCGCCGGGCAGGTTTTGGATGATTCGGGGAATTCGGTCCCGTATGCGCACGTAATGGCCAAGAAAAAAACCAGCGGCAGTTTCAACGGAATATTCCGTGACGCCCCCGCCAATTCCACCGGCAACTTTACCGTATACGTCGAGCCGGGCACCTGGGATCTGACGGCCTTCGTTCCGGGGTTTGGCGAACTGCCCTCGACCACGGTCGTCATTACCAGTAACAGTGTCACCGGACAAAACCTCCAGGCAACCAGTTCAAATTTCGGCACGGTCACCGGGACTGTGTTGCAGGCCGGCTCTGCGGTCGCGGGAGCTTTCGTGAATATCTACGGCTCAAACGGGGGCAACCATACGGTTACAGATAACGAAGGCAAGTATTCGATGAAAGTGCGAGCCGGCACTTATACCATCGACGGCTTTCTCCCGGGAACCGGCCCGACTTCCGCGCTGAGCAATGTGACGGTTACGGGCGGCGCCACGGCAACGGGCAAGAACCTGACGATCGGAGCTGCCGGCCAGATATTCGTGACTCTCTCCGGAGTCACCGATGCTTTCGTGCGGGCTGAAGATTCAAACGGCAAAGGCAATGGCACGAATTCTGCCACTGCCACGGGCGTCTACACGCTTACGGTGGCGGCGGGGACTTATACCGTCCGGGCGCAAAACCCCGCACTCGGCTTGATCGGATCGCAGGCCGTTACCGTGACGGCCGGCCAGTCGTCCTTTGTGAGCTTCACTCCGGCTACGACCTATTCGGTCAGCGGTCAGGTGGTGAGCGACAGCGCCATCTGTAAAAACGGCGCCGGCGTCTCGCTTTCCGACTCCACCTCGGGCCGCGTAAAAGTCATAACGACGGACGAAAGCGGAAACTACAGCCTGAGCCTGCCAAACGGCACTTACCGGATCATCGCCGGCAACTCGGGCTGCGTCGACGAAAATGCGCCGTCGACGGTCGTCGTCAACGGCGCGGCGCTCTCCACCGGGACGAACCGCTTGCTGTCTCTGGCCACCTCGACCATCAGCGGGCGAGTGACGCTGGACGGCGCCACGGTTACGCTTCCGACGAAAGTATTCGCGCGAAACAGCGACAACAAATTCGCTTTCGCCGATGTCAGCTCCGGCAGTTATACTCTGAGGGTCACGGCCGGAGATTGGTACGTGATCGCCAGATCTGAAGGCTACGCGTCCGCCGAGGTGACCGTCACCGCGCCGGCTTCATCCCAAAATCTCGCGCTTGCCGCCATATCCGGTTATACCCGGTACGATCCCCAGACCACCTCGATCACGCCGACTGCCGGCGCGGAAGTGAAAAATTCGGACATCGGTTCCAGATTTTCCCTGACCCTGCCCGCTGGGGCGATGGGCACCAGTTCCAATGCGGGTTCGGTGCTGACTCAGCCGACTTCCGCTTTTATCACCCAGACTTCGACGGCGCAGACCGTCGGCTCGGTTGCGGTTGAAGTGATTCCGAAAGATGAAAACGGCAACACCAAATCAAAACTTGATGTCGCGGGCACCATAACGATTCCGATCACCACTGCGGATCTGGTAGCCGCCGGGATATCGGACATCACGAAACTTTCCTTGTCCACCTGGAACGATCAGGCCGGCTGGGTGCCGATGGAAACCACCGTCGATTCAACCAACAACACGCTTACCGCTCCGGTACAGCACTTCTCGGTGATCATCGCCACTTCTCCGCGCGGAGGAGGAGCTGCGGCTGCCTCGACGAGTACTTCGACGACTTCGACATCGACGACCGGCAGGGGCGGCGGAGGCGGCGGGAGAAGATCGGCTTATGTGCCGGTTCTGCATACCGCCGGACAGGAGGCTCCGCTTTCGCAGGAAGAAGTGATCAGCCTCGTAAGTGTTTCCAATTTCCTGAAGGTTGCGGTTGGTGGACGGGAGATGGCATTCAAGGATGTCCCGACCGTTTCCTGGTTCGCGGATTCCGTAGCGACTGTGATAAAGGCCGGTCTGGCCTCGGGTTACCGCGACAGTGAGGGAAATCTGACCGGGATGTTTGGCCCGGACAACAAGATCACCTATGCCGAACTGGCGAAGATGGCCGTGGAAGGCGCCAAGCTGCCGAAGGCGGTGAAGCTGAAAGTAAAAAACAGATTCGCCCGCAGCCATTGGTCGAAGCAGTATATTTCCAAAGCCGAAGAGCTGCAGGCCGCAGTCTTTACCGAGCGGCTCAACCTGGACTCGCCGGCGACCCGCGGAGCCGTGATGCAAACCATCGTCGATATTCTCGGGATCAAAGAACCTGAGCCGATCGTACCGACCCAAACCGGCGGCACGCTAACCCAGAGCGGCGCTGCGATCACACAGAGCGGTTCAATATTGACCGGAACAGGCGCGACAGTGCCGGCTGCCGCTTCTGCTCCGCTATTCACTCCGGCGAAATTCACCGATCTTCCGGCCAACTACAAATATGCCGCCGCCGTACGCCTGCTCGGCGGGCTCGGGATAGTGAGCGGCGACACGACGGTTGACGGCAAGCTGAAGGGGACCATCCGGCCCAATGCGCCGATAAACCGCGCGGAGGTCGCGAAGATATTTACGAAATTGATCGAGATGAAATACATAAAGTAAGAAACCGAGGAAACCGAAGAGTCCGAAGAAACCGAGGAACCCGGATAAAACCGGGTTCTTTGGAAAAATCAATCGCCAACCACCCCCTTTCTCAGAATTTTGCCTTTACCAGAAGTCAAATCGATCACCGTTGACGACGGTGTTTCTATCATTTTCCCCGAATCGATTATCATGTCCGGTTTTATTTCTTGAAACATAAACTGTTCGATTATTTCAGCTGCGCTGTAAGTATTTTTTTCACCATGAACATTCGCCGAAGTAGTACTGAGGGGCTTGCCGAAACGCTCGGCTAGTTCACAGGCGAGCGGGTGGGAGGAGATGCGGATGCCGAGAGCCCCCACCCCCGACCCCTCCCCCGTTCCGGGGGAGGGGAGAAATGAGGGAGGGTTTTTGATCGGCAAAACCAGAGTCAGCGGTCCCGGCAGATATTTCTTCGCCAGTTTCCCGGCCTCCTCATTCCATTCCACGAATTTTTTCGCTTCAGCCACCGTCGGAAAAAGCGCGCTGACTGGTGAGTCGTATGGCCGCTTCTTCAGATCGAAAAGACGTTTGACCGCCTCGGGGTTACTCAGATCGCAGGCGAAGCCGTAGCAGGTTTCGGTGGCATGGGCGACGACGCCACCCGATTTCAGGATTTCGAGCGCCTGGTTTAGAGCCTGTTTTGAAAATGGTAAAACCACTAAAGACATAAGATGTAAGAGATAAGATGTAAGTTTTGTTCTTATGTCTTACATCTTATATCTTACATCTTCGTGTATTTCTTCACCGCTTCCCCGATCCTTTTCTCCAGTATCGGCGACATGGTTACGGTCAAACCAACCGGGATAATTTTCTCGCCTATTTTGAGCTGTATCTTTTCGCTGCCGGGGAAAGTCTCGAAGATGGATTTGATCTCTATGAGCATTTCTTTCGGCGCGTAAGCCGGCAGCGTCACGGTATGGATGCTGAGTCCGCCCGCGGTCGTCATAGCCGTTACGCTGTCCGATCCTTCTTCCTCTGGCGGATTTTCCTTAAGTCTAAGTTTCTTTACGGCTTCCTCCGTCGGCATGCCCGCCAAAATCCATTTGGCCAGCGGCCCGTAAATCGACGCATCGGTTTTTTCGGTGTTTTCGATTTTTTCGGTGACTGTTTCCCCTTCGTCAGTCAGAGTTTCCACGCTTTCTTCCGCTTCCCGCCGGCGCGCCGTTCCCTGCCAGTGGCTGGCTTCCTCTTCGGAAAACATGCCGTCCGCTTTTGCGCGGGCCACCATGGTTTCGAGCGAAACGCGTTTCAGCGCTTCGGCCTTCAGCTGCGGCTGGCCCATCCGGATATCGACTGTTCCGGCCACGACCAGCACCGATTCGGCCTTTTCGAGGACATCTTTGTATTGGGCGTAAACGCGCGGAAAAAAAGTCACCTCCATCTTGCCGGTCGGATCCTCTATGGTGAGTATCGCCATGCTTTCCCCCTTTTTCGTAAACAGCATTTTGACCTGTTCGACTATGCCGGCCAGCGTCACTTTGCGGCCGGAGTCCCCGGCGGAGAGGCTCGATATCAACCGGGCTTTTTTGCTGATGTATTTTTTCAGCCCGGCCAGCGGATGAGAAGAGACATACAGGCCCAGCGTTTCTTTTTCCCAGAGAAGTTTTTGCGCCGCGGTCGCCGGTTCGATTTTTGCAAAAGTGATAGTCGAGCCCGCCGATCCGCTGCCAAGCGACTGAAACATGTCGGTCTGATGGACGCCGACGTCGCCGACGGATTTGGAGAATTCGGCGATTTTTTCATATTGGCCGACCAGGACGCCTCGTTCGCCAAGCCGATCCAGCGCGCCGGATTTGGCCAGGGATTCCAGAAGTTTCTTGTTGAGGATTTTTACGGGAACACGGGTGGCAAAGTCTTCCAAGGTTTCGAAAGGCCGCCGGCTTGAGCCGTCCGCCCCGTCACGGATGGCGATGATCTGGCGGATCGAGCTTTCGCCGACGCCTTTTACGGCCATCAATCCGAAGCGGATCTTCCCGTCGGGCAGGGCGGTGAAATGCGCCAGTGATTCGTTTATATCCGGAGGCAGCACGTTGATCCCCATGGCCCTCGCTTCCTCTATTTCGATCGAGATGCGGTCGGTGTCGCCTTCCTCGGAACTGAGGAGCGCGGCCATGAACTCGGTCGGGTAATGCGCTTTCAGGTAAGCGGTTTCGTAGGCGATGCGGGCATAGCACGCGCCGTGCGATTTGTTGAAACCGTAGTTGGCGAACGGCGTTATGACATCATCGAAAATTTTCACGGCCAGATTTTCCGGATAATTCCGTTTGATCGCTCCGCGGATAAATTTGTCGCGCTGGGCATCCAGTTCTTTCTTTATTTTTTTCCCGATGGCCCGCCTCAGCAAGTCGGCTTCTCCAAGCGAAAATCCGGCGAACACCCGGGCCATTTCCAAAATCTGTTCCTGGTAAATGCCGACTCCGTAAGTCGATTTCAAAACGGGTTCCAGATCGGGATGCAGGTAAGTCACTTCTTTTTCCCCGTGCTTGCATTTGATGTAATCCGGAATCTTTTCCATCGGGCCCGGCCGGTAGAGCGACACCATGGCCGTGATGTCGTCGAAAGTTGTCGGCTTGAGCTGTTTCAGATAGCGCCGCATGCCCGGGGATTCCAGCTGGAATACGCCGGTGGTTTCGCCTCGCTCTAGAAGCTCGAACGTCTGCCGGTCCTGGGTCGGTATCCGGCTGATGTCGATCTTTTCGTCATGGAGCCGCTCGATGATGAGCAGGGCGGTTTGGATGATGGTCAGGTTTTTGAGTCCCAGGAAATCCATCTTGAGGAGCCCGAGCGACTCGAGCGGCTTGGCATCGTACTGGGTGATGATTATTTCTTCGTTCTTGGGCGCGCGCTGGAGAGCCGTATACCGGACCGCCGGCTCAGGCGTGATCACGACGCCGCAGGCATGCACCGACACATGACGCGCTTTTCCTTCGAGCTTCAGTGCGATTTCCACGATTTTTTGGTAAGTCTCGTTTGATGCCGTCGCCTGCTTCAATTCATCGGTCGCCATGGCGTCTTTGAGCATCGTCCCGGGACGGTCGGGTATCAGTTTGGCCAGCGCGTTCATCTCGGAAAATGAGACACCGTAAGCCCGGCCGACGTCCTTGACCGCCGCTCTGGCCGCCAAAGTCCCGAACGTGCAGATCTGGATCACCCGGTCATGTCCGTATTTTTGCCGGACGTAATCCAGCACTTCATCCCGCCCCGTGTCGGCGAAATCTATGTCGATATCCGGCATGGAAATCCGTTCGGGATTCAGAAACCGCTCGAAAAGCAGGCCCAGCTCGATCGGGTCCAGCGTCGTGATGCCTAGTACGTAACTCACCAGCGAACCGGCTGCCGATCCGCGGCCGGGTCCGACGGTTATTCCCCGGCGTCTGGCTTCCGCCACGAAATCGGCGACTATCAGGAAATAACCGGCGAAGCCCATCTTATTGATGACTTCCAGCTCGTAATTGAGCCGATCAATCAAAGTTTGGTGGTTTACCGGTTTGCTGGTTTGGCGGTTTTTCAGCTCATATTTCTCACTCAGTCCTTCCTCGCACTTTTCCTTCAGCATCGCTTCTTCGGTTTTCCCCTGCTCGGTGGGGAATTTCGGGATGCGGTACTTGCCGAAAGAAATTTCCACGTTGCAGCGGTCGGCGATTATGCGGGTATTGCTCAATGCCTCAGGCACATGGGCGAAAGAGGCTTCCATTTCCTCAAAAGGCCGCATCGAAAAATCGCTGTCCCGCATGGTGAAACGTCCGGTATCGGACACCGAGTCGTTTTTTTGTATGCAGAGGAGCACGTCGTGGGCTTCGGCGTCATCGCGGCGGCAATAGTGGCTGTTACAAGTGGCGACCAGCGGGACGCCGAATTCTTTTGAAATCCGGATAAGCTGCTGGTTGGCTTCGGATTGCCCCGGAACCGCCGGCAAATCATTGAGTTCCAGATAGAGATTTTCACTGCCGAAAAATGACCGGTATTGATCGACGAGCGATTTCACGCGGTCAAAATCCTCGGCCAACGCGGATTGGGAAATCGCCGAACTTATGGGTCCCGAAAGCGCGATCAGACCTTTGCCATAAAGCTTTAAAAGCTCGCTGTCCACCCGCGGTTTGTAATACATGCCCTCCAGTGCGGATTTGGTGGCGAGGTTCAACAGATTTTGGTAGCCCTCGCCGGTTTCGGCCAGCAGCACCAAAGGATACCTGCGGGTATCCACCGAACTCTCTTTGTCGAAGCGGGTCCTGGCCGCGATATACACTTCCAGACCGAGTACCGGTCTGACCCCAGCGCTCTTCGCCGATTTGTAAAAATCAATCAAGCCGTAGGTATAGCCTTTATCCGCCAGTCCGACTGCCGTCTGCTCCAGCTCTTTTGCCCGCAGCACTATTTCCTCCGGCAGCGGCAGGGCTTCCAGAAGGGAGAAGGTCGAATGGCAATGAAGATGGACGAAGTCGGAGGCTTTCATTTGGTTAGAGTGTAACAAAAAAAAGGGTTTGGGTTTGGATTGGGGTTAGGGTTAGGAATATCATGTCCAAACCCCAACCCCAATCCAAACCCAAAAAAATAACCAAAAACCAATAACCAAAAACCAGTTACCCATATATATTGTGCCCGTGTACCGCCGAGCCGATTTTTTCCTTCTCGGGATTGCGCTTGGCTTAAGCCTGTTCGGGCTGGCTATGATCGCCAGCGTCAGCGTTTACCAGAGCTACCAGCTGACTTCGCGTTTCGTCGAAGCCGGCACGCTGGTCGCTCCGTCCAATGCGTTTTATCTCTGGCGGAGTTTCCGGCATATGATCGTGGCGCTTTTGGCGCTTTGCGTCACGGCCGTCATCCCCTACCACTTCTGGCAGAAGCATGCCCGGTCGCTTTTTTTGCTTAACCTTGCCCTTTTGGTCATGCTTTTCATCCCGGGACTGGGCAATGACTACGGCACCGCGAGGAGCTGGCTCCAGTTCGGCTTCTTCACTTTGCAACCGTCGGAGTTTTTGAAAATCACCCTGGTTTTCTATCTCGCCGTCTGGCTTCAGAAAAAAGAAACACTGATCTCGACGTTCCAGGAAGGATTCATACCGTTTGTCGTCCTGCTCTGCCTTTCGACGGTATTGGTCGCCATGCAGCCGGATCTCGGTTCATTCATGATATTTTCCTTCACGGCGTCGGTGATGTTTTTTGTCGCCGGCGGCAACATTATCCACCTTTTTATGGGAGGCGCCGCCGCCGGACTTTTGGGTCTGCCGATAATTTTGAACCAGGAATATGTCCGCAACCGTTTCACGGTTTTTCTTCACGTCCTGTTCCATCCTGACGATCAGACCTACCGCGAAGGAATCGGATTTCAGATTTACCAGGCATTGATCGCCATCGGGAGCGGCGGACTTTTCGGGGTTGGCTACGGCAAATCCATCCAAAAGTACGGCTATCTGCCGGAAGTCCAGTCTGACACAATATTTGCCGCGATGGCCGAAGAGCTTGGTTTTTTGCGGCTTCTGATCGTGCTCGGGCTTTACGGGATACTGGTTTACCGCGGGCTAAGGATCGCCCGGCATGCGCCGGACCGCTTCGGGCTTTTGGTCGCAACCGGCATCACCACCGTCATTTGCGTCCAGACGCTGCTGAATATCTGCGTCAATCTTTCGCTGCTTCCGATCACCGGCGTGACGCTGCCTTTCATCAGCTACGGCGGATCTTCGCTGGTCTCTACCCTGGCCTCCGTCGGCATACTGCTGAATATTTCGATGCACTCGAGCCAGGAGGACAGGGCCGTCCGGAGATCCGCGCGCAAAACACAACTCGGGGTCTTGCAGAGGTTTATTCATTCATAGTCCTGGGGGGGATTGCTAAATTGTTAAATTGCTAAATTGTTCGCAAGCGTGACGCATGTTTCGTGCATTCTTAACAATTTAACAATTTAGCAATTTAACAATTGCCCGGAGGTTCCCTAATATTCCCATAATCCATCATGGAAACAAAAACCGTCATTTTTTGCGGCGGGGGATCTGTCGGCCACCTGGCTCCCGCGATTGCGGTAGCCGACACGATGATAAAAAAATTCCGGATTACCCCCTTGTTCATTTGTTCCTGCCGCACCGAGGCCGAATTGCTTCGAAAAAAAGGATACGTTTTTGAAAAAATAAAAACTCCGCGGTTCCCGGGAAAAAATGTTCTTCGATGGCTGATGTTTCCCTGCGGCTTCATGAAAGCTTTTTTGCGGTCGCTGTCCATTTTGAAAAAAACCAAAGCCGCGGCGGTTTTCGGAAAAGGGGGCAGCCTGAGCGTTCCGGTTTGCCTGGCGGCCTGGTGCCGGAATATTCCGGTGATAATCCACGAATCGGACTGCGTCCCCGGTATGGCGACTGTTTTTTTGTCGCGATTCGCAAAAAAAATCTGCACCGGTTTCCGGAAGGAAACATTTCCCTCTTCCTGGGAACCGAAAATCGCGCATACCGGAAACCCGGTACGTCCGGAAATTTCGCTCGGTTCGGTGCCGGCCGGCCAGCGGATCACCGGGTTTTCAGGCCGCCGCCCGGTAGTGATGATTATCGGCGGCAGCCAGGGAGCTTTGGCTTTGAACGCCGCGGCCGAAGAGAATTTTGAGAAGCTAAAGGATCTCGCCGATTTGATCCACATTACGGGAACCGGAAAAGAAACCGGCAAAATCCACGCCCGGTATTTTTCCCGGCCATTTGTCATGGAGGAACTGCCGCACCTGATGGCTTTGTCCGACCTGGTCGTCACCAGAGCCGGCGCCGGGGTCATATCCGAACTCGCAATCCTGAAAAAGCCGGCGATAGTCGTGCCGCTTGAGGGGGTGGCACATGACCATCAAACATTGAACGCCGAATTGCTCGCCAAAAACGGGGCGGTCGAAATTTTGAGGCAGAAAAATCTCAAGGAACTGCCTGAGATCGTACGGATGCTGCTTAAAGATATTACCAGGCGAAATGCCCTGGGCGAAAACCTTTCAAGATTTTTCCCGGCAGGAGCCGCGGAGAAAGTGGCGGATGAAATAATAAAAATTATTTTGTAGAGACGCCCCGCCGGGGCGTCTCTACCGACTTATCAAAATCGAAAAATTTTTGTTTTTTGATTTTTAAAGGATTACAATCCGGCTCCCATCCTCAATTTATCCATGCGCAAAATCTTTTATTTCTCAGGTATTTTTTTCACCGTCACCATGCTTGCAGCCTGCAATCCGGGCTCTACCGGAACCGGAGACGACGACTCAACTTCTTCTTCTTCTTCTTCTTCAGAAATATCTTCTTCGGCCGACGCTTCGGAGGATACAGAGACGTCCTGGAAATTTG
>MFXU01000045.1:0-5598 GCA_001788965.1 Candidatus Peribacteria bacterium RIFCSPHIGHO2_02_FULL_51_15 | reverse complement strand
CACAGCGCGGAAATCATAACCAGCAAGGGGAAAATAACCGTGGAGCTGTTCGCCGACGCAGCGCCGAAGACGGTTACGAATTTTATGGCTCTCGGGGCTTCCGGATACTATGACAACCTTACCTTTCACCGGGTCATCCCCGGCTTCATGATCCAGGGCGGAGACCCGAACGGAAACGGCACGGGTGGACAGTCGGTTTTCGGGGCGAGATTCGAAGATGAGATAGATCTCAAGAACGATTTGTACCAGACCGGTTACAAAGCCGGAGTTCTGGCCATGGCCAATGCCGGGCCGGATACCAACGGCAGCCAGTTCTTCATCATGGACACGGATTACCAGCTTCCGCCGAATTACACGATTTTCGGGCGCGTCACCGAAGGGCAGGAAGTGGTGGATGCCATCGCGCGAGTCGATCGCGACCCAAGTAGCGACATGCCGAAAGAGAAGGTGACGTTCTCGGTGAAAGTTATCAGGTAAGGAAGGTAATAGAGGTAAGGAAGGTAAGGAAGGTGACGAAACAAGGGAAACGATATACTTTCCTTACGTACCTTACCTTCCTTACTTTCCTTACCTTACCTTTCCTTGCGCACCCGCTTCGCTCCCTCCCCGACCGGCTTACTGCATATCGGCGGCGTACGGACGGCGCTTTTTGCCTGGCTGATGGCAAAAAAAACAAAAGGGACTTTCATTCTCAGGATCGAAGATACGGATCGGGCGCGGGAAGTAACGGGCGCGGTTGAAAATATTTTGAAAACGTTGATCTGGGCTGGGCTGAAGCCCGGCGAGGGAGTCGTTTTGGAAAACGGAAAAATAGCCGAGAAGGGCGGCTTCGGGCCTTATGTCCAGTCAAAGCGGCTGGAGTATTACCTGAAATCGGCCAAAGAACTGGTTCTTTCGGGCAAGGCCTACCACTGTTTCTGCTCTCCCGAGCGGCTGGAGAAAATGAGGAAAGACCAGGAGGCCCGGCGCCAGGCGCCGATGTATGACCGGAGTTGCCTGGAGCTTTCCTCAGAAGAAATAAAAACCAAAATCGCGAATGGTGAGAAGTTCGTGATCCGGATGAAAATCCCGCGCGAGGAAACTATCGAATATGACGACGGGATTTACGGAAAACTGAGTTTCAAAGGCCACACGGTCGATGATCAGGTATTGATCAAATCCGACGGCTTCCCCACCTACCACCTGGCGCACGTCGTGGACGATCATCTGATGAAAATGGATCTGATTATCCGCGGCGAAGAGTGGCTGTCGTCTCTGCCCAAGCATCTGCTCCTGTTCCGGTTCCTCGGTTGGGATCCGCCGAAATACGCTCATGTCCCGCTGCTTTTGAACCAGTACCGTTCGAAGCTCAGTAAGCGCCAAAACGACGTGGCTGCCGGGCACTACATCGAAAAAGGTTATCTGCCCGAGGCGCTCATAAACTTCCTGGCGCTGCTCGGCTGGAACCCCGGCACCGAACAGGAAATCTTCAGCCGTGAGGAATTGGTCGAAGCTTTTTCTCTGGATCGCGTCCAAAAGTCCGGCGCGGTTTTCGATCTAAAGAAACTCGACTGGGTTCAGGGCCAATGGATGCGAAAAATACCGCCGGAAGATTTTGCCGCGCGGATTAAGCCTCTCGTGGTTGCCAGGTATCCGGCTGCCGCCGATGATGAAAAATTTATCGAAAAAGCCGCATTGATACAGGCGCGGATCACATTCTTTCCCGAAGCCGTCGATATGCTTTCGTTTTTCTACGAAGAACCGAAGGTGGCAAAAGATTTACTTGTTAATCCCAAACAGGGAGTAACTGAAAAAGATTTGTCTCGACTCATTGAGCTGCTTCAGGTCACCTTGAAAAATATTCCGGAAAGCGAATGGAATACGGACAGCCTGAAAAATGCGATTGAAGCAGTCGTGGTGAAAGAAAACTTGAAACGCGGTCAGCTGCTCTGGCCGCTCAGGGCGGCGCTGACCGGCCGCGAATACAGCCCGGGGGCTTATGAGGTGGCGGGATTATTGGGCAAGGATAAAACGATTGAGCGGCTGAAGAAAGCTGGGGAATTAATGGATCGATGAATTTGTTTGCTTAAGTACCCATTGCAGGGCAAAATCCCTGCCTTTCCCAATATTCATCATGTCTGCTGAAATGTCCGGCTCCTTTCATTTCAATAAAACTTCCGAAATGCTCGCCAGGCATCCAAATCGTTTGTACCGGGCAGTCGCTTACCGGTACGGCGAAGAAGTAGTAAGCCGTATTCATGAGGTTTTCAGAGGTTCAAACGGTGTCTTGGCAGATGTCGAAGAAAGTGCTTTAAAAAAGGTGATCCGAACCGGCCAGCTGACGAAGAACGATCCGGCTGCCGCGGAGGAAATTCTTGGGGAACTGGAAGGCAAAACGGCATATCGTTGCCTGGGACCTATAAAATTTCAGTGATTCGATTTCCGGGGGATGGGACAAATAAGAATAAGATTTTTTCCCGACATTTTCGATCGATCTATTTTTATCGGTATCAGATTACATCTTGCACCGCCTTGCGAAGAATGTCTTTCCAGGCTGTCCCAAGCGGAATATCCAGCATGACGGGCATTTCCTTGTCGAGATCATCGAAGTGAACCATTGCCCTCAGCGGGAGCATGGGATTGAATGCCGTTCCGAATTTTTCTTTACTCTTTTCGATCAAATGCCCAAGCGAACAACGGTCGCGCAAAATGGCGGCAAGATCGATGTAATCACGCATGGTCGCCCGATGCGTGATCGCCAGCATCTTCATGAGTGCGATATCCGTTATATCCGCCAGCTCCAGAGTGCCTGTGGTAACCAGGGGCATGAGAAGCGGATAACGGTATCCGGCGATGAAGCTCACTTTCGTCCCCGAGATCTCAGCGTGTACCGTCACTTCGTCCGCATCGCGTATCAAAAGATCGGCGAACTTCTCGTTGAGCCATGCCCGAATCGGAGCGACACTCCCCGTCTGCGAAAAGAAATCAAAATCATATGATTGCCGATGTCCGATTTGCAGCGCCAAAGCAGTGCCACCTGCGAGGTAAAATCCTTGCGAGCGGATGACCGGAGATTCACGCTGAAAAACATCCCAAAGATTTCGTTGCGGGTGCCGCAGGATATCGAGGTGCAGATCAGGCATAGGAGATAAGCGCTTCATCCGGGAGGATGCGATGGAACACGCATTCGACGAAGGATTTGCCCTTTTTTGTCCACTGGCCTTTCAGTGGATGTTCAACGGCATCCATGATCTGATCTCTGGAGGCAGATTGCTTCAAGGCCTGCCATTCCTCCCAGGTTCCCAGATTCAGAACGCGGGTGACATACGTTTTCTCCGGTGTATTTTTATCCGCTACCCATGCCAATCCCGAAGTATATTCCATATGATTATTATACCGGATTTTGGCTTGAAAATCGATAATTTTTCAAGGATTCAATGAGGTTTATCTCACCCCATTATGCTCTGCCGGTACTGCAGCGCTTCCGCGACGTGCTGCTCCGAGATATTCTCAGCAGGCGCCAGGTCGGCGATGGTGCGCGAAACTTTTATGGTCCGGTGATAGGCGCGGGCGGAAAAGCCGAGACGCTCGGCCGCCTGCCTCAAAAGCCTTTCGCATTTCTGGTCGAGCTCACAGAAAAACTCGATGTCTTTCACCCCCATTTCCTTGTTGGTGCTGATGTGCGCGTTTTTGAACCTTTCGCCTTGTTTTTTCCTGGCGCACGAGACTCTCTGCCGGATCATATCGCTGGTCTCGGCCATGGGGTCGCGCTTGCGCTGAAGGTCGGCTATTTCGACGGGCTGGACGTAGATGGTCAGATCGATGCGGTCGAGTAGCGGCGCGGAGATCCGGCGTTTCAGTTTCTCGGCCGTGGCCGAAGCGTATTTCGGCGGATTCATCGCGCCGACGAGTATGAAATCGGCCGGGAAAGTGACCGTCCCCTGCGCGCGGTTGATGGTGATTTTCCGGTCCTCGAGAGGCTGCCTCAGGACCTCCAAAACCTGGGACGGAAACTCGGAAAGCTCGTCCAAAAAAAGCACACCCCGGTGCGCCAGCGAGATTTCCCCGGGCATCGGGTGCTGGCCGCCGCCGACTATGGCCACTGCGCTCGCCGTGTGGTGCACGGCCCGAAGCGGTCGCTGCTCGATGAGCGGAGTACTGGCCGGCAGCAGGTTGGCTACCGAATAAATACCGGTGACTTCCAGTGATTCATCTCTGGTCAGCGGCGGGAGTATCCCGCGCAGCGCGTTGGCGAGCAGTGTTTTTCCCGACCCCGGCGCGCCGCTTAGGAGCACGTTGTGCCCGCCGGCAGCCGCTATCTCAAGCGCGCGTTTGGCCTGCGCCTGGCCGCGGACGTCGGCGAAATCAACCATCGTGTGAATCATCGGAGCACAGGCCGGCGGTTCGATCTCCGGCGGAGACATCTCTCCCCGCAAGCACGAAATGACTTCCCTCAGGTTTGAAACCGCGATGATCTCGATACCGGGAACCAGCGCCGCCTCAGCGCCGTTCACCGCCGGCAGCACGAGGCGTTTTATCCCCATTCTCCGGCATGCGAGCGCGCAGGCCAGTACGCCGGTCACGTGCCGGAGCGAGCCGTCCAGAGCCAGCTCTCCGAGGAATGCTGTGTCAGTCAGAGCATCGGCCGGGACATCCACGACATTATCGGAAAAAAGCAGCCCCAGGGCTATGGGGAGATCGAACCCCGAGCCGGCTTTTTTTATGTGGGCCGGCGCAAGATTAACCGTCGTTATGCGTCCCATCGGTATCCGGTAGCCGGTGGATTTGAGCGCCATCATCACCCGTTGTTTGCTCTCCTGCACCGCCGTGTCGCCGAGTCCGACTATCAAAAACCGCGGATCACCGGAAGTCGGTATGACGCCTATCTCTACGTCTATCTCGATTGCCGAAACGCCAAAGGTCGTGAAGGAGGTGAGCTGTGTAAGCATAAATTTAAGAGGGAACAGGAAGTATGGTGTACTTTTGTACACCTTCTGGCAAAGAATTTGATATGACAAAGAAACAAATTATGTTTTAAGTAAGGAAGGTAAGGAAGGTAAGGTAGGTAAGGAAGGTAAAAAAATACTGTAACCTCCCTTACTTTCCTTACTTTCCTTACCTCGTCATGTCCGACACCCGCCTCGTCGGCCAATCCGGTGAGGATCTCGCCGCCAAATACTTATCCGCTCTGGGATACAAGATCCGCGGCCGGAACGTGCGGTTTGGGCGGCTGGAGATCGACATGATCGCCTATGACCCCAAAGAAAAAATGATGGTATTCGTCGAAGTGAAATCCCGGACCAAAATCACCCGGTATCCGATACGCACCGCGGTGGACCGGAGAAAAAGACAAGCCATGCGAAAAGCCGTGAACAAGTGGGTTTTGAAGAATGGCTATGAAGGCCCCGGACGCATAGACGTTTTGTGTGTCGGAGAAAATAAAGTCGTCGATCATGTTGTGGATTTCGGATCGGAGGTTTATTGACTGAGAATTTCATCATGGAAATCCCATAGTCCTTTGTGACTGCTCATACCATTTTGCATTTAAAACATAACTAATCGGTCATTCGTAACGGCATCATCTCGTACCGCGTAGCGTTTACTCAAGCCAAGAACTCC
>MFXU01000044.1 GCA_001788965.1 Candidatus Peribacteria bacterium RIFCSPHIGHO2_02_FULL_51_15 | reverse complement strand
GTGGTGGTGGCCCGGGGTGGAAAAGGCGGCTTCGGAAACGCTCATTTCAAAACCGCGACCAGGCAGGCGCCGGACTTCGCCGAGCTCGGGGAGCCGGGAGAGGAACGCAACCTGAAACTGGAGCTGAAACTGGTGGCCGACATCGGGATAATCGGCTATCCGAGTGTCGGCAAATCATCCCTCATCGCCGCGGTATCGAAAGCACGCCCGAAAATCGCCGATTATCCTTTTACGACTTTGATACCGAATCTGGGAGTCGTGCGGGTTTCAGACCGTGAATTCGTTCTGTGCGACGTACCGGGACTCATCGAAGGCGCCAGCGAGGGAAAGGGCCTGGGTGATAAATTTTTGAAGCACATCGAACGCTGCGGGGTACTGATCCATCTGCTGGACTTAAGCCGGGATGACATAATCTCCGACTACAGGAATATAAGGAAGGAACTGAAAGCCTACTCCCCTGCTCTGGGAAAAAAGAAGGAATTCGTGGTACTGAATAAACTGGATCTGGCGGGGATGGACGCAAGTCCGTGGATGTCCGCCTTGAAAAAAGAAAAGATAAAGGTATTTGCCGGTATTTCGGCCGCCACGCATCATGGGACGGATCAATTGATGAAGGCGCTTCTGCCGGAAGTTTTGAAGGAAAAAGAAATGAGACAGACGCCGGAGGCTGATGTAAATTCGCCGGAAGAATTGCCGGTGCTGCGGCCACATCTGCTTTCCAAGAAAATGGGCGCTTACAAGATAGAAAAGACCGGTGAAATTGTCAGAGTAATCGGAAAACGCGTTGAACAGTTCACAAAAATGACAAATTTCAACCAGATTGGCGGCAGAAAAAGGTTCATGGATGTTATCGAGCGGATCGGCCTGAAAAAAGCCCTGGACCGGGAAGTGAAACCATCGGATCGGATATTCATCGGAGACCAGAGGATTGATGAGTATTTGTGAACACCATTTTTCTCACATCATTCCTCCCGTGATCTCTCTCCGTCAGACAATCTAATAATCTCTCCTTACCCTTTCAGCCGTATGTCCAAAATATCCACCATCCACGCCCGTGAAATCCTCGACTCGCGCGGCAATCCCACCGTCGAAGTCGATTTGATGCTCGCAAGCGGTCATCGCGCGAGGGCCGCCGTTCCTTCCGGCGCTTCAACGGGCAAGCGGGAAGCCGTTGAGTTACGCGATGGCGACAAGAAGCGTTACGGGGGTCTGGGGGTCATGAAGGCAGTGGAGAATGTGAACGGGGAAATAGTAAAAGCGCTCCGAGGCATGAATCCGGCAGAACAGGAACAGATCGACCAAAAACTCATCGATCTCGATGGAACGCCGAACAAGGGGAGGCTCGGCGCAAACGCCATCCTCGGCGTATCGCTTGCCGTCCTCAGGGCGGCTGCGGCTTTTGAAGGCGCGCCGCTCTATCGATACATCAAGGAAAAGTATCACCCGGGCGGCTCATATATTCTTCCGCTCCCGATGCTCAATGTACTGAATGGCGGCGTCCATGCCGAAGGGTCTTCGGATTTTCAGGAATACAAGATCGTCGCGACTGGTGCTGCGACGTTCAAAGAGGCGCTGCGGTGGAGCGCGGAGGTCTTCCATGCGCTTAAAAAAATCCTGCACGATAGCCATCTGCCGACAACCGTCGGTGACGAGGGCGGCTTCGCTCCCCCGCTCGGCTCAAACGAGGAATACGTGCGGATCATTTTGAACGCCATTGAAAAAGCGGGATACAAGCCGGGACGGGATTTCCACTTGGCTCTCGATCCGGCGACAAGTTCCTGCTACGAAAAAGAACGATACCAATTGAAACGAGACAATCGAACCGTAAATGCTGCAGGAATGATTGATCTTTGGGAAGAGTGGACAAATAAGTACCCGATTATCTCAATCGAAGACGGACTGGCCGAGGACGATTGGGGGAACTGGATAAAACTCAATGCGCGACTCGGGCATAAAGTTCAGATCATGGGAGACGACATCTTCGTCACAAATCCGGCCATTCTGAAGAGGGCTGTCAAGGAGAAGCTCGCTAACTCCTCGCTCATCAAACTGAATCAGATCGGAACCGTCACGGAAACCGTGGAAGCGGTAAATCTGGTCCGCGCTGCCGGATGGACCGCGGTCTTTTCGCATCGCTCAGGTGAAACCGACGATACGACGATTGCCGACATGGCCGTCGGTCTCTCCACGGGAATGATCAAGACAGGCTCCGCTTCGCGCGGGGAACGGCTGGCGAAGTACAACCAGATCATGAGGATTGAAGAAGAACTTGGAAAGGATGCCGTGTATCCCGGCATGGAGGCTTTTTCAAACCTGTCGCAGTTCGTTTCATAGTCATCATTTCAGGGTTATTCGACTTGTTTGGAATCGGATGGTTTACCATGAGCGAGTCCTATTCACCGCAGTGAACTGGACGAGTCGAATGGTGGAGATGATACGAAATTCTTGGAACCAGATCATCGAGTATGTTGAAACCTACATGGCTTGCCAAGCGTAGCGCAGCCCAAGTCGAAGTGTGCCCCACTTCGCCCTTTGGGCTACGCGGGGCAAACTTCGCTGCGCGAAGTTTGGTGGAGCTGATACGAAAAAGTTGGAACCGGATTCAGACATATATTTTTAGCCAACCTTCGCTCCTAGTGGCATCCGTAGCCGCAGCGACTCAACTGAAATAATCACAACCGGAGTCTAGGAAACTATGGTTGTGCGGCTCACAATTTCTTGTTATCTCAATGGATGAACTGGTCGTACATCACCTACGGGGATTTCGCCTTGTAGCATCCTGAAAGTTTTGTGAATCATTCCACCTTGAATATATCCCGCTGCCCATCCTACCGCTCTGGTTCCAAGAACGGCTTCAATAACCACCCGTAATCTAGGGTCTAGATCGCTTCTTTGTACTGCTGCTTGGAGCTGACTATATTCTTCTGGAACATTAATGTCTGACATATTCAAATTCTGCTCCTATTATCAAAAGTGTCAAACGATGGTGGAGATGATACGAAAAAGTTGGAACCGGATTGAACAACTAATTTTGCAGTGGTATAGCCAACTTTCAGTGTTAGGCAATTAAATGAGAATAGCCGAGCCTTTCCAGTATCTCTTTCGGCGGTAATTGCATTTCATAACTTCCGCCCAAACTCTGTTTCACGAGCACTTGAGATTCTATCAACCGACGCATGAATTTATCTCCAATGGTGGGATTGGGGTGCCATTGGAGTTTTCCGCTTGTGTCTTTTTGCCAATGTTTAGATGAAGGGAGGTTTTTAAAAAAAATAAATTCAAATATTTGCTCTATATCACTTGCAGTCATTTCAAGAGCAAGTAGAGAGCTTGCATATCGGTGTTTGTCTTGTTCTCTAAAAGCTGGGAACATCCCCAATCCGGTAGTCCGATCAAAATGCAATACTCCATGTAACTGGCTTACATGTGTAAACAATTCAGATAACAATCCATAAGTTCTTGGAATTGTTCGCGACAACTTACTTGCGAAAGATACGGCGGCACTATATTCGGCTTCCCCGTGTCTAAATTTATCAAACATAGCAATGTCTTGAGACATATGGAGTCCACAACATGAGGTCTCAAGCGCAGATCGTGCAACTATACCTGCGTCTTTCCAATGGCCATTTCTCAATATTTCCATTGCGGCGATTAACGAGTTTAATCCACCCCAAACCAATTGGGCGCCTTGAAATATATGATCTGCGATTGGTGGCTCTCCAACGTTACCTATCATTGCATTATCTAGTCCTTCAAAAATTGGGGCTATGCTTTGACAGAATTCCTCAACCCGATCACCGAAATGCTCGTCAAATTTCCGCGCAGTGCTGCTATTATTTTTCTTAATGTATTTAAGAATATCTTCTGCTCTGCTCATGTGGACGCATGCTATCGCTAAAACCCCTAGTCTGAAAGTTGGCCTATGATATTATTCTCCATCGTTTGAATGCTCTTATTTCTGGTGAACTTAGATCAAACCACTCTCCGTTCATGCGTTTTGACTCAAATCTTCTGTGCCAATAAAGCTCTACACCACTTGGATCATCTGTTTTTATAGAATGAATTAATTCCATTTTTTCTGGTAGCTGAATCCGTAATTCTTTCCCCCTTTGTACAGTGTCGTAAGTTTTCCCTATTTTGAAATACTTGCCTGACTTGAAGAGATATACCTCGCCTAGTTCCCTGATCGGATTGTTATCATTCGATCTTTCTGTTTCTAGAGACCCCGCAGAAAAGGGGGCGCATAATTTTACTATATCGTCATATCCAAATCTTTCCTTGCACCACTCAATTATTTTGTAAGCAAGTTTGCGTTTTTGTTCCTTACTATCAAACAGGCTTTTGCTATTCGGGAATTCTGCATCATTGCTTTTTTCTATTCGTAGCTCACCATGAGTCGGAAATTTATCGAGCTTTCGCATTAAACCAATCATTTTTTTAATAATAAATTCATCGTTAAACGCGCTATTAAATTGATTTGCGACAAATCCAGCTTCTTTTTGTGCATCTCCAAAACGTGCCCAAAACTTTTTCCAATCGTAAGGCTTGATTCCAGTTTTGTCTGAGAATTGATTTATACCCAAGGGGTTCCCGCCGTTCTCTCTTGCAGTACGTTTGATTTCTTCTAAGATTTTATCTTTCGTAATCATAAAACAATTGTACTAGAAATGAGGAAATCGTACATCCGCTGTTTTCCGATTCTAAATCGGTGTTAGAATTAATTTGACCCAATTTGACCGTGCGGACTTTCCGTGTCCGCCACTCCATACCACTCCACAGCGTAGAAAGGGGCATCTTGCCTCGGTCAATGCGCTGTCGGGTGGAGGTAACTCCCTCGGTCAACATTGGGTCAGCCGAGCAGGGTGCCCTTTTGTGCCCATGCCTTCCCCTTATAAGCATGGAAAATGTAGATGACCCGATACGTAAGAAACATTTTTTTCTATACATGCTGATTGTAATCATTCTTATTATTCTTTTATCAATTCTTGGACTGCTCTTCTATGAGAGCGGTCTATGGAAATATGTCCCTGTTTTCCAAACAAATTACGAATGGCAGAAAAGCTGCGATAGCCGTTGTGCCGGGAATCTAGGCAATGAGGTTATGGCATCAATTGAAACCATGGGATGCAAAGAGCTTTATGGTTATACAAAATCTTTTCCGGTTCCAGATAGCGATTATATGACGGCCATGAAAGACAAGCTTGCATTTGAAAATTGCGAAAATCCTCATGTACGTTACCCATGGTTAAGTAGTTGCACTGGCAACTGTATTACGAGTATTGGAGATATGGAACTATCGTTTATAGATGCTGATACGAAATTGCATTTAAAACGCTACTTATACGTAGCTCGGGTTCGGTTCCCCGGGCGTCCCGGGGCCGAGGTAAACGAACCTCGGCTGCGGAAATTAATGGCGTTTTAAATGCAAATTGGTATGACATATTCAAATTCTGCTCCTATTATCAAAAGTGTCAAACGATGGTGGAGCTGATGGGAATTAAACCCACGGCCTCCGCAATGCGAATGCGGCGCTCTATCAGCTGAGCTACAGCCCCACTTCCTGGATTGTAACAAAACAGAAGAGCTAGAACGAATTAAAATCGATTATCCTCGGATTCCTTGCCTACCCGCCATAGCTTTAGCGAGGGTGGGGATTCTTCGATCCCTTTGGATTCTTTCTAAAAAGCAGTTAACCAGGGCTTCCTTAAGGGTTTTAATCAGGGCTTCCTTAATTTGATATAAGTCACCCGGGCAGGCATGACCCGTAATAATATGTTCCATCCGGTTCAAAGTCGCGGTATTTACCCTCGGTATAGAGCTGAACATTCAGAGCTTCTTTGATCTCTATGGGCAAAATCGTCACCGGAGTGCCGTCCAGATTCTGAAATTTTACAGAAACGGTTTTGCAATTGCTTTTTACGCATTGAGTCGTTGTTTCATTTTCGAAATCGACGACCAGATGGTTCGGCTGCTCGTTTTCTTCAAGCGGCACCGAACCCCCTCCCAGGAATCTGCCCCGGGCATTGCAGACGACCTTCCTTTCATCTTTCACGACAAAAGGCGTACCTCTCGCCTCGGATTCCGTCAAAAATACCTCGGCGGGAGCGGAACTTGCCCAAATGATCTTTTCCGAAGAACCCAAACTCGATGAACCAGATTTAAGTTCCGGGATCAGAGAGGCTTCCTTGGAAGTTTTATCCGATGAGACAGAAACGAATATCACCGCAACCAGGACGATGCCAGCGGAACCCCAGAGAATTTTACGGGATAATTCCATGATTTAATAATGGTGGCCCAGGTCAGAATCGAACTGACGACGCCAGGCTCTTCAGGCCTGCGCTCTACCACTGAGCTACCGGGCCACGTGGTACATTATCGGCTAAGAGAGAACAAAGATCGAGCGCGGCCTCTTTTATCACGCCCCGCTGCGCGGAGCTA
>MFXU01000043.1 GCA_001788965.1 Candidatus Peribacteria bacterium RIFCSPHIGHO2_02_FULL_51_15 | reverse complement strand
TCATCTGTGTCATTCCGGGCGACCTGAGCTGGTCGAAGGTCGCAAGCGAAACGCAAGTTGGCGCCTGGAAACAATTTAGCAATTTAACAATTTTTTTATTAATAATTGAAGCATCATCATGCTACTTCAGAAACCAAGCTTCTTCTTCGCCATCGCCTCCAGCATCGCCTTGCTCGGCGGCGGGACTCCTCCGGTTTTTTCAAGCTTCTGTTCCAGATCACTCAGCTTCGATTGCTCGTCGGTCGTAAGCGGTTCGGTCAGTGCTTTCTTGCGCAACGCATTGAAATCATTGGTCCACATTTCCCGGTCTCGCCAGGCGCGGTATTGTTCGAGCGTAAGCCCTTTTTTCCTGGCTTTTTCTTTGTCTTCCTGCTCTTTCTCTTTGGCTTTTTCAGCTTTGACCGCGGTCTTTCGCCCTGCCTTCGCGCTCTCCAGCCAGCGACCGATCTTGTCTTCCACGATGTCCCGTTTTTCACAGTAGCGTTCCCGGGAAGTCCGGCGCAGAGTTTTGAGCCTCTTTTCGTCCTTCTCTGTCTTCGGCGGCGCCAGGGTGGAAATCGAAAACGGCTTGCTCGGCATGCCACTCACCATGAGCCGCATGTAAGCATGGTATTTCGGTAGGCTCAAAATGTCTTTCGGCAGAACGGTTTCTTCGAACTGCAGGCTCATTTCCTCGGCGTCATCGGACCCGACCTGAAAACAAACCATCGAACCGACGTTCCCGAAAACCGCGTCACGAAGCGCCGTATTCCGTTCGCCGATTAAGAGCTGGCCGATATATTGGTTGGCCAGAGTCAGATTTAGCCGGTATTTGCGCGCCTCGGAAAGAATGGTGGCGAAAGATTCGGTGGCGAAATTTTGGAATTCGTCGACGTACAGGTAGAAATCACGCCGCTCACTCTCGGGTATGTCGGCCCGGCTCATGGCGTCCAGTTGGAATTTCGTCACCAGCATCGATCCTAGGAACGCCGAATTGTCCTCGCCCAGGTTTCCCTTGCTCAAATTCACGAGGATTATCTTCCCCTGGTCCATGGCTTCACGAATTGATAACTTGCTCGTAGTCTGGCCCACGATATTCCGGATCATCGGAACGGAAAGCAGCTGCCCCACCTTGTTTTGGATCGCCGCTACGGCTTCGGTGCGGTATTTCTCGGACCAGCCCGCGTATTCGTCCTCCCAGAAACTGCGGACCAGATGATCCTTCAGGTGCGATACGATCTTCGCGCGGAAAACATCGTCGGCGAACATGCGCAAAATCCCGAGCATCGAATTGCCCTGGGTCTCGATCAAAGCCAATAGCGTATTCCGTAAAATATGTTCCATCCGGCCGCTCCACATGTCCGGCCACATTTTGGTGAACACGCTCATCAAACCGGATACGACCAGCGGGTGCTCATCGGGGTTCCCGGAATCCAGCATGTTGAACGAAAGCGGATAATCCCGGTCGGCGGGATCAAAAAGTATCACGTCATTGGTCCGGCTTGTCGGGACGAATCTGAGCACCGATTCGACCAGATCCCCGTGCGGGTCGATGACGGCGACGCCTTTGCCCGAAAGCACATCCGAATGAATCATATTTTCCAGAAGCGTCGATTTTCCCATTCCGGTCTTTCCTATTATGTACATGTGGCGGCGGCGGTCATCCGGTTTGATGCCGAAGCGGAGCCGCCTTCCGCGGAAAACCGCTTCTCCCAGCACCGTGATATCTGAAAATTCCCCTCCCCCTTCGGGGGATGAGCCAGGCTTGCCGGACAGAGCCTTGGCGAAGGCCGGTGTGAGGGAAGGAATCGGCAAATCGACCGGCGGCTCGAGCTTTTTAGACAGGACCCAGTCCAAATTCGGAGTCTTTACGAGGACGTTCGGGAAATGCCATAAAGTCGCCAATTCCTCCACCGAAAGCGTAAAAGGCGATCTGGTAAATCCTTCCGGCAATTTATGAACAGTGCGTATTTTCGTATTTCTAAACCAGTTGCAATAAGGCAGCGTGAATTGTTTGAAGCTGCCCCCGATTTCCTCCAGTTTTTGATCTGCCAGATCTTTGAATTCCGGCGCAGAAATGACATTGAGACGGACGTTGCAGACAAACATCAGGTGATTGGCTTTGTCGGCGATGGCGGCGATGGGATCCTCGTTCTCGTGGCTCCGCCGTCCCATGCGTGAAATATTCTCATCATATCGCTGTTCCTCCGAAACCGTATCCGACAAAAGTGAAATTTCGTCGACTGAGGGAACGAATGAAAACCATGCCCGGAAGCCGCCCATCAGAATATTGAGCGGTAGGAAAACCAGCCAGCGCCAGCCGCGGGCCAGATGAACGCGGGTGAAGAGGTGCGCATACCAGTCGAACCGGCTACTGAAACCGCGTTTGAGCAGAGGCAAAAACTTGAGTACCCGTTTGCGGTGACGTTTTGAAAGCGGTTTGAAAACTATCTGAACGCACCCCCGCATATTGGGCGCTCCATACCGCACGAGAGTCGAAGTGATGCCGGCAATCGTATCGACCGTCTGGCGGGCGAGGAGATCATCGAACTGCGGATGCCGTTTGATGGGATAAGGTTCCGGATTTCCCAGTTTCAGATCCATGCTTGAAACAATTTCATTGCCCTGCGGATCCAGCAGCCGGGGATCCATTTCCTCGATGTCGATATCCGGATACTGCGCATACAACTGGCTTTCGATGAGCGCGATAGATCTTTTCGGAGCGCGCACGAAAAAGCAGATCTTGCCCAGGTAAGTACCGATCTCGAAACACGTGACAGAGCCCCGAAGCGAATGCATCGCCGATATGGCCGGCTCCATCATCAGCGGACCCCGGCTCGAGTTTTTGTCTTCGCTGTCCGGCAAAGCGGGGCGCACGCGGAGCAAGACGATGGTGGACTTTGATGAAGCTATAAAAAATTGAGAATTGATAATTGAGAATTGATAATTTCGGCTTTTTCAAAGCATTCATGGATATGATCAGGCATATGCCGCTCTCCCATTGATGAATAAAAAGGTTTCAAATACATAAGAAGATTATTATCTCTCAAGCCTTATTCTAATTCTTAATTATCAATTCTCAATTATCAATTAAATTTCAGTCGCGCAGCAGTCCCTCCACCATATCCAGCGCGACCGTATTATATCCGTAATCCATCCGCACCGGGCCCAGTATCCCTATCGCACCGGTGAAATCCCTGATCCTGTATTTCGTTATCAGCATGCTGCAACTGGCGAAATGGGGACTCAGGTTTTTTTCGCCGATGAAATACTGGACTTCATCCTTGAGCTCGATTTTTTCAAGCAGCCTCGAAAGGCTCTGCTCCAGCACTTCCACGACTCCGCTTACAAACATGCTGTCAGCCTGGAATTCCGGCTGGCGCATGGCGTTTGCCAGACCCAGATAATACACGCGGTCACGGTGCGGCACGGTGGCGAAACTGACGTTGCCGATCATGTTGGCCAAAAGCGCCACGGCTTCGTAAACGCGCTCCCGGTCCTTGTGCTGAAAATATCGTTCGCGCAGAGTATCAAATCTGGCGCGCACAGTCCGTTCATGCATCGTCGGATTCATGAATTGTTGCACATAAACCCGGTAACCCTTGACGGTCGGTATCCGGCCCGCGGAGATGTGTGGCTGTTCTAAGAAACCCAAATCCTCGAGCTCGGCCATTTCCGAACGGATGGTCGCCGAGGAAACGGAGAATTCCTTGGACTGAAGAAGCCGCTTGCTCCCGACCGGAATAGCCGTTTCGATGAACTGATCAATGATGGCCTGAAGCAGCCTCGCTTGCCGGATGTCCATGATTAAATGATAGCAATCAACAAGCTTGAGTGCCAGTAAAGGGACGTCGTTGAAGAATCAAGAATTATTAATCAGGAATTAAGAAATTCGTAATTCTTGATTCTTGATCAAACAAAAGAAGGAGAGGTAGGCGCGATGCCCACCCCTCCGTACTCCCTGCTGATGAGAAGCACCCTTAGTAGCGCGGGTGTTCCCCTTTGGCTTCCGCGTCGGCGCGCACACGTGCGCGCCGCGCATCCTCGTAGCGCCAGTACCTCCAGCTACGGAATTGCTTCCACAGCCGGATGAGCCACACGCGCCGCTCGACGCCGCGGTTGATGAGGTGAACCACCGGTGGCGCTAACCACCACCGGATCTCGATCACCAGCCATTCGATGGCCGTGAAGACCACCAGCAGGATGGCAACGATAAGAAGGAAGTTTCTCATACAGTATTCCTCCCCTCTCGACCGCACGTCCCGCACGGTCCCCATCCGGGGACCCCTTGGATGCCACCGGCGTTGCCACACTCGGGACACTTGGGCTCGTCCGGAGCCAAAGTACGGCGGATCGCGGCCAGAGCCACTTGCTCGTACTCCGGCTCGACGTTCGCCTTGGAGGCGAACCCCGACGCAGTCGGGACGGAAGGCTTGATCACGGCCAACAGATCGAGCCGGTTATCGCCCGACCCGAAGGCAACTTGCTTGGTCTTTCGGCCAAGCCCCCTATTGAAGAGCTCGCTTTCGCACACGACGATCCTCGCACCGCTCTCGTAGAGCTGACGCATTAGGGTCGTCATGTCGACGGTCTTCCCGACCGCCGAGACACGGACGATCCCATCGCCGAGGTCCTGCTTCGCCGCAAGGATAGCCTCGTGGTTTCGCAGAATCTCCTCGTACTCCTTGATCCATCCCTGAATCGTGGAGTCGGGCTCGACATTCTGGGCAAAGTGCCGGGCCAAGTAAACACGACGGCTGTCGTCCGCAATTCTGGACTTCACCGCCGAATTCACCAAGGCACCAACGCCCTCGAACACCATCCTGTCCGCCTTGTTAGCGGCAAAACAGAGCATCTGAGCGGGTCCGTCCAGATGCTCATCGTCAAGGGCGGCGTCGAAAAGCACTGCTCCGCTGGAGCGGTACTTCCCTTTGGCTTGGCTCTGAGGCTCGATAACGAGCCCCTCGAACGTGCCAAGGATCTCCGCCCAGTCCTCTCGACTGTGCTCGTCGCACACCGCAACGAGCTCGTGACCAGCCTCGCGGATGCGGTGGACGAGAGCTGCCGTCATCTGTTTGCCACGGTTGTTGACCGCAAGGTCAACGAACGCGACGCACCGTCCCGGCTTCCATGCCGAGACGTCGACCTTGTCGACGGTAAAAGCCTGGGTGAACACGATGTCCACCTCGGCATTCCCGATGATACGCAGTAAGGCTGCTGCCGTCAGAATCCCGTCGACGCTGCCTACGGCCACGATTTGGGTAATGGACCTCAAACTCTTGGTGGTAGCCATGGCGGCTAATCTCCTTTTAGGCACCGCTCCTGCAGCGGATGCCAAGGCTCCTTCAAGCCTTATGAGCAGACTGTGACGAATGGATAACAACTACCCACCCTTCTGTCACAGACAGGTCTGTCCGGAAGTTCCTTGAATCCGGAACTGCCGTTTCGACTATCCCCTATAAATGAAATAGCCCAAAAGGCAGTTCCAGGAGTTCCAAGGATTATTTGTCAGCAGGGAGCACTATATCGACAAAAAAAGTCGGCACGATGCTCCCGGCTTTGCGGTGGTGCGAAAGAGCAATTTATATTTTAATCCTATTTATATAAATAGTCAAATATCTTAATTGTAACTGCTCACTGACCCTGCGTGCTGCAACCTTGCCCTTGACCATCCTCTCTCCCTGCCTCTCTCCGGCGCCGTGCAAAGCATTCCCCCAATTCAATTTTGTGTATGAAATAATC
>MFXU01000042.1:24287-29738 GCA_001788965.1 Candidatus Peribacteria bacterium RIFCSPHIGHO2_02_FULL_51_15 | reverse complement strand
TATAGCAATTTAACAATATAACAATTTCCCCCGACTTATCATTATTTTTTTTAAACGTTTTTATGCCAAATTTTCTCATCGCCGACGACACGCCTCGGAAAATGGATTACCTGTTGAGCCTGCTAAAAAAAACCTCATGGAAAGGAAAAATCCTGACCGCTGATACTTGCGAAGGCGCGATTGAGCTCATAAATAAGCACAAAATCGATGCCGCTTTCGTTGACTACTATATCCCGTCGACTTATGGTCCTTCGATCATCCGGCATCTGAAAAAGTCGAATCCGGCGGCGCGGATAGCTCTGGTCAGCTCGGCGAGCAACGCATTGAATACGGCTGAAGCAAGGATTGCGGGTGCGGAAGCGACGATCAGCATGTCGGAAGATATTTTTGCGACTGAGAAAACGTTGTTGGAGCTTTTGAATAAGTGGAAATCATAAGTTCCCGCAGCCGGGGCATCGTGCCCCGGAGTAAGTGGAGGGATTTGACGTAAATCCGGGACACGATGTCCCGGCTGCGAAGCCTTGGATTCGCATGTAAACTCCATTTCCGGATGAACATCCTCTTCACCCGCTTCCCGCTTGAGAGCAGCCTAAACGGAGGTTTGGAAAACCAGACCATGTGTCTGATGGCAGAATTGAAAAAAAGAGGGCACGAGGTTGAGTTCCTCGGAAGTTGTCGGGCATTGATTAAACGCACGGAAGAATTACGAATTAAGAATTACGAATTAAGAATTGGCCCGCCGCCGGTGACAAAATGGAGTGCAGCAAGTTTCTTGTGGCGACGGAAAACAATGCAGAAACGACTTATTCAGACCTTGATTAAGCTCACAGCTCACAGCTCACAGCTCACAGCTATTTTCATGCTCAGCCTCAGCGAAAAAATCCTTCTGACTGATTTTGCGGCAAAAAACGGCATCAAAGTTTTTTGGATCGAGCATGACCGGATAGGCAATTGGCTCAAATGGAACCCGTGGCTGAAGGCGCTGAAAAAAGCTTCTGAAAACGCGACGATAATTTGTGTTTCTGACTTGAGCAAACGGCTTTACGAAGGGCTGGGATTCGATCCTCAAAGGATTGTGGTGATACCAAACGGGGTTTCTATCCCACGAATTTCTTCCTCAGTCCCCAGTCATCATTCCCAAGGTCTTCTTTCATCCCCTGATCTTTTCCTTAAAGACATTCCCTCATCCCCTGGGCACTTCCCTAAAGACATTCCCTCATCCCCTGGCCCCTTCTCCCGAGGGGAGAAGGGGAATAATGATGAAGATGGAAAGGAATTTATTGTAAAAAAACCGATGAATTCGACGATTTTGAAATTTGCTAGGGGGATGCGAAAGGAACCAATAGAAGCGGAAAAAATACTATGGAAGCGTTTGAGAGACCGAAAATTGGGTGAAAAATTCAGAAGACAGTACCCGTTTCAATCCAAAATCTTGGATTTTTATTGTTTTGAGAAAAAACTGGGAATCGAAATTGATGGTCCGATTCATTTTGGAAAAGAAAAAAAACAATATGATAAAGAACGGGAAGAATGCCTTTCGGAGTATGGAATCCGAATTATTAGATTATCAAACAATGAGGTCTTAAATGACATTGATGGAGTCCTGGAAAAAATTAAGAAATACATTTCCCCTCTCCCATCGGGAGAGGGGCCAGGGGTGAGGGAGAGAGAAGATCAGCCAGAGGTGAGTAAGGGAGTAGAGAATTTAGAACCGGAAAGCAGTGAAAAGGAGTTACATCTTGGTTGTATCGCCCGCTTAAGCCCCGAAAAAGGAATCGATGTCCTGATCCAGGCCGTTCAGACACAACCTGAAGTTTCTTTGTCCATTGTCGGCTCCGGGCCGGAAGAAGGCTATATCCGAAGGTTGATTGACGAAGACACCGAACGTCTGGGGACAAATCAACCCCGAATCAGACTGTTGACCGAAGTCGAAAACATCGAAAAATTCTACGAGACGATCGACGCTCTGGTTTTACCGTCCGTCGATAACGATCCTTTCGGTCTGGTCGCAGCAGAAGCCATGATGCGGGGCATACCGGTAATCGTGACCGATGCCTGTGGCATAGCTTCTTATCTCCGAAATGGCGTGGATGCGATCATTGTTCCGGCCGGCAGCAGCTCTGTACTTGGGTCAGCCATGAAATCCCTGTCCGATCCGTCTCTAAAGGAGAAGCTTTCCAGGCATGGCCGGGAAAAAGCGGAGCGGGAATTTGCGGTTGAGAAGATGGTTGGAAGATACGAGCGACTGTTAATTATCGGCGACCTTAAATTTTCTTAATCGATCTCTTCGTGTCTTACGCTAAAATCAAGCTCCATGCCCCGCCGCCTAACGACACTCGTTCTCGCCGCCGCGCTTTTGCTTGGCGGTGTTCCGCTTACTTTGGCGGCACCGGTTCCAGGTTATTTGACCGTAACTTTCGACGAGCCGGCTGATGCCTTGAGCGCTATTTCGAACCCGGTCGAACAGGTTTTGTTCAGTTACCAAACGCCGGCAGGCTGGACGGTATGGCTACTTTTAAATCCGGATACGGAGGACCCCGAAAGCACGGAAACCGAACTAAAGATGCTTCCCTTTCCGGTAAAAGAGATACGTATCCGCGGAGTAAACAAGCCTAAAGACGTTCATCCCATAACCGTTTCGAAAGATCCCGTGAAAATCCGTTCTGCCGCGCTGAATAACTCCGGAAGCCCCGCTGTTCTTACCCGTTACGAATGGGGCGCCGACGATTTGTACTTGTTTGAATCGACCTCAGGTTCTCCGTCCGAAGCCGATCTGGCCAAAGGCGATGTCGGCACGGCTTCGTCCGCCCAGCCGGAGCAGAGGATCGCCGACTGCCAGCTCAATCAGCAAAATTTCCCCGAAGAGTTCGCGGTGAAGTCCACTGTCAGGAAAGACCCGAAAGGCCGTGTTTACCGCTGGCCGCTCCAATACAGCCAGGCTGTCAAACTCCTCGTCGTGCATCACACCGCTTTGCTCGTTCGCGGGGATCCAAGAAGTCCGGTCGAGAGGGTGCGCGCGCTCTATAAATACCACGCCCTGTCCAAAGGCTGGGGCGACATCGGCTACAACTTCATAGTCGACGAAACCGGCCAGATTTACGAGGGCCGCGCCGGCGGAGCGGGGGTGGTGGCCGGGCACGCATATTGCAACAACACCGGCACGATCGGCATCGTGATGATGGGAAATTTCGAGATCGAGCAGCCCACCCAGGCGCAGGTAAAAAGCCTTCAATGGCTGCTTCTCGACCTTGCGCAAAAATACGACCTGGATGCCAAAAAATCGGCGCAATTCCACGGCAAAACATTTGATTCGCCCATCGTGCGTCACCGGGATCTGCTCTCGACATTTTGTCCCGGTTATTACTTCAGCGGCGCCTTTTCACAGGTAATCAAAAACGTTCAAACAGGGCGAATCGATGCCAATGTCGTTTTCCCTCCGGGCTCTGACATCGCCTCCTCCTCTTCCGTCAGTTCTTCAAAAGCGAGCGGCGGAGTCGCCGAAGGAATAACATTCATCGGGCGCAGCTCGGTTACGATAAATCCCGGGGGGAAACAACGCATAAGCTTCACGTATACTTCCGGAATTTCCGGCGCTTATGAAGGCAAAAAAATAGCGGAAGTACAGCTTTCAAGCCCGGATCTGAAGCTCTGGGTGGACGACGGGCTCAACCGGATCCCCGTAACGAAAGGAATACTTTTGCCTTCAGACCTGCCGGCTTATGAATCCATAAGCGTCCAGCTGATATTCCAGGCGCCGATAAGCCCGGGGAATTATTGGATGGAAATCGGCGGAGTCCGTTTCCAGATATCGGTATCCGGACGACGGGCCAGGACCGGCGACTTTATAAATCCCTTTCACGGCAACGAAGCCCTGATCGTAACACCCGCAATTACGAAACTTCAAACGACCGGTCTGCGGCTGGATTCCGCGTCCCGCAGACGGAGGATGGCTCTGTCTTACACTTCTTCGTCCGTCGCTACCACCGATTCTCAGGTCAAATCTTCCGCAGATCCTCGGATTACAGCCGCTAAAAACATCCGCGTTCGTTTGTCGGCTGTAGCTTCGCCGATTGTCACCTTTTCAGACGCGGGCACAGTGAATGGGATACGTGTGGCGGCGGGCGCCTCCGTCCAGTTGCTGCTAAGGAACGACAATTGCGTGGCGATGGTAAAAGGGGAAGGAGTTACGGAGTCCGCGGCAATACGCCTGAAATCAAACGTCTCGGACATTCTGACCGTGGATTCCGTGCGGGGCGCGATGCGGGATTATCAGAGTTACATCGAATGCCGCGTGGTCGACGGCGCATTGACGCTGATAAACGAGCTGCCACTGGAAAAATATCTGGCGGGACTTTCGGAGGAACCGGATACCGAGCCCTATGAAAAACAGCGGGCGTTCGCCGTAGCCGCTCGCACATATGCGGCTTATTACATGCAAGCGGACATACGAAAATTTCCCGGCAAGCCCTATGACGGCAGCGACGATCCGGCGGTTTTCCAATCTTATAGCGGAGTCGGCTGGACGGGCGCGAACCCGCGCTGGGCTCAGGCGGCGGCTTCCACTGCCGGCCAGGTTTTGAAGATGAATTCAAAGCTGATCAAGCCGCCGTATTTCAGCTCCGATGACGGCCGGACCAGAAGCCCAATCGAAGCCGGCTGGGCCAATTTTCCTTTCGCATCAATATTCACAAGCAAACCAGACCCGTGGTGCAAAGGCCTGGCGCTCAAAGGACACGGAGTAGGCATGTCCGGCTGCGGAGCCCGCGGCCAGGCCACTGAAGGCCGCAGCGCCGAACAGATCATTCAATATTACTATCCCGGGGCGAGGATCATGCAGCTCCAGTGATACCATTTTGCATTTAAAACATAACTAATCGGTCATTCGTAACGGCATCATCTCGTACCGCGTAGCGTTTACTCAAGCCAAGAACTCCATACCGCCAGCGCGTCTGATTAAGAACGTTTTAAACGCGAAGTGGTATGACCGGAGCGATGAACCCCGAAATTTCCCTGATGAAGGAAAAAGAGGATTAAGAGGAAAACGGAAATCCTGAAATCCTCTTAATCATGGTTCAGACCGCCTTCATCAACTCATCCACCCGGTCGCAGATCTCCCACTTGACTCCGAGGTCTTCGCGGCCCATGTGACCGTAGGCCGCGAGGTTTTTGTACTGTGGGCGCAGCAAGTCCAGATCGCGGATGATGGCAGCCGGGCGCAGGTCGAAAACTTTCGTAATGGCATTTTCGAGCGCGCGATCGCCGACTTTTCCCGTGCCGAAAGTCTCGCAGTGGACTGAGACCGGTTCGGCGATGCCGATGGCGTACGCAACCTGCACTTCGCATTTCCTCGCGAGACCCGCTTTCACGACGTGTTTCGCGATCCAGCGCGCGGCGTAGGCCGCGGAGCGGTCGACCTTGCTCGGATCCTTCCCTGAGAAGGCTCCGCCGCCG
>MFXU01000042.1:0-24277 GCA_001788965.1 Candidatus Peribacteria bacterium RIFCSPHIGHO2_02_FULL_51_15 | reverse complement strand
GCAGTCCCCCGGCGGGCCGCCGATGACGAACCGTCCGGTCGGATTGATATGGAACTTCGTTTTCGAGTCGATGTATTTTCCGCAGACCGGCTCGATGATGTGCTTTTTCACGTCGGCGCAAATTTGTTCGTGGCTTACTTCCTCGGCATGCTGGGTCGAAACCACCACGCATTCCACCCGCTCGGGTAAGCCAGAATCGCTGTATTGAACTGTGACCTGGCTTTTGCCGTCCGGCCGCAGGAAATTGAGTCCGTTCTTTTTCCGAACATCGGCCAATTTTTTGGTGAGCTGGTGGGCCAGCGATATCGGCAGTGGCATCAGCTCCGGCGTCTCATCGCAGGCGAAGCCGAACATAAGTCCCTGATCCCCCGCCCCCTGTTCTTTCTGCTTGTTTTTGTCGATGTCGACGCCCATTTGAATGTCCGCGCTTTGCTCGCCGACGCACACCACCACCGCGCAGGCTTTGTGATCGAAGCCGTAAATCGCGTCGTCGTAACCGATCTGCCGGATTGTTTCCCGGGCAAGCTCGGCTATCGGTATGTAGGTGGAGGTCTTTATCTCTCCGGCGACGACCACGAGTCCGGTGGTGACCAGACACTCGCAGGCGACATGCGAATTTTTATCCTTGCTTAAGGCATAGTCCAGAATCGCGTCGCTGATCTGGTCGCAGACTTTGTCGGGATGGCCCTCGGTAACCGATTCGGAAGTGAAGAAGTGGGACATAAAAGAAAATTGTTAAATTGTTAAATGGCTAAATTATTAAAAAAATTCAGGTCTCGCTTGCGAGCAATTTAACAATTTAGCAATTTAACTTTCGTCGACATTTTAAAAGAGCATTTCCACGGGAGAGGAAAGCTGCAGATTGTTGCTATCTTTCCCCGTATCGGGGCTGGAATTCCCACCTTTTCCGGACTCGGAAGGTTGGGGGACGCGTATCGGGCCAGTTCCCTGGCGTCACTCTTGATAGGCGATGATGTGGCGACACTCTAGTCTAAATAAAAATTGAAATTCATTGACAAAATACTTAAATCCTACAAAATTGCAAAGAATTTTTTTTACTCATGGTTGCGAAGAATCCCGAGATCGAATATGTCGATGCCGAAAGGGAGGCACGGATGATTTTATCGGCCATGCTCGACACTGTCCCGGGGGAACTCGAGGAGGCTTTGCGGCAAAGACATCGTAAAAGTGCGTTTGAGCTAAGTTTGGAATTGTACGAAACAATGAAAGCCATGAAAGATGACGTACGGGCTGAAGCTCGCAACCTGCTCGAAAAAACCTACACATCCGTTTGGGGCAGGAGAAAATCAAATTAATACCACTTCGCGTTTTAAACACCACTAATCGCTCCGAGCGATATGTTGCTGATTTCTCGGCCAAAGTAAACGCTTCGCGGCATTTATCGCAGAAAACAATTCAGCTGAGGATTGGTGCGGTTTTAATTGCGATTTGGTATAAGGTTTTTTGCGGGATTTTTCGGACAGTGAAGGCGTGTCCGGTATGTTTCAAAAATTTCTCGAATCCTTCCCGGTCGATTATCAGCGTCGCCGTATTCGTGAGCGGATGGAACCGGAATTGGCCGACGTTCCATGCGTCTTCATCGACGATGACTTCGATCTCATGCTTTTTGTCGTAGGGTAATCCGAATGGCGTCACCGCTCCCGGAGTGACACCCAGCAGGCGTCTCAAGTCCTCCGGTGAGGCGAAACTGAAACTTTGCACCATGTATTCCTTGCTGAGAGAGCGGGTATCGACGCGCTTGTCATGCATCACGATGGCCAGCAGATACTTGTCCCTTTTTTTACTGCGCATAAGGAGCTGCTTGGTGTGCGCGCCGGGCATAGGCGGGCAGAGCCGGTCGGACTCCTCGCAGCTGAAGACGGCGGGGTGGTCGAAACGCTCGTAGGAGATCTGCAAGTCGGCCAGAAGTTTTAGAAGATCGTCCATCAATCAAAATTGCTAAATTGCTAAATTGTTTGCATGCAACAACGCGCGTTTCGCTTGCGTAACAATTTAGCAATTTAGCAATAAAAAAGAAAGTATCTTTTTCTGCTAAAATAAACTGTACACATGCTTAAAGTAGACCATCCCTTTTCTTTGGTTCTTTTCGGCGCTTCCGGCAATCTGGCCCGGATAAAAATCTATCCGGCGCTGTACTATCTGGCGCTCAAAGGCCGTCTGCCGGCCGATTACGCCGTCGTCGGTTTTTCCAGAACCCGGATGTCGGACGGTGAATTTAAATCTTTTGTATCCGACTCCGTCGAGGCTGATGCCGGGGAAGTGAACGAAGGCGTCCTGAAAGAATTTTTGAATCACCTGTCATATCATGCCGGAGGATATGACGCGCCGGGCGATTTCATCGGCTTGAAAAACAAACTTATGAATATCGAAGCGGGATGGCCGGAAACCGTCCGGCTGGCTTACCTGTCAATCCCGCCGTCGGCTTTCGCATCGACGTTGAAAAATATTTGTTCAGGCGGAATTTCAGACCCAAAAAAAGGCTTTCGCTGCATAGTGGAAAAACCCGTGGGGCAGGATCTGAAATCCTTCGAGGAGATAAAAACACGACTCGACGCCTGTTTCAAAAGCGAAGAGATATTCATTCTGGATCATTATCTGGGAAAGGAAGCCGTCAGGAACGTTTATTATCTGCGGTATGCCAATCCGGTAATCGAGCGGCTTTTAAAAAATACCCTGATAAACAACGTGCAGATAGTTGCCTCCGAGTCCCGGGGACTCGATGGCCGGTCCGGTTATTTCGACGCGGTCGGGACGCTGCGCGATATGTTTCAGAGCCACCTCATCGAGATGGCGTCGCTTCTCACCATGCGCCTCGGCGATGCCGGCCAGATGAAAGCATCACGCCTGGACGCCGTCCGAAAATTTTATATCCCGCCGGCTTCCGACCTTTCGCAGATAATTTTCCAGGGTCAGTACGCCGCGGGCGCCATAGGGAGAAAAGACAGAGCCGGGTATCGGCAGGAAACAGGGATTTCAGCCGATTCCAGGACTCCGACATTCGCCGCCATGAAGCTTATGACGCGTTCCTCCAGGTGGGAGGGTGTGCCGTTTTTCCTGCGGTCCGGTAAAAGGCTGAAGGCCAAAGAGACCAGGATCACGATCGAATTCCAGGATTCGCCGCCGCTTCTCGGGGCGCCGGACCAGAGAAGGAACCGGCTCGACATCATTCTGCAGGGCGAAGCCGGACTGAAGTTGCACCTCCAGACCAAGCTCGGCGGCAGCGAACCGAAATTCCGTCCTCTGGTTTTGGAAGATCCGCTGGTATGCATGGGGGATTGTCTTCCGGAACACAGCCTGCTTCTGCTCGAAGCGGTAAACGGTCACCGTCAATGGTTTTTGGACCCCGAGGAAGTGCGGGCCTGCTGGCATTTGATCGACCCTCTGCAGAAATTTCTCCAGGAATCATCTACTCCGCTCCATTTCTATCCCGCAGGATCGCCGTATCCCAGGGAAGCGGATGAATTTATCAGGCATCAGGGGCACGAATGGTTCTGAATTTTGTGCAAAACAGGAGAGCCTCTGATACCACTTCGCGTTTAAAACGTTCTTAATCAGACGCGCTGGCGGTATGGAGTTCTTGGCTTGAGTAAACGCTACGCGGTACGAGATGATGCCGTTACGAATGACCGATTAGTTATGTTTTAAATGCAAAATGGTATGAGAAAGGTTAAATTGTTAAATTGCCAAATTGTTTGCATGCAACAACCCGCGTTTCGCTTGGAATAGCGTGCGCGAACGCCGTGCCTTGCGTAACAATTTAACAATTTAACAATTTAACAATTATGTTTGAGTGATTAAAATAGCGGTAAAGCTGAAGCCTGCTTATCCATGGATATATATCATTGTAACAACGAAGCGCATTTTGTCGCCACGGCGGTGAAGCAAATCATCGAAGCGATGAACGGATTTCAGGCTGGCGGAGAAAACATAACCGTCGGGCTGTCCGGCGGGAAAACGCCGCGTCCCGTTTATGGCGAGCTTGGAAAGTCACCTGAAGTCGACTGGCAGCGGGTGACTTTTTTCCTGGTCGATGAACGATATGTTTCGGCGCAGTCCGAGGCAAGCAACCGAAAAATGATCGAAGCAACCTTATTGCGGGGTCCGGCACAAGCGGCGAAAAGAATTTTACCAGACACCTCCCTGCCGCTTGAAAAATGCATCGAGGATTACACCGCATCGCTTAAAAACATGACACCGGACATCGTGATTTTGGGTCTGGGTGGGGACGGACACATCGCTTCGCTTTTTCCGCCGCTTACTTTAGATGCGGAAGGAGCGACCGTGATCCATACGGTTACGGACAAATTCGAAGTCCGGGACAGGATTTCGGTGACATTGCCGCTTCTTAAGCATGCAAAAAGAAGATTTTTTCTGATTTCGGGCAAGACAAAATATGAATTACTCGAAAAGATGAGAAAGATTCCCGCGGATATCATCAATTATCCCGCCCAGGAGTTGTTTGACGAGAGGACGACTTGGATAGTTATGTAAAAGAGCCGGAAGTTTTAAAAGAGTGCTCGAAGAAGTGTTAAATTGCTAAATTGCTAAATTGTTTGCATACAACAACCGCGCGTTTCGCAAGCCTGCAACCAAAACCTTGCTTGTCGGTCGAAGCAGATTCGAAGGCTGGACGAAGGCAAGTGTGGCAATTTAACAAATTTATACCACTTCGCGTTTAAAACGTTCTTAATCAGACGCGCTGGCGGTATGGAGTTCTTGGCTTGAGTAAACGCTACGCGGTACGAGATGATGCCGTTACGAATGACCGATTAGTTATGTTTTAAATGCAAAATGGTATTAGCAATTTTCTGTGCGATAGAAAACACGAGAAGCCGGCCTCAGTCACTGTTGAAGATAAATCATCGGATTCTTCTTCACTCCCTTTACATGGACTTCGAAATGGACATGGACGCCGGTGGGGCCGTAGACCCGGCCGGACTTACCCATGAAAGCGATCGGCTGCCCGCGGATCACGGTGTCGCCTTTTACGACGTAGTTTTCTTTGTTATGGGCATACAGCGTCTGCACGCCGTTGCCGTGATCGATGACGACCACGTTGCCATAGCCTCCGTTCCAGCCGTAATCGGAACGCACGACTGTCCCGGCTTCGGCGGCGAATATCGCCGATCCGCCTTTGCGCTGGTAATCAATCCCGAAATGCGAAGCCGTGAAGCCCTGGGTCCTATAGCAGTCGCATGGCATCTGGAATATCCCGTAAGTCGGCTCGCTGGTGAAATCTTTGATTTGCGGGAATTTCGGATTGAATTTCGGCGTTGCCGGTTTGCCGGTGACTGCTTTGGGCGGTTTGGGAGGAGATTCGACTATCGGCTTCCCCTCCGGAATGATGAGTTGTTGTCCCGCCAGCAGATAGCCTCCCTGGATTTTATTCTGCTGGGCGATTATTTCCTTCGGGACCTGGAAAAGCTCGGAGATGGTATTCAGGTTTTGTCCCCGTTTGACGTTGTGCAATACTCCGTCAACCGGCAAAATCAGCAGCTTTTGTCCGGCTTTTACGGTGTCCTTGTCGCCCAGACTGTTCGCCCATCTGACGGTCTCCGGTTTCAAAGAGGACATTTTTGCGATGCTGGCGATGCTTTCGCCGGGTTCCACGGTATGGATGATTCCCTGACTGAAGGCGCTGCGCATTCCCTGTTCGGTGAGCGACGATGTCTTGACTAGGAATCCGTCCTCAGCCATCAGAAAGCCGCGGGGATTCGGATCCATTTCCAGAGTCGGCGAAGAGGTTGCGTCCGGCACATAAGGCGGCAGGAACAATGAAATCGTGAGAATCCCGGCGCAGAGCAACCGGACGCGTATCGAAAGCCACGAGTGAGCGGGGGAGCGGGGGGCTCGCATGGGGAAGACGGTCTATTTGGCGGCATTCATCGCCTGCAAGACATACAGGCTGTCAGTATACCTGTCCTGCGAACCGAGCAGCACGAGAAGGTAAGGATGGTTTCGGATGTTAAAAAGAACCACCAGGCACTCTTTGGCGGCATCCGTGGTGCCGGTCTTCACGCCGAAAACATCCGGGTTATAGTGCAGGAGTTCATTGGTGTTCCGTATATCTATTTCCCTTCCCTCTTCGCTGAATATTTTGGCCGACCTGGTGCCGACTGTCTTCCTGAACGCGGGGTTCCGGAGTGCGGACATGGTGAGCCAGGCCATGTCCCTCGGTGTCGAGTATTGTTCGCCGTTGTCCAGGCCGGCCGGGTTGCTGAAATGAGTGTTTTTTAGCCCCAGCGTCAGCGCCCGGTCATTCATCGCCTGTGCGAAAGCCGGGATACTGCGCGAATGGAAAACCGCCAGGGCATAAGCCGCATCGTTGGCCGACGGTATGAGAATGGCTTTCAGAAGGGCTCCGACGGAAAAATGCTGGCCGGGTTTCAGTCCCACCGAGCTGCCCCGGACCGTTTCGGCTATTTCCGATATGGTCACGATCTCATCCAGGCGGTGGTTCTCCAGTATCAAAAGGGCAGTCATTATCTTCGCCAGGCTGGCCGTAGGCCTTTTTTGGTCCGGGTTGATGCTCCTTAACTCTTCGCCGCTGAGGCCGTCGATCAGTATCGCTCCCGAAGCCGAGAGTCTGGGCAGCTTGAAAGCGGAGCTCGTCAGCCTGGCGGGCGGAGCAATGCTTAAAAGCTCCACGCCGGGCAAAGTACGGACTTTTTGCGGAGTCAGGGGCTGGACAATGCCGAGAAACAAAAGCGAAGTGAGGGCGGCAAACATGAGACGCTATTTGTAGACGATCTTGTCGGCGATGCGCAAATCGATATATTCCTTGACCTGGTCAAGAGGGAGATTTTTCAGAAGCTCCCGGAAGCGCTGGAATTGTACGGACAACGGACTGGTTAAATCAAACCACAAAGCCACTTTTTCCGTCCGGATGTGAAACTCCTTCGCGCGGAGAAATATGGTTATGTCTTTCGCGCTCAATCCGAAGTCGGAACGGAGCATGTCCCGCGCCGAAAAAATTGTTTTCAAAAAAGCCGGGCTGATCAGTTCCGTGCGGTTTTGCGGGCGGATCCCCCAATCGGTGACATGCAGGTTTTCGATCGGGATCCCGGGGTTCAGTTTGATAGGGCTGCTCACGAAATATCCGTTCCGGGTGAGATAACTGAAGCCGGAGCTTCCGGATGAAGTCAGCTCTCTGCCCGACTGGGTTTTCGGGCTTACCTGCAAATCGTCGATCTTTACCGATGCCACCACTGGCTCCAGGAAAATGGAAATATCCAGGGCCGAGGGATAATTTTTTTGGACTTCAACCCGCTCGATGTCCGGAAATTCCGCGCTGAGCATGGCGGACACCTGCCCCTTGGTCACCAAAACCAGGCGTTGTCTGAAAAGCGGAGCCAGAGCCTGTTCGGTCTCGGCTATGTCGATCCGGGGATCCTGCCTGCGGATACGGATTTGCCTGACGTCAAAAATGGGAGCGACCAGCAGGATGGTCGCCGTCATTATCACGAATATCGAGATGCCGATTATCAGCCAAATCCGGAATTCCGAGAGGAAAACCGATCCGATCCGGGATACCCGCCGGAAAAAACGGAGCCGTCGTTCCCGCCGCCGCCTCAGCGCGCGCTCGGACCCGCCCGTATATTTCCGGGCCAGCTTGCGGGTCAGCGGAGTCGCCCGGCGCCGGAGGGAAGCCGGCAGTCTGGTCGGGGCATTGAGGGGCATGGCGGGAAGTATACAGGGTTGGGGTTTGGGTTAGGGTTGGGACTTTCCCAGCCCCAGCCCCAGCCCTAACCCAAACCCTTTTACAAACGGTATAGTTAACCCATGAACATCGCCCTGATCGCGGATTGGCTGCCGACATACGGCGGCGCCGAGCATGTCGTCTCGGCTTTTCATGAGCTGTGGCCGGAGGCACCGATATTTACGACCGTGGCGGCTTCACCGGAAAAATTGGGGCCGCTCTCCGGAGCCGATATCCGGCCGGACAAATTTTTGCAGAGGATCTACGGATTCACCGGACGCCACCAATACCTGCTGCCCTGGATGCCACGGGCGGTCGAGCGGATAAACCTGGAGGGATACGACGTGATCCTGAGCTCTTCCCATGCCGTTGCCAAAGGCGTGATCCCCCCGCAGACCTCGGTGCATGTCTGTTATTGCCATACACCCATGCGGTATGCCTGGGAGATGGAGGAGGAATATCTGAAGGATTTCAGGATCCGCGGACTCACCCGGATGTTCGTCCGTTCCGAGCTGAAAAAAATCCGCCGCTGGGATCTTTCCACTGCCAGAAGGGTGGATTATTTCATCGCCAATTCGAATGAAACCAGGCTCCGTATCGAAAGAATTTATGGACGGGAAAGCACGGTGATTCCGCCGCCGGTGCAAGAACGTTTTTTTGAAACAGGAATCGGGAACCCCAACCCCAACCCCAACCCGTACTTCCTGGCGCTTGGCCGGTTGGTCCCCTACAAGCGCTTCGATTTACTTATAGAGGCCGCGAATAAAATGAAATTTCATCTGAAAATCGGCGGCACCGGAACAGACATGGCTCGGCTGAAAAAAATCGCGGGACCGACGGTCGAGTTTCTCGGTTTTGTTTCGGATAAAGATTTGCCGGAGCTGTATGCGAATGCCGATTGCCTGCTTTTTCCGCAAGTGGAAGACGCCGGTATCGTGCCGCTTGAGGCCCAAGCCTCCGGCATTCCGGTTATTGCTTATGCTCAAGGAGGAATTTTGGACGTGGTGACCGATGAAAAGACCGGGCTCCTGGTTCCGGAGCAGACTATCGAGGCCTTTGCGTCAGCAATTGAAAAATTCCGATCTTTGTCCTGGGACTCAAGCGCCATCCGCGAGTCAGCCAGACAGTTCTCGGAGGAGAATTTCAGGGAAAAAATAAAACAGCTGGTTCTAAATATCTATCGTCTTCGCGCTCACATCAAGACGACCGTTATCTCGCCTTAGCTCGTCCCTGGCGTACCAGGTGGGTGGCCGCATCCGGACTGTTAAGCCCGGAGATTTAGACCTCCCCGATGAAGCTGTTAGAGAAGAAGCGTTTGGCAAGACTGACGGGTCGTCGAGACTGGGATTTATCCTACATCAGAATAGGATGAGGCAATAGAAAATTCATTGAAAAGGGGACCGAAGGGACCGATTTTTCAGGTCGGGCGCGAACACCCGGCCTGATGCCAGGCGCGAACGCCTGGCCTAGAATGTCTAAATAATTTTAAAAATTAATATATCTGGAATAGGCCGGGCGTTCTCGCCCGGCACAAGCCCAGGTGTTCCCACCTGGGCTTGAAGATGGTCCAAAAAAAAGACCAAAGGTTACCAATGTGCTTATACCATTTTGCATTTAAAACATAACTAATCGGTCATTCGTAACGGCATCATCTCGTACCGCGTAGCGTTTACTCAAGCCAAGAACTCCATACCGCCAGCGCGTCTGATTAAGAACGTTTTAAACGCGAAGTGGTATTAGTATTTTACTTCGGTCCCTTCGGTAACCTCTTCATTGCAGTTTCAATGTCATCACATTCGTATATCCACCCTTCACCGCTTCCCTGTCCCCACCCCGATAAGTCCAATATTTTTCTGGTTCGCAGCGGGTGCAGCCGCTGAGTCGTTCAAAACGATCTTTGGAGACGCCTTTTTCCCAAAGCTGGGATTCCAAAGCCGACCTAAGATCGACCTTCTTGCCTTTAATGAAATTTTTTAACGCAGGTACTTCATTGCCGGGATCGCTGAAATCCGAACAATCGAGGCACAGCGCCGGGCCGGCGCCGACATAGAGATCGGCCGGGGCAATGTCCCATTCCCGGACGATCAAATCAATCGCTTCATTTACGACACCGGCGACGATCCCCCGCCAGCCGGCATGGACGACGCCGATCACTTTTTTTTCCGGTTCATAAATAACCAGGTTCTGACAGTCGGCGAAACTGACCGCCAGATTCAATCCTTTGAGATCGGTAAAAACTGCATCAGCTTCTATTTTTTTCCAGGAAGCTGAGTTTACGGCGATGACTCGGGCTCCGTGGACTTGTTTCAAGGCCAGCAAATTATCGGTATCCAATTGTTTTACCAATGTTTCCCGGTCAGATATCCCATCGGATTTTGAAAAAAAATTCACAATGATTTTTTCATGGAAGGGCTGGAATAAGCTGAAAGGGTTATTAATCATGATAGAAAATAAAAAGTGAAGCGACTTATGGCAAATCATATCAGCAGCGCCCTTTCAGGGCGCGAAGTTTATGCAGAATATTTTTTATATTCCGCGGCCTGAAAGGCCGCTGCTGGAGCTTTTTTTATTATTCTTTCAGAGTTGCTAAAAGCACCGGGATTTCGTTTATCACCTCCCGCGCCGTATAAGCGAAGCCTTTTTTCGCCCTCAGCCGGTCGCCGGCTTTTTTGACCGCTGTGCTGGCGGCGATGCAGGCCGCAACCGGGTTTTCTTTTTGGGCGAGGAGTCCGGCCACGATGCCGGCCAATGCGTCACCGGTTCCTCCGACCGTGAGCCCGGCGTTCCCGCCGTCCACGGTGCGGATCTCACCGGAAGGGCTCACCACCGTGTCGGCGGGTCCCTTGAGCAATATCGTGCAGCCGTATTTTTTGCAGGTTTCCGGCAGCTCTCCGACCTTCAGACCCATCCGTTCAAGCTCGCCCAAATGAGGCGTGATAACGGCTTGTTTGCCGGTCAGGCATCTGAGGGTTTTCGGCTGGATGGCTGTGGCATCGACGACGACGGGACAGGGGCATCCCTCCAAAAGTTCCATGATGGAAGTGACGTTTTTTCCAGTCATATTCAAACCCGGTCCGATAACCGCCGCATCCATCGTCGCGAGCAATTCGAGAATTTTTTCCCGGTCCGCCGCGGATATGAGATCCGAATTGCCGGTTCCGAAAGTGTGCACCTGGAAATTCAAACAAGTCGCTTTCGCCACTTCAGCGTGCGGCATCGGAACCGCGACATAAATCAAATCGACACCAGAGGCTTCCGAACCGAGGGCCGACAAAAGTGGCGCGCCATGCTGATGGATGGAACCGCCGATAACCGCGACCGTTCCGTTTTCGCCTTTATGCGATGAGGATGAACGGGTCATCTGTTTAATGATACGCCGAAACACGATGCCAATGGAAAGGGATAGATGATACCACTTCGCGTTTAAAACGTTCTTAATCAGACGCGCTGGCGGTATGGAGTTCTTGGCTTGAGTAAACGCTACGCGGTACGAGATGATGCCGTTACGAATGACCGATTAGTTATGTTTTAAATGCAAAATGGTATGAGAAAATGACCAAGCCTCAATTACCAATGACCGATTAATGACTAATTTTCAAATGACAAAAACGTTTTAGTCATTTAATCATTTGAAAATTAATTAGACGCTAAAGCATAGGTCATTGGTTATTTTCTCCGAATAGCGTTAGTCTTTTTGCACTTAGTTTAAAACAAGAATGGAATCTCTCCCCGCAAGAATCCGCGAAGCCAATAATCATCTGGCGTCCTACGCCGTTCCTCACGGTGGAGGATTGGGACGGGTTTACCGCGAGCCGGATGATGCGACTCGTTTTCCTTTCCAGCGCGATCGTGATCGCATCATTCACACGCAGTCTTTCCGTCGGCTCAAACACAAAACCCAGGTGTTCATAGCTGGCCACGGCGATCATTTTCGCACGCGGATAACCCACACACTGGAAGTCGCGCAGATCAGCCGCGACATCGCCAGGACGCTAAAGGTGAACGAAGACCTGACTGAAGCCATCGCGCTGGCCCACGATCTCGGCCACACGCCTTTCGGCCATGCGGGGGAAGATGCCATGCGCGAATGCCTGAAGCCTTACGGTAAAAATTTCGAGCACAATCTTCAGTCGCTCAGAGTGGTGACGCTGCTTGAGGACCGTTCGGACAAATACCCCGGACTGAATTTGTGCCGGGAGATTTTGGAAGGATTGGATAAACATTCTACGCCTCACGACCAGCCTCCGCTAAAGCTACGGCCGGCAGGCCGGCCATTTTCCAATGCCATTTCCAGCAACCCCTCACTCGAAGCCCAGATCGTGAATCTGGCCGACGAGATCGCTTATACCGCTCATGACGCCGAGGACGGAATCAGATCCGGACTGTTCGATTTGGACGCAATAACAAAGACCAGGCTTGGCGCGCGAGGCAACAAAAGAATACTCAAGAGCGGTAACGAGCTGCGCGGCGCCCTGGTGGATATTTTGATTATGGATCTTTACTCGGAAACTGAACGGCGGATCGGGTTTAATCGGATTGGAAAACTGACCGACGTGTATTCGGCGGAAGCCCCGCTCGCGGGTTTTTCATCCCCGATGGAAAAAGAGTTGGCCGGACTGCGGGATTTTCTTTGGCGGAAGCTTTATTTCAGCCCGGCGATTCTCAGACAAGCCGGCCGCGGTAAAAGAATCATAAAAAAACTTTTTTCGCGGTACATGGAAAACCCGCCGCGCAAGGTTGTGGAATTGAAAAATAAAACAGGCGGTTCGCTCCCGGAAGCGGTGAAGGATTTCATCGCGGGTATGACGGATACGTATGCGGTGGAAGCGTACGAGAAAGTAAGGGAGGTAAGGAAGGTCAAGAAAGTAAGGTAGGTAAGGTAGTAATTATTGCACTACCTTCCTGACCTCCCTTACTTTCCTTACCTCCCTTACCTGATTTTCGGCAGATATGGTTCCGGATCCACCAGTGTGCCGCCTACCCTTACGCCGAAGTGCAGATGCGGGCCGGTGGTGAGAAGGCCGGCGCCCGGTGTACCCGGCCGGCCTCCGGAAAGCGCGACCATTTGCCCGGCCCGGACTCTCTCACCTTCTTTCACCATGGCAGCCGATATATGACCGTAGACGGTTTCCATCTGTCCGTCGTGGCTCAGGACGATGTAACTGTAGCCCAGCCCGTTCAGGGCGACTTTCAGTACGGTCCCGTCCCGCGCGGCCTTCACCGCCGACTCCTGCGCTATCGGTATGTCGATCGCGTAATGCGGAACGCCGAAGCGTTCTCTGTAGGCCGAGTCCAGGAAGGTCGCCGACAAGCCCCATGCCGGTTCGGCCGGCCAGAGGAACGAGACGCCCGGAGATGGCGCCAGGTCCGAGTAAACCGTGCCTTCGGCGTCCCAGAGCTGTTCCAGTGAAAGTTTCAGAAGTTTCTCCGACTCAGCCCTTTGCCGGATGATGGACAGCAATACCGACCTGGTTTCTTCCAGATCCTTCAGCTTCCCGGGGTTTTTTTCCTTCAGCGCTTCCTGCTCGAGAATCTGCAGCTCGTATCTCAGTATCTCCTCACGCCTCTCGAGAACGGACTGTTTCACCCGTTCGCGGTCAAAATCCTGCGTTGCATTTGCCACCAAAGTCGAAGCGGCGCCTCCTCCACTGCCGTCGACCTGCGCTTTTTTCACTCCGAAATTCATGGCCACTATCCCGGTCCACCAAAGCAAAAAAACGGCGATGGCCGTAAAAGTCAGAAGCGGCCGCGGAACATGTATGCGGATCTCCATCCAGTTTCAAATCATACCCTACTTCTTTTGAACGCATTATCTCTTTCAGACTGCCCTTCGGGCAGTGCCGGGCGGGAACGCCCGGCCTAGAAAAAAAATTTTTGAAAAACAATAATTTAGATCCAGGCCGGGCGTTCTTGCCCGACCTGAAGAATCAGCCAACCCGACCTGTTTCCTTCGGTCTCCTTTCTTGGATGAGAACCGACTTTTTACCCCTCGTTTTCCGGATTGAATGCCGGCTCATGGAGGACGCGATTTGTCAGTTTCAAAATCCTGGCACCTAAGCCTCTGGCCAGTTCCTGAACAGTTTCCGCACCAAGCTTGACTACGTTTCTTTGGACCAGCGAGGCGTTGTAGGCTTCTTTGCGCGGATCAGGATCGAGACTCCTAAGGTCGGCGATGCACGCTTCGATATAGGCGTAGTTTTCGGAGGGTGTGGGTTGGCTCATATAAATATAGTTTTCATTTATATTCAATAATGTCAAGAACCTGGTTATGACAGTCTATTTGTTAGCCAGGGGATGCCAAAAAATTACGAAGCTGACTTCTGATAATGTCCACAGACGTTATACTTATGATGTGCGAACCCACGATCCCTATGCCGCCCTTCGTCATCCTGGATACAGATGGGCGCTGGCCTGTCATATCGTCACGATACTGGCCGCGCAGACACAGGGCACGGCTCTGGGCTGGCTTCTTTACGAAAAGACAAAGTCTGCGGCGGCGTTGGGACTCTCCGGGCTGATCATGTTTTTGCCGGTGCTCATCCTGGCCATGCCTGTCGGTTTTTTTGTCGACAAACGTTCGCGTAAACACATACTCCTTACCGGGATCGGCATTCTGACTGCGGCGGCATTTGCCATGATGTTTTTGGCGGAGACGGATTCTCCGGTTTCGCTTCTCTTTTTGGCCGTGGGGTTGAGCGGCATAGGGAATGCTTTTCTCTCGATTTCCCGTCCGGTGATCATGCGGGATTCCATCCCGGATATTCATGCCGAAAACGGGGCCAACTGGTCCAGTCTGAGCCGCCGGTTTTCTTCGGTGCTGGGGCCGGTGATCGCCGGCGGCATGATCGCGTGGACCGGCGCAGCGGCGACCGCATTCTTATTGGCTGTGTTTTGTTATTTTCTCGGCTTTATTTTTTCTTCGCGGATAAAGACTCTTCCGCGTCCTTCCTCGCGCGAGCCGATGTCTTTGCACGCGCTGACCGAAGGCTTCAGGTTCATCGGCCGCACGCCGCTTATTCTCTCGGCCACTTTGCTTGATTTGTTTGCGGTGCTGCTCGGCGGAGCATCCGGGCTTTTACCTCTTTTCGCCAAAGACATACTGCATGTCGGCGCTACCGGTCTGGGGATCCTCCGGGCTGCGCCGTCGCTCGGTTCGGGGATCATGGCGGTGATACTCGCCCATCGGCCGCCGCTTAAGCGAGCCGGCTTGTCGCTCCTGTTTGCCGTGGCGGGATACGGCATCGCAACAATAGTCTTCGGTATTTCGGTCTCGCCGGCGCTGTCTTTCATCGCGCTGTTTCTGATCGGAACCTTTGACGCCGTCAGCGTTACGGTACGCTCCACCATTCTCCAGCTTTTCGTGCCGGCTCGCTTCCGCGGAAGAGTGTTCGGCGTCAACATGATATTCATTTATTCATCGAACGAGCTTGGCGATTTCGAATCGGGGCTGGTCGCCGAGTTTTTTGGCGGCCCGTTCTCAGTCGTCCTCGGCGGGTCTGCGGCAGTAGTGCTCGCTTTCCTTTTCGGATGGAAATGGAAAGAATTGAGGGAACTAAAGCGGATGAAAATCATTCAAGAGCCGGTGTAAAGGCCGGAGCTACACCCCGAAATCCCGGCTTCGGAGGCATCGCGGAAATAAAATGTAGAATGTAGAATGTAGAATGTAGAATTCGCAAGCGATACCAGAAATTTATTTTTTTAATTCTACGGACGGACAGGCAGTCGGGAACGCTGCGCATCAATGTTAAAATCGAAATGGATTTTGTTCTTTTTTTCAAAGATTCGTAGGCGCGTAGCTCAGTTGGTAGAGCACAGGTCTCCAAAACCTGGGGTCGCAGGTTCGATCCCTGCCGCGCCTGCCAAGTTGAATTCGAGTCCGAAGATACTTGGTCCCCCGAAGCTCCGAGCATGGCGAGGAGCGAAGTGATGAACCACATTGGACACATGACCGGTTTGCCTTCACGGCACAAATTCCTGAAGGTATCCATGTTCGATTCATGCAATAAATACATCAACGCACTCCACGATAATCCGAGACGCGCCCTGCTTTCGAGAAGACCAACTGCCAAAGTTGCAAATAGCCAGCATCGAAGGCTCCCTTAAAGGAGAGAAGGTAATACTCGAACATACGCCGAAATCGTTCGTCATACGTTTGTGCAATTCTTGGCCACGAGGCAAGGAAGTTTTCGTGCCATGCACTCAGCGTCTTGGAGTAATGCACGCCAAGATTCTGCACGTCCTGTAATGTGAGGAACCCTGTTCGCGCTTCTTCGATTTGTGCGATACAGGGCAATTCACCATTCGGGAAAATATACTTATCAGTAAAAGCATCCGTCATTGTCCCTCTTTTGTTGCCTCCTATGGTTTGGAGTAGAAATAAGCCATCATCCGAAAGGTGGTCGTGAACAACCTGAAAGAATTGCCGATGGTTCTTGTGCCCGACATGCTCCAACATGCCACACGTCAGTATCTTGTCATACGTGCCTTTCAAATTGCGGTAATCCCGATTTTGGATATCTACGGGTAACCCCTCGCAGGATGTTCTCGCGTACTTTATCTGCTCATCCGAAATACTGATTCCCGTGACATTGCAGCCGTATCGTTCCGCAGCAAAACGCGTGAACCCCCCCCAACCACATCCGATGTCCAGTACTCGGTCATTCTCTCGTAGTTGCAGTTTTCGGCAAATCAAATCTAATTTCTTCTCTTGAGCTGCGTTCAATTCTTCCGTTCCATCGTAGTAAGCGCATGTGTATTGCTTGTAAGGATCGAGCATCGACTCATATAACTCAGGAGAGAGATCGTAGTGTTGTTTGGCAACTTCTTTTGATCGTTCCCTTGTCTGTCGGTTACTCACTTTTGCCATGAGCACTGCCCAGAGAGCGTGGCGATTCCATCGCACATGCTTTTGCAGATTCGCACGTAGTACGTGTTCTACGAATGAATCAAGGGCATTGGCATTCCACCATTTATCCATATAGGACTCGCCAAGCCCTAATGAGCCTTCTGCCAGAACGCGACAATAGAAATCTGTGTTATGGACATGAATATCCTGTGGACGATTGCCGCCAACGTGAACGTCTGCGGTTTCTAACAGGCCACGCGCTGTGCTTTCGATTCTATTCATTGAGTCAGGTCAAAATGGTTCTTTTTTTATAGCATAATTCTGTCTCTGAGTCAGTATTTCTTCGGGTAACTGCTCACTGACTCTGCAGCCATCGCCTCACTCCGGCGCTGCGGCGCCACCTCTCTCCCAAAAAGGGAGAGAGGAATCCGTATTACACTTCATTCGGAGGTGAAGCGGAGCTCCCCTCGCCCGCGAATGCGGGAGAGGGGCAGGGGGTGAGGCGGCAAGGTTAGCGGTATTTTCTGCAAGGTCAGTGAGCAGTTATTTCTTCGGCTCCCCATGTAGTGCTCGACTCTGCCGTTTCTGAGGATAAGTTTGTTTTTCAAACTTCCCAAAAGCCCCCTTTTCTCCTCCATCGTCCCGTTCCTGAGCACGTACTCCACGCACTCCCTCTGATTGATCTTTTTCGCCTTCTGCTCGTCCATTCCAAGGACATTCGCCGCGAAGCGCGAGAAACGCTCGAAGTCCTCATCAATTTTTCTTCTCACCGCCGAGGCATTGAGCTTGAGGCCGTCGATTAATGCGATCAATTGTTCGATCAATGGTCATTCCTTGATTGGCGGCTGCAAAACTTCGCGCGCCCAGCCGCCAGCGCCGCCGCTTGCCGGCCATAGCCGCTGCGACGGCTGGCCGTTTTCCGGAAAACCGCCAAAGAACCCGACCACCGAGCCGGCTCGAACCTTCTTGTGGCCAAACGCGAATTTCTCCCCGAAGAATAAAACATACACACAGACTATAGTCTGTAGAACTATAGTATACAACTACTAGGATTTGTTTGTGCCTGAACCCATGAGTAAAAGGTTTGGCAAAAGACTACGAGAAGCCAGATTGAGGGTTGGGCTTTCGCAGGAAGAGCTCGCTGCCAAAGCAAGATTGCATAGGACGTATGTTGGAATGATTGAGAGAGCAAAGAGGAATATCACACTTTCCAATGCGGAAAGCCTCGCAAAGGCTCTTGGTATGAAATTGTTTGAACTCATCCGTGATTTATGACCTACAAGCAAGTACTGACAACGGCAAGCGACCTACTGAAAGGCATGAATGGTAAAACGTTGGATGTTTTGGAAATATCGAAACCCTCAAGTATTGAATATGCGCAAAATCTTGCAAAAGTGATATCGAAACTGTCGCCACTGATTGGAAACATGATCGAATTTGCGACAGTAGAAAAGTTGAATGAAATTAAATGGGATGACAATGGCCATTGGATAAGACAGGACCCTGGCTTCCCCGACGCTTTATTTGTGAGTAATTTATCAACCAGTCCTGGAATTGAGATAAAAACATGGTTTCCCTTGGCAACAGAAATCACGGCAAGATTCAAAGATAGCATCGTGCATTTCAAAAAGAATCAGACAAATGTTGCGCTTATCGCATGGCTTCCCGAATATATTTTGTATGGTAAACCAAAAATAGTGGATGTATGGATTGGTTCTGCGAAGGAGTTGGCAATTGCGAGAGATAAGCATTATCATAATCCACCAGATTACTTAGTGTTTGAGCCCGAAGATACCTCAAAGCGGACAGCTAATTTGCAGCAGACAAACACCAATGGTTATAAGTTTCAAGGAAATAGAAAGCTTTTCCAGCAGGCAGAAAAAGAGGCTTTATCTCTTGGTATTAATGGGCAGAATCCATACGATCCAACGCCTAAATATCAACAGATTATTAAGAAACTTCTTGGGAAATATCCATACAGACTTGATACAAACTTTGCAAAAATTGACCGCATCGAACATCAGGGATTGGAAGAATTTAAAACCAAAGTTTTGAGCAAAAAATTACTCGGCAACACCATTCAAGAGTGGTCGACATTGTTAGGCACTGACGAGCGCACTATCAGGTATCTCCTTGAAGAGTTGGTATAGAGAAGATTCCTCTTCTCGTTTCAGTCTCTGAATAGCTGTTCGGTAGATTTCATTGTTAATTTCTGCGGCAACGGCTCTCCTGAAGAGCATAGAGGCAGCTAAAGCACCGGAACATAATCCTCCAAAAGGTTCCCATATCATGTCGTTTTCATCGGAAGATAATTCGACAATTAACCTCATAAGCTTTAATGGTTTTTGATTTAGATGCATTGACTTATAACCATTTTTTAATCGCTCAGATCCGTTCAGGGGAGGTTCATGCCAAACATTTGTAACACCATAGGGGCATTCAAATTTTGCACGCATCTTTGTCCATTCTTCTTGGGTAAGTGGCTTTTTTCCGTCTAATGAGAAATAAGGCTTTCCTGCTTGTTCTCCATATTCATTTGCATATTGTACCAAGCGCTCAAATGCTTCGGGTGGAGGGTAGTACCAAAGATGACACTTCGTGAAGTATTTTCTTGTAGCAGCGTTTTTTACCTCACATGCTTCATTTGTGAGTGAAAAGGGCAATCCTGTCCTAGACCATTCGTGTCGCAGCCAATCCTGCATATCAAGCTCCTCTCCTTCAACGCGGAAAGAAGCTTTTTTCACATACTGAACACATACTTCTGTCACAACGGGCAGTTTACGCAGTGTTTTTGAATTTGCATTACCAGCCACATGTCCTATGCCCTTATCCCATATATGACAGCAACGATATTGCCATCCGTATTTTTGAAGAATGGGATGAACAGTTGCCCAACCAATTTCGGTATTCCAAAACCAGAGAGTTGTTTCAGGAGTTGCATGTAGTGCCCATTGTTCAATATGCGGTTCATACCATTTATCGAGTCCTTCGGGAGTCGGTGGGTCACCAGGAAATCCTCCTACTCCGTATGGACCATCTGCAATGATGGTTGTTGGGCTTTCCCACTGATCGTACAGTTCAAATGCATCAGCATTGAACACTTTAAGCCGATCATTAATTGTTTCACTATTCACAGTTATGCAATTAGGGAATGTGACATGATGGCTCTAACGGCGCCCTCGATATGGAAATCATCTTCATCTGCAGTAAATGGAGCATATTTGTTATTTAATGATACCAGAAAAATACGCCTGTCTTCTTTCTGTAACATCTTAATCATTGCTTCACCATTATTCACACAGACAACGACTTCTCCACTATCGGCTGTAGGTGTTTTTTTCACAATTATCAGATCACCATCTTTGATACGTGGTTCCATGGAATCACCCTTCGCTTTAACCATAAATGCCGACTCCGAAGGAAAGCCAAGTAATTTTGTTGAAACAGGCACACGATCTATTGGATCACCATCCAATAAAGATCCTTTTGGACCACATTGAGCTAATCCGTAAAGGTTAATATACGCTACAGGTTTGTCCGGTGAATCTGCCAGTACTTGGTAGTCTTTTGGATTAGACGGATTACGACGAAGGTATCCTTTGTTCTCAAGTTGTAAAATATGATGCTGTACAACACTCGGAGAGGATAGCCCCAGTTCCTCCTGCAATTCTCTAATGGTCAGAGGATCATCAATATTCTGTTTTAGAAGCTCTAGCAGGCGCTGCTGTGTTTCGTGCAATTGATCACGCTTGCGCTTAACCATACCAGAATAGTACAGTAGACGATTGATGAGAACAAGTTGACTTTGTTCTAGGTATTGTTCTACAATGGAGACCTATACTTCATTCCAAGTTTTTTTCTATGGACATTGCAGGTTATCCCTTTGAAGGACCATACGATCACAACCGAGGATTCACTCAAAGTTTCGGTTGTGTCTATGTGCTCATCAACAATTCCAACCATGTTGTCGACGTTGGAGAGACTTCTGATGTCAACGATCGTATTCCAAATCATGAGCGGAAACCGTGTTGGATTCGCAACGGTTGTCCTGGTATGAATCCCTATCTCCACAAGAGTGAAGATTAGAATTATCGTCTCAATCTCGAGGGCATGATAAGAAAACGATATTCTCCGCCATGTGGTGAGCGATAAAACTGACCGAAAAAGAACGTCTTAAAATCGCCCGGAAAACATCGGCGGCGCGGGCGGCTGGGCGCGCGAAGTTTTGCAGCCGCCGCGCCGCTAGCAGCACAGATCAGTTCGGATTTTTTGCAGCAGCGCCTGCCAAGTTGAATTCGAGTCGAATGCGAGTCCGCGATTAAATACCCCCCGCTGCGCGCCGCCGGTTGATTCCCAAGGCAACAGAGAGCTCTGGAGAAAAAAGGCGGCGTCCACGGTTTATGAGGCGCCGCCCGGATCATCCGCCGTTTCCGTCATTCCGATGCGTCGATCGATTCGTCAGTCTGTTCGCTTGTATCTGTCGTCCCGGCTTTCTCCTGCACGGCGGAGAGGACCGCCTCGCATTTGACGAGGTTTTTCTCCGCTTTCGCGAGCTGCTTCTTCAGAGTCTTCATTCTTGAGGCGCTCGGCTTTTTCTTCTCCTGCTCGGCGTCCAGCCTGTCTTGGATCGTGAACACCCGATCCTCCAATTTCGTGTATTGCTCATCGACGATAGTGGAAAACTCTTCCCAATGTTCCTGCGGGATCTCGGTATCCATCAACTTCATCACTTTTTCCGGCTTCATAAGGCAGAAGTTGGGCATTGGGCCCTGCCCGCCTTGGTCTGGGCCGGATCCCGGCTGAGATGGTTGCCCCTGTCCGTTGCCGGACGGAGGCGGCATCATGCCGCCATTCTGGTTGTTCCATGGGCCCTGATTCCCGTTCTGCGGTGACATGCCCTGATTGTTCCATGGGCCCTGATTACCGTTCTGCGGTGACATGCCCTGTCCGCCGGCATTGCTATCGTTATTTATCCAGGGGAAGGGGGATTGCTGAATCTGTTGCCCCTGCATATTGCCGGGCGGCATGGGCATCATCCCGCCCTGGTTGTTCCACGGACCCTGCTGGTTCCCATTCTGTGGCCATGCTCCCTGGTTTCCAGTGGGCGCCCCCCACGGTTGCGGAGGAAGAGAACCTTGTCCCTGCCCGGAGCTTCCTGCAGGGGCAGAGGAGACAGGTGCCTGAGTTTCACAGCCGTTTGACTGGTTGCCATCTTTCTCACGAAAGCCGGGAAGACAGTTTTGAATACAGATGCCGTCGACGCAGGTGGGGGTGCTATTGATGACGGGCGGGCATGTGCCGACAGGATTCGCTTCGTCGCACCGGCCTGTGGCTGTGGGGGTGTATGACGAAGAAGAGGAGGCAGACGAAGAAGGGGCGCTTTGTTCCGGCTGCACCGACGAGTCGGGGACCGACTGCATGTAGGATATTTGTCTTGAAATGACCGCGGCCGTCATGGCAATCACGAACACGATGACCAGAGCGGAAAAGTTTCTCGAGTATTTCATAGAAGAAGCTGTGTATGGATGTAATGGTTATATTATACAATAATTATATATTTAAGTAAACCCCACAGGGAGGACGAGGCTGTTTTAAAATTTGTGGATTTTCGTGCCCAATTCCTGTCCTAATCCCTACCCCTTCTTCTTCCACCTCCCCTTCCACTTGCTCGGGCCGTCTGCATAAAAAAATTCTTTCTCATCCGCGCATTGCCATGTTCTGATACCACTTCGCGTTTAAAACGTTCTTAATCAGACGCGCTGGCGGTATGGAGTTCTTGGCTTGAGTAAACGCTACGCGGTACGAGATGATGCCGTTACGAATGACCGATTAGTTATGTTTTAAATGCAAAATGGTATGACACCATACCTAGACAAGCGTGGCAATACATATGTATTCGTGTACTATTGCCTTGTGGTTATCAGAATCAGAAACATTTACGGTTCGAAATCCAAAGATCCCGGCCTGGTCGTTTCCGGTTAGATCGTTTTCTCATTTTCCATGTGTTTGACCTGGATCAAATCTAAGAGTTTTCTCTCAGTAGATTTGCAGCGAGTCCTGTTGGTTGCTTTCCTATTTCAATTGGATGAGAAATATCAGTTCAAACATCGTAAAGCTCTATCTCATATCTGCCCTCAGGGGAACCCTGGTGTTCGCTGGAGTAATATTCCTGTTTCTGGAGTCCATCAATGTAACCGTGAATCAGTTTTTTCTCATCTTGGGTTTCTATTCCCTTACTACACTCATTCTGGAAATTCCATCAGGTTACATGTCCGACAGATGGGGAAGGAAGAATACACTGCTTATTGGCTCAATAGCTGCCTCTACAGGAATACTTATTTGGGCTGCTTCATACGGCTTTACGCAATACATGGTTGGTGAATTTTTTTGGGCGATTGGTTTTGCATGCTTTTCGGGGACTATAGAGGCAACGATGTATGACACATTGTTGGAGCAGGGAAAAGAAAGTAGCTATCGGCTAATCGCCGGCAGAACCCAGAGTGTCAACGCAGCCGCGCAAGCAATCGTCAGCATAATTGGCGGGTTTATTGCTGCTTCTGTCAGCCTTCGTGCTGCGTACTGGCTTACTGTTCCATTTGTTTTATCAACAATTCCTCTTGTGTTTACAATAATTGAACCGACAAGGCATAAGTTGCAAGAGACGGGGCACATTGATTTGATGGCAAGGGTCACAATGGACACGTTGTTTCATCGGGCTGCTCTAAGTAAGATTGTGCTACTCAGTGCAACGACAATCAGTATGATTGGAATATTATTGTGGTTCACTCAGCCGTATCAGGAACTCATACATCTACCAACCGAATATTTTGGCATAACGCATGCGATAGCACTATTGATAGCAGCTTTTTTTGCGCAAATGACACCAAAGCTTGAAAGGATGTTTGATGATCGGCTTTTATTCCTGATCATTGTGGTGTTTATAACAGGCACATATCTTATCCTTGGTTTCACAACTTCAATATTTGGATTGGTAATTCTCCTTATGGGACGATCGCTGATAGGTGCTACTACGCCGCTTTCCACTGCCCTTATAAATCGAATGACGTCATCAGATATCCGAGCAACAGTCCTATCCGTTCACTCTTTTGTAAGCACGCTCATCATTGCACTTGCTTCTCCTATTATTGGTTATTGGTCAGAGATGCTCACACTGCATCAGGCATTTTTCTATACTGGACTCTTTGGAAGTGGCGTTTTGGTTCTGTTGTTCCTTGGAATGTTAAGAGTATGGAAACAAATACCTTCATGACAACGGAAACCTTACAGTTATTTCTTATTTGTTGAGTCCATTTGAATTCGTACACGATCAATTTTTCCCGTAGCTGTGAGTGGAAAAGTGTCGTGAATATAAATATCTTTTTCGGCATCATATTGCTGCAATATAGTTTTACAATCGTGGAGGAGTGCTTGATCTGACATATCCGGCCTTTCTCCCAGCTTTTCGAGGCATTCTCGTTCATGGACATAAACTCCTAGGGACTCCCGGTAGTGATATTCTGACAACGTTAAGGATGGCCTGCCAGAATCCAATAGCTTCCATAAACCTTCCCAGGATGTTGATCTTCGACAGTCGTCATACGACCAGGCTTTTCGGGATCGCTTGCGTCGACATCACAGTCTTTTCTCATTCAATAATGAGACTGAACGACCGGGGGAATGCTCACAGCATACCATTTTGAGGAGGAGGGATG
>MFXU01000041.1 GCA_001788965.1 Candidatus Peribacteria bacterium RIFCSPHIGHO2_02_FULL_51_15 | reverse complement strand
CTAACGAGTGCTAATTGATTCTACATTCTACATTTTTTCTTCTATGTCAAAAATAATCGGAATCGATCTCGGAACGACCAATTCTTGTATGGCCGTCATCGAAGGCGGCGAGCCGCAAGTGATACCAAATGCCGAGGGCGCCAATACCACGCCTTCGGTCGTGGCTTATAAGGAAAATGAAATACTCGTCGGCGTTGCCGCAAAGAGGCAAGCCGTAACCAATCCCAAAAATACGGTTTTTTCCTCAAAAAGGCTTATCGGCCATCGTTTCGAGGACATTGAAAAGGATGCCAAGAATCTGCCCTTCGAGGTAAAGAGCGGAAAGGAAAGCCGCGCTGTAATTGATATAAACGGAAAACAGCTCTTTCCTCAGGAAATAAGCGCGAAAGTTTTGCAGAAACTGAAGAAGGACGCCGAGGCATTTCTAGGCCAGCCGGTAACAAAAGCGGTGATCACCGTGCCGGCGTATTTCGACGATAACCAGAGACAGGCGACGAAGGAAGCGGGGGAAATCGCCGGACTTGAAGTCGTCAGGATTTTGAACGAACCCACGGCCGCGACTCTGGCATACGGTTTGGACAAAAAGAAAGAGGAGAAAATCATCGTATACGATCTTGGCGGAGGCACTTTCGACGTCACCGTGCTGGAAATCTCAGGTGAAGGGCATTTCGAGGTTTTGTCCACAAACGGCGACACGCGGCTGGGAGGAGATGACTTCGACCAGCGGATCGTGGAATGGATACTTGGTGAATTCAAGAAAGACCAGGGAATCGACCTCGGAAAAGACAAAATCGCGCTTCAACGGATCCGGGAAGCCGCCGAGAAATCCAAAATCGAGCTTTCTTCCCAAACGGAAACCGAAATCAACCTGCCATTCATTACCGCCGATGCGACCGGGCCGAAGCATCTGAATATAAAGCTTTCACGGTCGAAGCTGGAGGCGCTAGTAACCGACCTGATCGAGAAGACATCCAAGCCCTGCGAAGCGGCACTGAAGGATGCGGGGTTGAAAAAGTCGGAAATCAACGAAGTTGTGCTGGTCGGAGGCATGACGCGCATGCCCTCAGTTCAGGAAAAAGTAAAGAATCTTTTCGGCAAGGAACCGCATAAAGGCGTAAACCCGGATGAAGTGGTCGCGGTCGGCGCGGCCATCCAAGCCGGACAGATCGGCGGCGACATCAACCGGGATATTACAATTGTCGATGTGATTCCTCTCAGTGTCGGACTGGAGACTTTGGGAGGAGTAGCTACGAAAATCATCGACAGAAATACGCGTATCCCGACGGGTAAGACTCAAGTATTTTCCACGGCCGCCGATAATCAGACATCCGTAGAAATAAACGTCGTCCAGGGTGAACGGGAAATGGCCGCGGACAACAAGTCGCTGGGACGTTTCATTCTGGACGGGATACTGTCTGCCCCGCGCGGGTTGCCTCAAATCGAGGTGACGTTTGATATCGACACCAACGGCATCCTTCAAGTCAAAGCCAAGGATAAAGGAACCGGCAAGGAACAACATATCGCGATCCAGGGATCAACCGGACTCAGCAAGGATGAAGTAGAGCGGATGAAGAAAGACGCCGAAATACATGCCGAGGAGGACAAGAAAAAGAAAGATAAAATCGATGTCAGAAATCAGGCTGACGGCCTGATCTTCAATCTGGAGAAACAGATGCGTGAATATGACGCGAAAATACCCGATGATGTTAAAAAGAATGTAAATGCGAAGATGAACGAGCTTCGCGATTTGCTCAGGAAGGAAGACGCTTCAATTGATGACTTAAAGAAATCCACCGAAGCCCTGGCCAAGGAAGCTCAGGAAATCGGGAAAGTCGTTTACGAAGAAGCCCAGAAGAAAGGACAGGAAGGTAAAGAAGGTGAGGGAGGTAAGGAAGGGAAGAAGGGGAAAGTTGTGGATGCGGAGGTGGTAGACGAGAACGACAAGAAGAATGATTCGTGATAGCCTTCAGCAATCATGGCTCATCCCGATCTTGCGCAATTCTGGAAGAAATTGAATCGGAAGATGCATGTGCATCCTGAAGATAGCCCTTTCCTTCATTTCCCAAAGAAACCCTACACAAGCTATCAGCATTACATTTCTGATTATCTTCAGAACAAAGTGAATGATTCCACTTTGCATTCAGGATTATTACCAGTGCCTTATATTGGCAATATTGAATCAGCAACTGTGTATATTCTTATGCTCAATCCTGGGTTTAGTCATGATGACTATATTGCTGAGAGTAAGTATTTTCCAAATTTCAGGAAGGCTCTTAAGGCAAATCTTAAAGCAAAATCGCCTTTCTTGTTTCTTCATCCAGATTTTCTTTGGACTGGCGGTGGGCGGTATTGGGAAAAGCGTTTTGCAATAATTGCAAAGGAACTACTTCGGAAGAAGAAGATTGCGTACAAGGAAGCTTTGAAGTTGATATCAGAAAAGGTCGCATGCATTGAGTTATTTCCCTACCACTCCAAGAAATTTTCGGTGAGCGCCAACACTCTGAATCAATTGCCTAGCTCACAGAAGGCGAAAGCATTTGTTCAAAAATACGTTATACAACGTGCGAAGAGAAGGGAGGCCTTACTGATTGTCCGAGGCAACAAATTTTGGGAAATCGAAGAAAGTGCACCAAACATTGTTATCATAAAATCCCGTACTGTTTCATTCAAAAAAATTATTGAAATCTTTCTGGAGTACATCTCATAGCTTCTGCCCGATAAATTCCGCCAACTCCACGAGTCGGCAACTGTACCCCCACTCATTGTCATACCAGCCGAAGACTTTGAGCATATTGGTTCCGATTGATTGGGTCAGAGCCGCATCTATGATGCAGCTGCGTGAATCTCCGACAAAATCCTGAAGAACCAAGGGTCTTTTTTCAAGCCCCAGGATACCTCTCATCGGTCCCTTGGCGGCTTTTTCGAAGGCGGCGTTTGCGCCTTCCGCCGTCACCGGTTTTTTCGTCATCACCGTAAGATCGGTGATGCTCCCTGTCGGCGTCGGGACGCGGATGGATATTCCGTTCATTTTTCCCTGAAGTTCGGGGATCACGAGCCCGATGGCCTTGGCGGCACCTGTGCTTGTTGGGATCATGTTGATCGCCGCAGCCCGCGCGCGCCTCAGATCCTTGTGGGGCAGATCAAGGAGCTTCTGGTCATTGGTATAGCTGTGGATCGTTGTCATCAGCCCGTACTCGATGCCGAAAGCATCGTTTAAAACTTTGGCCATCGGCGCCAGGCAGTTCGTGGTGCAGGACGCATTTGAAATGACATCCATCGTTTTCGGGTCATAGGTATTTTCGTTAACGCCGATCACAAACGTGCCGTCCACTTTGTCCTTCCCCGGCGCCGAGATAATCACCTTTTTCGCGCCGGATTTCAGGTGAACAGCCGCTTCGTCGCGCTTGGCGAATTTGCCGGTGCATTCGAGAACGACGTCGACCTTGAGCTTTTTATATGGCAATAATGTCGGATCTTTCTCGGCGGTCAATTCTATCGCACCGTGTTTCGTAACCAGTTTTCCGTCTTTGAACTCGGCCCCCGAATCGAAAACGCCGTAAGTGGAATCAAATTCAAAAAGATGAGCGAGCGTCGCCCCGTCAGTCAGATCATTTATGGCAACCACTTTTAAGTCGGGATGTTTTTCGATGATTATCCTGAGTACTTGGCGGCCTATACGGCCGAAGCCGTTTATAGCGATGTTCATAATTAAATTGATAAATTGTTAAATTGCTAAATTGTTGATCAAATAGTACTCGACTTGAGGAATTAAAAGCAGCATAGACTTAAGCGTTTCGCTTGCGACCTTCGACAAGCTCAGGTCGCCCATAACATTACCTCTAATTTGCTATCCTAAAAAGGTCGCCCTGAGTTAATCGAATGGGCGAACAATTTAACAATTTAGCAATTTAACAATATCTAACGGTCTCATAATATCTTTTCATCCTGAGCGTGTCTTCCTCGAGGAGCGGGGACTCTGAAACCAATGTGCCACCGACCTTCATTTCCTTTAAAACATCCAAAAAATCCTGCCACCTGGCATCGCTTTCAAGAAGCGGCAAATGACGCCTTTCGCCATGTATCGAATAAGCAATGCCGGAAAAGTGGATGTGCATGCACTTAAGGGATTCTTTGCCGACATATTTCTCATAAGTATCCAGCATTTCAGTCCATTCTTCTTTAGTATTCAATCCGCCATTTGATCTGGCATGCAGATGCGCAGGGTCGACTGCCGGATAGATGCCGAATTCACGGCTTATTTCAAGCACTTCTTTAAGTGTGCCAAACTGAACTGGTTTGCCCATCGTTTCCAGAGCCAGGTTCACATGGGGAAATAATTTGTCTTTCTGTTTCATTATTTCGTCAATTGCTTTCCTGATTGTTTCGAAAACTTTTTTACTGTCCATCCCCATATAAAAAGCCGGATGAACGCAGACCGATTTTATTCCCGCAAGCTCCGACATGCTCAAGGCATCCAGTATCCTTTTCTTGCTTGCCTGGAGCTTTACGAAATCCGGCGAGTTCAGGTTGATGTAATAAGGCGCATGACACGTCAGGTAAATATCGAGCTTTTCCGCGGTTTCCCTTATTTCCCGCATCCTCTCGGTATGGACCGGCACACGCTGCACCCATTCAACCTCCATCGCGTTTATACCCAATTTATTTGCATGTATAAGCCCCAAAACAGTCCCACCGGGTTTCGGTGTCGAAAGCGGGACGCCGGCTACTGCGAATCTAAGTTCCAGAAAGAAAAGCGGTCAATGGTGAATGCCTGACATTGTAGCCTACAATAATTATGGCATAATTAAATCGTGACTTTGAACCCTGAAATATTTGACCGCCTGACTTCTTCCTCGCTTGGCGCAAAGGCCATGGAAGTGGCCGATATAATACAAAACGCCGGATTTGAATGCTGGTGGATCGGCGGCGCCACCCGCGAGATGTTTTCGGGAAATATCCCCGTGGAAATAGACATGACCACCTCGGCCCGACCGGATGAATTGATGAAGCTTTTCCCGAAAAACGACAATGCCGGCGCGGAGTTTGGGACGGTGATTGTTTCGCATAAAGGACATGAATACGAAATCACGACTTTTCGCGAAGACGACAGCGCGTCCGACGGCCGTCATCCGGAATCGGTGAAATTCGGAAGCCGGGAAAATGACGCCAGACGCCGGGACGCGACCGTAAATTGTATTTATTTCGACCCCGTTTCCGGTAATATTTTTGACCCTTATAGCGGAATTGATGACCTGAAAGAGCGGCTGGTGAGATTCATCGGCGAACCTTCCGTAAGGATAAAACACGACGCCTTGAGGTCGCTTCGGATGGTCCGGCTTCGCGCGGCGATGAACGGCCAGTATCACCCCGATACATACCTGGCGCTCGGGGGGGAAGCGCACCTTGTAAAAATCCTCTCAGGGACGCGGATACTGGAAGAACTCCAAAAGATGCTTGAGCTGAAGTCCCCGGGCCGCGCGCTCGAGGACCTGTGGGAGCTGCAAATAATGAAAGAAATAATACCTGAGCTGCATGCTTGCAAAGGAATTCCGCAGCCTAAAGATTTTCATAACGAGGGAGACGTATGGGATCATTTGCTCAAATGCACATCGGCTTTCACCGATGATCACGGAATTGACATACGTTTGGCGGCGTTGTTCCATGATATCGGGAAAGCCAGGACTTTTGCCATCAAGGATCGCATCCGTTTTGACAGCCATGCCGAAGTTTCGGCCGGATTGGCTTCAGGCATCCTGAAAAGGCTCCAAATGCCGAGAAACAGGACGGACAAAATCGTCTGGCTTGTCAGTCATCATATGATGATGGGAACTTTCGGAACGCTTAGCGACGAACGCAAAGCCCACTGGTATTTTCATCCGTGGTTCAGTGAATTGCTTCAGCTTTTTTATCTCGATATCGCCGGTACAGAGCCGCCGGATTACAGCTTGTATGAGGGCATAATCAAGGATTACGATCTTTTCCTGAACAGCCATCCCAGGCCGGAAAAGCCGCTTCTGAAAGGGGATGAGGTCATGAAGATTTTGGGGCTCAGTCCCGGCGAAGCCGTCGGCCGGGCTTTGGCTGAGCTTTATGAAGCACAGATCGAGAAGAAGGTGACGAAAAAGTCAGAGGCAAGGGAGTTTATGAAGAAGTTGAATACCAAAGAAAAATAAGCTTTTTTTGTAGAGACGCCCCGGCGGGGCGTCTCAACTTTTGGGTCATCTGGTTAGAAAATCAAATCAGGATTTCATCGGCGATGTCCTCCAAAAGAGTATTTCGGTATTTGATGAGTTTGAAATCGCTTATGATACCACTTCGCGTTTAAAACGTTCTTAATCAGACGCGCTGGCGGTATGGAGTTCTTGGCTTGAGTAAACGCTACGCGGTACGAGATGATGCCGTTACGAATGACCGATTAGTTATGTTTTAAATGCAAAATGGTATGACTGTGGTTCCGATTTCATTATCCTTGAATTTATTTATCGTTAATTTCAAAAATTCACGGGCATTTTCAATAAACGAAGGGTTCAGTCTGCCGATTACAATTTTTTTTGTCATGCTTCCGTGCCGAAGCATTTTGAATTCCGGCAGAACTTCGAGTTCGGATTGAAGAAGATCAAGCCCCGGATTGTCGTCAATGCCAAGCGTTATGGCTCCCATTCCCAAAATACCGACACTCCCGAGCCGGATCTCTTTTCCCTTCATCCCCTCCGCGAGTCGCTTTATCCCTACGAGCGTTTCAGAAGAAAGAGGCCAAAGCGACTCGGAAAATTCGTCGGGCAGGATCAAGCCCGAAACGGTCAGATGAAAGGCCTCAGATTTTGTTCTCCAGATTACCTTGATTCCAATTCCATTCATCTCAGCATCGATAAATTTCTTCAAGTCTTCGATCTTCCCAAGCAAGTCAGCTGGGAACGGGCAACCGATCACCAGCGAAACCCCCGTTTTCTCCGATGCATCATCCTTTATTTTGCGTTTGATTAAATGATTCAACTTATCGATCGGCATGCCCCAAAATATATTGGCGGCAGCCGCACGGTTGAATCGTTCAGATGGCATAACTCTTGGTGGACTAGATCATACCAATCTTGAACACCTTATACGCACCCTCATGCGTTCGCCGCAAGTGATTGAGCAATCACGTCGGTTCTCCGCGATGCGCTACAAAAAAGACCCGATTCACGCTACACTCTTCTCCGATGCCATCGCCTACTAATCCATTGGACGAATTGCTCAAAGACCCGAAGTACGCGCCTGTTGTGGAGTTGATGAACAAGCTGAAAGCGAAGGAAGCCCAGAAGAACAAAAGCTCCGAAAACCGCACAGCAATGAGGGCGAAGAACGGCGAGTCGTTCAAGTTCACCGAGTAGCGATTAGTATAGCGAGGCGCGTTTTCAACCCATGCGAAAGTGCATCTACTGTTTGAAGGCGGAACCCGAAGTCACCTTTACCCGTAAAGGAGAACACGTCGTACCGCAGGGCTTCGGATTGTTCGGCGGCAGTACGCCGATCTTGAAATCTGTCTGCGCTTCCTGCAATCAGTTCTTTGGCGATACTCTCGATCTCGCACTCACAAGGGATTCACTAGAAGCCATGCAGCGATACAGGCATGGAATACGCTCGTCAGAGCGTCGCCCACACAAGCGCGTCACGATGGAGCTTGCTGATGATGAAAGACCGAAGGGCGTACCGAAGCTCCGCTTTCAGATGGATGGGACGAGGGGCAAGGTGAACATGCAGACCATCGTTCGTCTGATAGATCGAGATAAGAAGGAAGAAACTGTCATTCGCTACGATCAGATAGATACGTTCGACATCGCACCTTGGCTGAAACGAAAGCTCGATGTCGAAATGTCAGGCACAAAAAGCAAGATGCTAAAAATGCACAACCGCCTTGTCGCGCGAGGCTTGAAGTTCACCGCACCCTTCACCTATACGGAACTCGCACCGCTCATGAATGACAGAAAGGAAGTTTTACTGGAAACAGTTGGAATCGTGGATGCGACAACGAAGCGAGGCGTTGCGAAAATCCTCTTCAATTTCGTCGCGCACTACATGGGTGACGACATTGTTCTCAATCCGAAGTGGGACGCTGCGCGTTCGTTTATTCGCTATGGGACAGGCGAGATTCCGATCAAGATGAAGACAGGAACGTTCTGGGACATGGAAACCGAGCATGTGAAGTTGAAGCCGAGCGGGACGAACATCAAGATTGAGAACACCGTTGACGGCACAGTCGTTGGCTTCGCGTAGTTCTTCGATATGATGATCTATGAAGTCGAGCTTGCGAGGGACATGTTGCCCGAAGGAAAACTCGTCGGCTACAAGTTCAGCGACGGTATGGAGCCTATTGAACTGCGTCCAGTTCGGATTACGTCCCCTTTGCTCGTAGCACAATACGATGTAGACCTTCTAGGTCGTCCCCGAATCAAAATACAAAAATATGGGCGGTAAAACTCTTGGTTTTATAGAAACCTAGTACAGCCCTTCATCAGAAGGTAGGATGAGCGAATGAACGAGCCTGAAATACTAAAAATCGCACTCGCAACTTGCGTTGCCACAGTCGTATGTTTTTTTACAGCCATGACAGGTTCAGGTTCGGGCTTGATACTTGTACCTCTGTTGACCTTTCTAGGACTCCACCCCGTACAAGCCATTGCGATACACAAGTTTGAAGCAACTTTTTGGACGTTCACAAGTGCAATTCGGTACGTCAAAAACAAGCAAGTTCATACCAAAGACCTTCTGTGGTATTTGCTGGTCGGTGGCTTTGGTGCATTTCTAGGCGCAAGATTCATTCACCTCATCAGTGATGATCAACTGAAACTTATAGTGGGTATTCTTATTTTTGTTGTTGCGACATGGATGCTTTTTTCAAAGCACAAGGCAGAGGCAAAGCAAGCTCCGCCTTGGAAACGATTGCTGTTGATTGCCTCAATGCTCGGTTTCGGGATTTACGAGGGCATTTTCGGTGCAGGAAATGGCTACTTCATTGCCGCCCTGTTTCTTACTGTTGTAGGTTCAAGTGAACTCAAAACTGTTGGCATGATCACCGTGCAAGCCATTGTTTGGAATCTCGTCGCAGTTCTCACACATTTCTCATACGGATCTTTGGTATTATCCTATGCGATTCCCGTTGCTATTGGTGCATCGGTTGGCGCATGGTTCGGTGCTGGTTTCGCAATTCACAAGGGTGCGAAGTTCGTCAGATGGATCATCATCATTGGCTCATTCATTGCTGGTCTAGCAATGCTGTTGAGTCGATGAAGGAGTAAAATATGCCTATGGAAACTCCATCGAAGAAAAACAAAGGTGGCGTGAAGTCGGAGCGTGGCAAAGCCATCGTGCGCCACAATGCCCGTCGACACGGCATCCTCGCCGAGTTGAAGACAAAGTACGAGGGCAACGCCTACGACGGCTACCTGCGCCGTCTGCACAACGAGTATGACCCTCATGGCTTCATGGAAGGGGTTCTCGTCGAACGTATCGCCGTCTGTTGCTTGATGCTCTACCGCGCCGCGAAAGCGGAGAGGGAGTACATGCTCACGCGGTTGCAGCCGCCGCGCTATGACCGCCTCGATGACATGAACTACGACGACGAGAGCTACAAACCTGTTATGAAGCACGACGACATCGAACACCTCACGACGATCTACCTGCGCTACCAGACAACCATCGAGAACCGCCTTTACAAAGCGATGCATGAACTGGAACGGTTGCAACGGATGCGGAAGGGCGAACACGTCGCCAGTCCCGTCGCCGTCGACGTGTCGCATGACGGTGAGTTTGTTTCGCAGAAATGACTATGAACAGGAAGACGATCAAGAAACTCAAACTGGCGTTTTGGAACAGGTACGACATTCCCGCCGCCTGTGCCTACGCCTGTATCACACAGGTTGAGTTCGAGAGGAACATGAAGCCGAACTCGGCGTTCTACTGGAAGATGAAACAGGCGCAGCTATTCCCGACCTACATGGCGAACAAGACGTGGATCGACGCGATTAAAAACGGTGACAGTAGGGCGGCGATGGCGTATCTCGAACGGCGGGAACCAGAACGCTACGATCTTGCGTACATGCGGAAGTTCGGGAAGGCATCGGACGAGTGAGATGGAAGCGGTACAATGTGGACATGGACGAACACACAGACGACCTTCGAGCATCACGCTACGTCATCTACGTTCGTAAATCGACTGACGATCCACAAAAGCAAGTTCGTTCGATTGACGATCAAATCAGCGAGTGCGAGGAACTGGCAAAGCGGCTCGATCTGCATGTCATCGGAAAACCAATCAGAGATGATAAATCAGCGAAGAAGCCGAACCGTCGGGAGAAGTTCAAGGAGATGATCGAGCGAGGTGAGATCAATGGCATCGTCGCATGGCATCCTGATCGCCTTGCCCGAAACATGATGGAGGGCGGTCAGATCATTCAACTGATCGACGACGGCAAGCTCCTCGACTTGAAGTTCGTCTCTTTCCCGTTTACGAACGATGCGAACGGCAAGATGATGCTCGGTATCAGCTTCGCGCTTTCGAAGCACTACTCCGACAAACTCTCTGCCGATGTGCGGCGCGGCAACATGAACGCGCTCAAAGAGGGCAAGTCGAGTGGTTCGTACAAGGCTGGCTACCTTCGTGACAATGAGACGGGTTTCTATCATCCCGAACCTGTGAACTTCGCCATCATGCAGAAGGCGTGGCAGATGCGGCTGGAAGGGGCGCGTGAGAGCAGGATCGTCACGGAGATCAATGTGGACGGGTACAGGCGCGTCTTGAAGGGTAAAACCGTGCGTCAGCGTAGGGAGCAGGAAATGACCATGCAGAAACTCAACAGCTACTTCACCGACCCGATCTACTACGGCATCCTCGAACAGCGCGGTCAGCCTATCGACCTCACCGAACTCTACGAGTTCGAGACTATGGTGACCAAAGAAGAATGGGAAAGGGTACAGCGCATGAAGCGCAGTCACGGTAAAGAAAAAGTGAAGTACGATTTCCCATTCCGCGACATCGTGTACTGCGCCGAGTGCAAGAAGCTCCGCACCATCGGCGCGTCACGCGGCAGAGGTAAGAAGCAGATAAAAAAAGTGTATTACCGTTGCGACACGAAAGGCTGTCCTGAACGCGGCAAGAGCGTTCGCGGTCTTCCCGTCAGCGAGGCGATTTCGGGACTCATCCATAGTATTCAGATTGAAAAGATCGACAAAGCGGAACTGGCAATCGCTCTGACGGCTTCCATCGCTATGATGCAGAAGGGCATCGCCTCTCAACTCAAAGACCTCAAAACGAAACGCACGAAGGCGGAAACCGAGTTGAAGGACATGGCGAAGCGAAAGATCAAGCAGACCTTCACGAAGAACGAGCAGACCGCCTACGAGGAAGAAACCGAGCGGTTGCGGAAAGTGATCGACGGATACGACACGCAGATTAAACCATTGGAGGCAACGAGACTCTTTTCCTCTGTTGATGTTGAAGGGTTCTTGAACACCCTAAAAGTGGCTTCAGAAGACTACGATGAGGTCACACATGACGTGAAAGATACGATTGCGAAAATCTTCATCTTGAACCTCTTCGTTGCCAAAGGGGACGTGGCTTCTATCAGCCTCAAAACTCCCTTCGATGAGTTCATTTTGCACCCTCTTGTCTTGAATGGTGGGCGTGGGTGGAGTTGAACCACCGACCACAGGCTTATAAGTCCTGCGCTCTGACCAACTGAGCTACACGCCCACGACGAAAGTATAACAAACATTTTCAATTACCGAACCCCTGATATACCGGGACTTAGGTGTCTCGGCTGCGGTAGAAATAATCAAGCCGGCATCACCGTCACAAAAGTCGTCAGCTCTCGGCGGCCGTTGAATTTGCCGACTTTGGATTTTTTGAAGTTTACCTTGCCGGTTATAGCCGCATGGATCGTCCAGTCTTTGGCCGAATAGGTATTCGGGCCGGGCCTGAAACAAAAGCCCTTCTGGCGTATCAGGATTTCACCGGCATTCACTTTTTCACCGGCATAGCGCTTCACGCCCCGCCGTTTTGAGATACTGTCTCTGCCGTTTGTGGTGGAACCACCCGCTTTTTTATGTGCCATAGCGGAGAAATTATAGGGAACTCCGTACTAGGCGCAAGCCAAATTGGTTGCGGGGACAGGATTTGAACCTGCGACCTCCAGGTTATGAGCCTGGCGAGCTACCGGGCTGCTCCACCCCGCGTCGACGAAGTCAGTATGCATTAAGCTTCAAGCTTATGCAATTTCAAAGCTTTAAAAGAATCAAGAGACAAGAAACAAGAGCCAAGAATCAAGAAACAAATCCCAAATAAGAATCAAAATTCAAATCTCATACCATTTTGCATTTAAAACATAACTAATCGGTCATTCGTAACGGCATCATCTCGTACCGCGTAGCGTTTACTCAAGCCAAGAACTCCATACCGCCAGCGCGTCTGATTAAGAACGTTTTAAACGCGAAGTGGTATCAACGATGCTTTTTGAGATTTAGGTTTTGGGTTTTGATTCTTAACCTCATATCCTTTTCTTCAGCTCTTCGATCTGTTCACGGTTGAACAAAAATATCCGCCATTGATCTATCACCCTTATACTTCGGAGGTTTTCTTCATAAATCGCCTGTTTCTCTTCTCCAGTCGGTTCATTTGCAATGCCGAATGACACAGGTACGGCCGGCTTGTTCAATAAAAAAACCTTTTCGCCGCTTTTTAAGAGCCCCAGATTTTCCTTGGCATACTTGTCCTTGTACTGCGACGATCTCAGATATTGCAGCTGGTCAGCGCTCTGCATTATGTCTTTTTGCAGCTTGTTGTTCCTTTCCTGCATGGCCAGAAGCTGCCGGTCGAACAATATGTTTTTGTAATAAGACAGCGCCAAACCGAACGCCATGAGCCCCACCACGCAAAGACCGGCGATTATGGTCATCTGCTTGGGTATCGGCGCGATGTCTTTGTAACCGGATGGCACAATCGGAATTATAATTGAAGAAACCGAAGAAACCGAGGAAACCGATGAATCCGAGGAACAGCCGCATTTCTTCGGTTTCTTCGGACTCGTCGGTTTCCTCGGTTTCTTCTTGTGTTATTCTTCCCCCGTGAAAATATTCTGCTCAGGCATCGGCGGCATCGGTCTTTCGGCATATGCGTCCCAGATGCGTATTCGTGGACACGAAGTCTGCGGCAGTGACAAGGCGGACTCGGCCGTCATCCGTGCACTCCGTGAACTTGGCATTTCAGTAAGCCTGAGCCAGGACGGCTCCGCTTTTCCGGAGGGAACCGATTTGCTGGTCTATTCCGAGGCTATTCAGCCCGATGCGCCGGAACGGGTGATTGCCGGGAAAAAAGGCATACGGTCGATTTCTTATTTCAAGGCGCTGGGCGAACTTACGAAAGATACGGAGCTGATAGCGATTTGCGGAACACATGGGAAATCCTCGACCACCGCCATGGCGGCGAAAGTGCTGATCGACGCCGGAAAAGACCCGAATGTCGTAGTCGGCACCAAGATGGATGAACTGAACGGCAAAAACTGGCGGAAAGGGGACGGGGACTTGTGGGTCGTGGAAGCCTGCGAATACCGGCGCTCGTTTCATTTCCTTTCACCAAAATTGATATTGCTGACCAACGCGGACGGCGACCACTTCGACGCATTCCGGGACATGGATGATTATGAACAAGCATTCGTCGATTTCATCGGCAAACTGCCCGAGGGGGCCCCGGTTATCGCCCATGGAAATGACACGCGGGCGGTGTCAATTATCAAAAAAGCCGGTAAAAAACTTGTCGACGCAGATCTTATGCCATTCCCGACGATAGCGACTCCCGGCCTGCACATGCGGCAAAACGCGCAACTAACGCTGGCGCTTGCGGAATATTTGAAGCTGGATAAAGAAAAGACACTGGAGTCATTGAAAAATTTCAAAGGCACCTGGAGGCGAATGGAACTGAAGGGCAGCACACCCGAAGGCGTGACGGTCATCGACGATTACGCGCATCATCCCGCCGAAATAAAGGCGACGCTGGCCGCCATGCGCGAAGCATACCCCGGACGACGTATCGTGTGCGCTTTTCAGCCGCATACGCACGACCGGACGCTGAAACTGTGGAAGGAATTTTCCGTTTCTTTCCGCGGCGCATCGCTGGTGATAATCCCGAATATTTATGACGCCAGAGCAGAAAGCGACTCGGGCAAAGCCGATGTTTCCTCGTTTGTAAAAGCTGTATCGGAAGGCAGTGAGGTAACATGTATCAACGGTAAATCCATTCCGGATGCTTTGGATTTCCTGAAAAAAGAACTCAAACACGGAGATGTTTTGGTGGTTATGGGAGCGGGGAATATAACGAATCTGGCGGGGGATTATTTGAAGTCGAATTGAAAATCCACAATTTCCAGGATTAATCGGAGGCGTAATGCTGGCGGGCAATTGTCAGTTATCAATTGTCAATTTTCAATTATTTTCTCTCCCCCCTGGGCTTCAGCTCCCTCTCCTCCGCCTCCTGCCTCAGCTGGCGTTTTGATTTCTTTTCGGGAAGCGTGCTGCTTACGTCACTCTCAGGGTTACAGTTAAAAGTTTGATGAATTGTCGTTCTTTCTTCAGCCGCCACCTCCACCGTCCTGAGTGCTGGCACTAGACATCCCGGAGGAGCGGCGAATCTCAAAGTATATATTCCGGCAGGGAGATTTATGAACGTGTGGGGAGTTTTTGAACTGAAATTCCGCGGAGTCGGTCCACGCATTCTGAGTCTGAGACCAGAAGGATCGCTGGTAACGCCCAGACTGCCGAGTTTCGAGAGGCTGTACTGGATCAAAAACCTGTAATTGTCGTTGGGATAGATGGTTACCGAGGTTTGCTGGCTTTCCTGTGATGAAATGACGTCACCGAGCCGGTATACGGTTATTTTCACCGACATTCCGGCGGGAGGAGTGACGCTGAGCGTCAATTGCCCGAAATCGGTCAGCCCCATCGAATGGCTGGCTTTGTTTACGCCGGGTTCGCTTGATGTCCTGGCTGACCCGTCCTCCGATATCAAAGTCCATTTACCGAAAGCCGACGATGAAATCTGGTCGATCTTGATCGTTGCCTGTACCGCTCCCTGTGCGGAAAAAGACCAAAAACCCGCAACGATCGAAATAAAGCCTAAAACGATGAGCTTGGATTTCATGATCACATCAAAGCAGAGCTTATTTCCGCATACAAGCAAACGGGTTTTACATTTTTATTGGAACAAGTTCGAGAATATCATACCACTTCGCGTTTAAAACGTTCTTAATCAGACGCGCTGGCGGTATGGAGTTCTTGGCTTGAGTAAACGCTACGCGGTACGAGATGATGCCG
>MFXU01000040.1:10255-12855 GCA_001788965.1 Candidatus Peribacteria bacterium RIFCSPHIGHO2_02_FULL_51_15 | reverse complement strand
CTTGGCTTGAGTAAACGCTACGCGGTACGAGATGATGCCGTTACGAATGACCGATTAGTTATGTTTTAAATGCAAAATGGTATAACAATAAAAAGCAGTTAATCAGGGCTTCCCTAGGTTAAAGGCTTCAATTCCCGCCAGGCGCACGATCTACGGTCGGTCAGATCAACAAAATAAAAAAGCTCCCCGATCCAGTACGGGTCAATGAAGCTCAGCTCGGAGATGGGGGGAAGGGATCATTGTACCGCCATCAGTAATGATATCGGCACGAAAGGATGATTATTTTTTTACCTTGCATTGAATAGACAAGACGGTGTGTCTTGTCTATTCTTCGTGACCAGCATCCCTGCAAACCGAATTTCAACGGTTCGGGTTTACCAATTCCTTCAAAAGGCCCCGATTCGATCGCTCTGCATAGCCTCCGAATCCTTTCGGCTTTCTGCGGATCGATATTCCGCCACCATTGATAATCTTTATATGCCGATTGAGTAAACTCAACCACCATATTTCACAATTGTACACGCACAGTCTTGCCCATCTTTGCTTCTCGCATGGATTTCTCCAGATGCCTGCTGTTCTTCCTGGAAGAGAGCAAATAGGCAGTTTCTTGCAAAGAGAGAAAATCATCAAATGATATGAGAATGGCTTTCCGCCCTTTGTCTCTCGTCACAACGATTTCCTCGCAGTCTTCCTCTGCCTTATCGAGATAGTGAGCAAGATTTTGCCGGAAGTTGGTATAGGTGACAGTTGTCATAATAATTTAAGTACTTAAATATGTACTTATTGTAGTCTGCAAAATAAACGAATGCAAGATCAATTTTATGACAAAACACATGATGAAAGCCAAATGGAAGGATTGGAGCGGGATATGGTCGCTTATGACGAACTGAATCGTATCATTCGGTTAAGGTGAACTTCGCTATACTTTAAATATGGTATCTCCGAAAATTGCTGTATTCATTGATGCAGGAAATCTCTGGAGCTCATATAAGGAATTGGGGAAATTGATTGATTTTACAAAACTCAGCGCATTCATAAGTGAAAAATTCGGCGCTCCGGTGTTCCGAATTTTTTATTATGTGGCATATCCAAAAGAAGGCACGAGGCCGAAAGAAGATATCGATAAGTTGCATAAGTTTTTAACTTTTTTAAGAAAAGGTCTTGGTTTCAAGGTGGTGAAAAAAGAGCTGAAGACGATTTATTTAAGAGATAGTGCCGGCGAGCTAGTCTTAGATCAGTCAGGCAAACCCGAGTCGCGTGAAAAAGGTAATTTTGATGTCGAGATAACGATTAATGTACTCAAACACATGATCGCTTTCGACACCGCAGTCTTTTTCACCGGAGATTCCGATTTCCTGCCGCTGATCAGCTATGTCAGAAATTTACCAGCCCCGAAGAAAGTATATATTTTTTCAACTCAGGGATGTGTATCGAGCGAACTTAAAACAGGTGCCGATGGCTATTTTGACCTGCTTGATTGCCCAGAGATTCATGGAGGGAACTTAGTACACAAGCAGAAAGTCATTTAAAACAGCCCGCACAGAGTACGGGCTATTTTCTATGGTATTGTGACCCCTCAAGTTAATGCCTAACTCAAGGACATTTAAATTATATAGCAATATGAAACACATAATCAACCTTAATTTCAAATAAAAAGGAAAAAAGGGTGGCTCAAATAAGCCACAAAATTTAGATTGGAGCGGGATACGAGAATCGAACTCGCGTCTCAAGCTTGGGAAGCTTGCGTACTACCATTGTACGAATCCCGCACACGAGGGATAGTATATCCAAGCATAACGGATAAAAAGAGCGGCCTGTTCCGGGGTGCTTAGGAAGCCAAGTTTCTGCGATTGCCTCCATAACATCACTTGCCTTGCCGGTTGTTTTTTCGTACCCTGAGCCAGGCAATTTTTTTGTTCTTTGCGGGTATAGTACATTGGTAGTACGACGCCTTGCCATGGCGTAGAGACGGGTTCGATTCCCGTTACCCGCTCCACGAAGGTAAGCGTTCCATTTTGGGCGCTTTTCTTTAGAGAGAAAAATAATTGGGAATTTTCGTTCCTCCTCGCCTCGTCAGTTCGGCTATGTGCTTTTGCCGCATCATCGCGTTCTCCGCACGAAAACGAAGCGGCGGATGGAGCGGAAGCTGGGCGAGCGGATCGTCGCACACAAGGCAGGGAGGCTCAGTGCGGAGAGCATCGAGCAGTCATTGCAGTCGTACCTCGGGGTCCTCTCCCATGCGAACTGCTACCGATTGAGCCAGGACTTCCAGAATCAGTGTTGGTTCCTGCTTCAGGAATAACTTCCTTTTTACAGCGGCGGAAAACTCTGATCAGTTCGGTTGCGTTCGGTCTTGCCACGAGTGCCAGTGAGAGTTGCCGCTCCTCTTTTCCTTTTCCGATTGAGCAAAAGGGCGACAGTGGCAGGAGTGGCAAGAAATCTCGGATATTCTGCAAAAAGTCTTTGACTGTGCTCCCTGTCTTGCCATAATCATGGGCGATCACGCCCGACGGGACTTCGGTTCCGCCGGGATATTTTGGGAATGTCGAGAAAAATGGTGGACGACTGTCCATATAACGGATACACTGTGGACAGTGGAT
>MFXU01000040.1:4197-10195 GCA_001788965.1 Candidatus Peribacteria bacterium RIFCSPHIGHO2_02_FULL_51_15 | reverse complement strand
TGACGGTTCGCCTTTCAGGACGAGACTCCGGGCAAGCGGATACGCGCAGAGATCGGCGCATTGCAAGCCGGGAATGTTCTCCCGCTTGGCATTGAAGGAACAGCCGGTGATCCGGGCTTGCATCCGCGCGGCATTCACGAAATACGTGCCTCTGTCACGGATAGTGTTGAAGTGAGCGGTGATCTGGGCATCTTCCTTGTAGCCACGCTTCTCAAACATGAGTTGAACGCTGGCAGATGGAAACCGATCATCCATGCAAAAAACGAGCCGTTCCATGATGAACGACAGGGAGACGTCATACGGATCGTGCGCGAGCTTCCCGTACCGCTTGATGTGCTGCTCCTTTTCAATGGCGGCGGCGACCACGGTGAAGTCGGCACCGGCAATGAGGGCATTGAGGTCGTTGTAGAATCGCTCTTTCACCGCAAGATCGAAGAGAATCTGGAACGGTCCCTCACACTTGCGGATTTCCCGCGAGTGTAGAATGACGTCAGTGGTGTTCCAGTACTTTCGTTTCAGAGCAGCCACCCTTGCTCGAAAGCAAGGAGCGCCTCGTCGGAGAAGAGGCACCCGCACAGGAGGAAAAGCGGAAAGTTCGGATCGACACGGGCAAGCCCGTGGTCGCCGGTCTCATCGAGGAACATCTGCATATCGCTTTGCATTCTACCTTACGCGAGTGCCGTCCCGGAACACATCGCGGTTCTGATAGCCTCCAGTTTGGAGCTCCACCGCCATCAATTAAGAAAATTCAAAAAGGCAGTACTGAGTGCCCCGTAGTGATGCGCGACCAGTTGATGAAAGGAAAAAAATACTCAGAAATTATTTTTGCTTGTAAGCGCATCTACTACCGGGGCAGAATTCAAGCCGTGTATAACGTTTATATTATACAGCCAGAGAGATAAAGGCTTATATATCGGCTACACAACGAATATAAAGAATCGTTTGAAAGAACACGCTGAAGGTAGTGTGATTTCAACAAAAGCAAGACGTCCTTTTAAACTGATATTTCTTGAGTCTTACGTTAACAAGGGTGACGCAATGCGCAGGGAAAAATATTTAAAGACTACAGTTGGCAGGAAAATGCTTAAGGTCATGCTTCGCGATACCTTGAGTGAAAATAAATAGCCGTAGTCGGGAATATTCTGCGATAAGCTTCGATAAAGGACTCCATTTGTCTGAAAGCAAATTAATGGAAAAATGCACGGCACGACCGTATACTGAAACTCTATGAAATTGTTTCCGAGACTCGCAGCGATCCCGGCTTGGAAGGTCGGCTTGCTGCAGACCGCTATCGTAGTTGCGTACATACTGACGGGAGCCCTGGTGGTGACGTCTCCGTTTACTCAGTTGCCTGAAGGCCTTTTCGAGTGGTCTCCGGCGGTTGGCATCCTGACGTTCCTCACGACCTTCGTCTTTTCCGCGCTTTTTTGCAGCACTGCGGTACTGGGATATCCCGCACTTCTCGCCTTTGAGAAAGCGTACCGACGCGCTGCTCAGATCGTACTCTGGAGTATGGTCTGGCTCGCCCTCGTTCTACTTGGGATTGGTTTTATCGTGGTGGTTAATTTGGTCCTCACATTAAGGTAGCTCCAAAAAAAACTTTTCAAAAGCCCGAAAACGCCAAAACCGGTCTTGCCCGTTTTGTGCTAAAATCCTCCTTATGAAACGATTGAATTTGGCGAAACTCGTAGGCGGCGGACTGGCGCATTTTCAGCATGGCATCGACCGGCTTACGGCGTGGGGATTCCGCGCCATGAGGAAAGCGGTAAACAAACCACCGGAACAGACAAAGGCAACGGTCAGAAGCCGCGTTTTCGGCGCGGCCCGGAAAGTGTTCGGTTTCGTCGGCGAAGCCGGTGACTCTTTCTACGAGAAATATGAGGAACTGAAAAGGAGGGGGCCGAATTGATAGAACTGCTCACTGGTGCCGCTGATTATGCCCCGCCTCACCCCCGGCCCCTCTCCCGCATTCGCGGGCGAGGGGAGCTCCGTTTCACCTGCGTGTGAAGTATTGTAAGGATTCCTCTCTCCCTTTTTTGGGAGAGAGGTGCCCCGCTCCTTCCGCAGAATGGGCGGGGCGGAGTGAGGCAATGGCCACAAGGTCAGTGAGGACTCACAGTGATAGACATTGTTTTCACCTCTATTTTCTGCTAAAATGTAATGATTTATGAAACAAAAAAATCTCCGCTTGACAGTGCTGCTTTTCGGCTTGGTATTAACCGGTATTTTGAATGCGATAAATATTCAAAATACAACCGCAGCGACGACCCAGACTACCTGCAAGGAAGGCACCCGATATTGTCAGCCGGCCGGTCAATGCATCGGAGTAAATGACCTCTGTATCTTGGAGCCGCCTCCGGGTTACAACTACACCAGGCAGTCGCCTCCCGGCGCGGCCTGGGGGCTGGAGGCGTTCAACAAATATATAAACGGGGGAGTATGGACATGGGTTTTTGCGATGGGCGTCGCCATCGCGATACTCAACGGAGTCTATGCCGGGTTCCAGATAGTGATGAGTAACGGCGATCCGGGAATCATCGGCCAGGCGAAGGAAAGATTTGTCTGGACCACAATCGGTTTGATCGTGCTGATTCTCACCGGGGTCATAATGAATTTCCTGAATCCTTACGCTTTCACAAACGCCTGATGGGAAGATATCGATACATCATTGCGCTTATGATATTTCTTCTTCCGCTTGCCGCTTTGGCCCGGGCGAATGTGCCGCCGAGTTTGTGGGTGATATGCGGCAGTCTGCCCGGGTGCGGCAACGGCTGGGGGGAATACGTAAGTCCGGCGCTGGTGATCATCGGCACCAATCTGGTTGTCTACGGCGAAATACTGGCCGCACTTTTCATAATGATCGGCGGGGGATTCATACTGCTCAGCGCGGGAAATGCCGAACGGGTAACCAAAGGGAAGAACACCATAATGTGGGCCATCGGGGGAATATTTCTGATGAAATCCACATCCGTCATATTGAATGCGATCGTTCTGGAAGCCAGTAACCGCGCTCCCGGAGCGGATGTCATAGAATCCTCGGTCAATACGTTGATAATTACCGTGCAGGATCTTTTTTACATCGCGCTGGTGGGCGTCGCCGTTTACTCCGGCATGCGTATGGCCATTACTTTCGGCAAAGTCGAGGAATTCAACAAGGCCAGAGACGGACTTTTTTACGCCGCTATCGGCGCGATAATAATCAACTGGGCGGGCAGGATTCTTTTGGCTTTCACCACCATGTAAATGCGACACTTGCTTCTGTCACTTGCCGGCTTCCTGGCTCCGATACCGGCTTATGCCGTCTCCATCACCGCTTACGGCTGGAGATGTACCGGATTCCTCTATTGCAACCAGGAAACTTCGGCAGTCGCGGTCTTAAGCCAAAGAATAATATTGGTGGTAAACGCAATAATTTTCCCGCTGGCGACGATGGTGTTTTTCTACGGCGCGATATTGATGATCGTATCGACTGGCGAAGAGCGAAAAGAAGCCGGGAAAAAAGCGGTGATTTACGCGGTACTCGGCATCGTATTAGGCATTTTGATCGAGGTGATAATAAACAATATCTTCAGTTATATTTCGATTTTGGGAAATTAAAAAAGAAAAAGAAACCGAAGAAACCGAAGAAACCGAAGAAACCGAAGAAACCGAAGAAACCGAAGAAACCGAAGAAACCGAAGAAACCGAAGAAACCGAAGAAACCACGTATAATGTATTCCTTTTTTCTTCGGGCTCCTCGGACTCATCGGTTTCTTCGGTTTCTTCTTTTCCTTCAGGTAAGATATGCCCAATTTATGTCCAGACAATATGTAACCACCGCCATCGACTATCCCAACGCGCCGAAACCGCATATGGGACAGATTTTGGAAAAGGTTCTGGCCGATGTCGTTGCCCGGTGGTTTCGATTGAGAGGCGACGAAGTCCGGTTCCAGATCGGGTCGGACGAGCATGGTGTAAAGATCCAGCGTACCGCCGAGAAGGAAGGTATTTCGCCCAAGGAAATGGTCGATCGTAACGTACCCAATTTTGCCGATCTCTACCGGCGAGTGAACATTTCCTATGACGAGCCGGACGGGTTTATCCGAACAACGGATCAGAAACGTCACTGGCCCACCGTGATCGAGCTTTGGAAAAAATTGGCACAAGCTGGAACGCTCGAAAAGCGGACTTATACCGGACTTTATTGCCAGGGATGCGAACGCTTTCTGACAAAACGGGATATCGTTGACGGAAAATGCCCGATACATAATTCCGTTCCTGAAAAAATAAGCGAAGAGAACTGGTTTTTTCTCCTGGGCAAAGAATCAAAGTGGCTAAAGGAACTGCTGACGAAAAAGAAAAACGGCTACCGCATAGTCCCGGACTCGCGCGCAAACGAGACGTTGTCGCTCATTGAACAGGGTCTGGAAGACGTCTCCTTTTCACGGCCGAAAACGAGTCTCGGATGGGGCATTCCGGTTCCGGATGATCCGGATCAGGTGATGTATGTCTGGTGCGACGCTTTAACCAATTATATTTCAGGACTCGGATTTTTCACCGCAAACGAGAGGCGGGAATTCTGGGACGAAGCCGAAGTGACTCACGTGATAGGCAAGGATATAGCCAGATTTCACGCTCTGATCTGGCCGGCGATGCTGAAGCACGCCGGGGTCAGGACCCCCGACCGCCTGCTGATCCACGGATTTTTGACAAGTGACGGGCAAAAGATGAGCAAGACCATCGGCAATGTGGTTGATCCGGAAGAGGTTCTCAAGCGTTTTACCGGCAACCCCGATCCGCTCCGGTTTTATCTGAGCCACGAAATACCGGTGGGGAACGACGGGGATTTCTCGTGGAAGCGTATCGAGGAGCTTTATGACAGCAAACTCAGGAACCAGCTGGGCAATCTGCTGAACCGGGTTCTCGTACTTCTAAAAAAAGAAAGCGCTTTCAATGTTCCGGACACTCAGCCGGATTCAGAAAGAGCATCGGAAGGCTGGAAAAAATATTCAGAATCGATGGATTCCTTTGAGTTGCATCTCGGAATCAGCCAGGCGATGGAATTGGTTGAAACACTGAACCAGGGGATCGATCACATAAAACCCTGGACACTCAAGGGTGTAGAGAAGCTTGAAGTTTTATGCCGCTTTGCGGAATCTCTGCGGCATGTCGCGCTAAAAATGCTGCCGTTCGTGCCGTCAACCGCGCAGGATATTTCTCGTCAGCTGGGTGTTCCGTATGCGGAAAAAATGCTTGACCGGGATTTCGTGATAACGCCTGAATTGCGTGAATGGGGGAGTCAGAAAGCCTGGAAGGCAGTGGGGGAGCCGAAGATTTTGTTCCCGCCGCTTGAGAAATAAGGAAATGTTTGGAAACAGCGCGGCTCTCCGAGCCGCGTACGCGCCCTGGAAGGGCGCGCTGCTCGATTTCTTAACGTTGACATAAAATCCGGGAAAAGATTGAATAACTTCCATGGTCATTGGGGCGATGAAGAGATTGCTGCGTTAGCTGCTCTTCCGATAAAAATACGTGAAGGGGATGATGAGGGCTTATATATCGTTGAATAATGACTGAAAATCATGTAAGATTATCTTGCTCTGAAGATTTCCTGAAGCGATGGACGAAAATAACCTGAGCGGACGGAGAAGCGGAGAGCAAAAGCTCGAAGCAGGGCATATGTATTTCTTCCACAATTTTTTATGTTTGATCCGATGGCCGATCTCAGTAATCCCGCCCAAAGCGATGACCCGCTGGCTCCTACCTCAAATTTCGCCACATCGGCGCCCTCGCGTCCGGTAAGCACAGGTTCCAGCCGTTATGGAGAAGAGCTTCATTCGATAACCATTCGCGCCAGGCAGCGGACTTTTTACATCGATCTGAAGAAATCTTCCAACGGCAAATTTCTGAAAGTCTCGGAGAAATCCCGGGGCGGACAGAAGAGCACGATAATTTTCGACATCGAAGACCTGCCGAAGTTCATCGAGGCGCTGCAGGAGATGCAGGGGAAGGCCTAGAGAAA
>MFXU01000040.1:0-4168 GCA_001788965.1 Candidatus Peribacteria bacterium RIFCSPHIGHO2_02_FULL_51_15 | reverse complement strand
CATCATCTCGTACCGCGTAGCGTTTACTCAAGCCAAGAACTCCATACCGCCAGCGCGTCTGATTAAGAACGTTTTAAACGCGAAGTGGTATAACAGTTTTTTTTAAAGTTCTTAAAAAATATTCATTATTTTTGCGGCCTCTTTGTCTAGCAGCACGTAGCCATTCACCAGCGGATTCTGGAGAAGTGTCCGTTCGATTATCGCGGCTGCCTCCGCCCGGGTTATGAAATTTGCCGGACGGAAAAGGCCGTCTTCGTAGCCCGTGACTATGCCCCTCTCCGCGGCATTTGAAAGATAAGGTATAAACCAGTCCGTTTGATTTACATCAGGGAAAACGATTGATGCGCCGGTTTCCGTAACCCGGGGCAACATGGATCCTTCCAGGAGTATCTTGACCGCTTCGGCACGGTTAACCGGATCGTCAGGCTTGAATGTGCCGTCGGAATATCCTTCGACGATTCTATGATGGAGAGCGGTATAGACGACCCGCCGTCTCAATTGCAAATCAGCGGTTTCGCGCGCAAACGCCGAGCTTCGCACATCCCTGAATTGAGCCCCCTCGTCCGTGACGGAGCGGAGTTTCGTGCAAGTCGAGAGCAGTACCATTTTCAAAAACTCAAACCTCGTTACCGGCTGGTCGGGGCGAAAGAACCGGACAGAGCCGTCTTCGGTCATATAGCCGCGTATCAGCGGAGCCCTGTCCGGGAGGATGGATATCCGCGCGAGTTGATTTATATTTTCCACGGCCCAGTGCCCGGTTGTGTCCGGAAAAGGCAGGATAACCGGCCTGTATTCCAGGCAGGCGTTTTCATGCGCATCCGTGCCTTCGTCGATTTCCGTTTTGTCATCCACCCCGTCACGGTCTGTGTCGACTTTCAGGGGGTTAGTACCCCGTGAAAACTCTTCGGCGTTGGTCAGTCCGTCCCCGTCGGGATCTTCCGCCCTGGTAGCCGTTATCTGACTGTCTAGCAAACCGGTTTCTCTCTCCCACTCGTCGGGCAGGCGGTTCTGGTTCGTATCAGTCGAGTGTTTCGGATCAAGAGGAAAAGGATCTTTGGGATCAGACATTCCGTCGTCATCGGAATCAGGTTTCTTCGGATCGGTTGCGTGCAGGATTTCGACTCCGTTTACCCAGCCGTCGCCGTCGGCGTCAAAAGAAAGGTCATCGGTTTTGTCGAGAGGATTCCGTCTCGCACTGATCTCCGATCCGTCCGAATCCCCGCCGTTGTCCGTATCCGCGTTATAAGGGTCGGTTTCTCCGCTATCCACCGTGCTGTTCCAGTTTTTGTCTTCATCGCTGTCTGCTATGCCGTCTCCGTCGGTATCCATCGATGCGGATGCCGCATCCACTGAAACAGAAATCGACAAAGCCAGAGATAATATGAGCAGGAAGCGGCAGAGGATAGCGAACCGGACCATATCAAATGGGTAATTTCCTGCCGGCGGCGAAAGATTTCCCCGACATTTGTTTCCCCGAGGCAGGCTGAATTTGTTTGATGTAAAGCTTTGTCCCGTCGGCGCATTCAAGTTCGAACGCATCTTTATCGGAAATAAGTGATGTTTTCAGAATTTTGTTGTCTTTCAACGTGACTCCGGGCCAGGGGCTTAAAGCCCTCACCATGCGGTCGATTTTTTCCGCGGTCATGGTTTTCGGGTCAACTTCTCCATCTTTGCGCGTGAGTTTCTTGCAGAACAGCGCTTTTGACTCGTCCTGCATCAGTTCCTTAAGCGGCAGAGAAAGAGTTTGAATAAGCAGTTCCGCTCCGATTTCTGAGAGCGTTGCATGCAGCGAAGTGAATGTTTCACGGTCTTCAATTTTTATTTTTCTCTGTGCGAGAATCGGTCCCGAGTCCAACTCTTTGACCATTCTTTGGACGGTAACCCCGGTTTCCGTGTCGCCGCTTAAAAGCGCCTGCTGGATCGGCGAAGCGCCGCGATATTTGGGCAAAAGGGAGGCGTGGACGTTTATCGGCGCGATTTCAGCGCGGTTCAAAATCTCCTCGGAAAGTATCTGGCCGTAGGAAACAACGACAATAAATTGACAATTGACAATTGACAATTGACAATTATTTATTTGATCCGGTTGCTCAATCTTCAAACCGAGTTCTTTGGCAGCTGTTTTGACCGGCGGGGGAGTGAGGATTTGTTTTCTGCCGGCGGGGCGGTCGGGTTGGGTAATGACCAATTCGACCTTGAATTTTGAGTCGTTGACCAAAGCCTTCAGGCACGGGACAGCGAAAGAGGAAGTGCCGAGGAAAACAATGTGCAAAGGACTTTGCATGCGGATATTATTGTAGAGAAGAATCAAGAATGGGGGAATCCGGGGAAACCGACGAAACCAATGGATCCGAGGAATCTGAGGAACCGCGACAATGATGATCTTGTGTTTTTCTTCGATTTCTTCGGACTCTTCGGTTTCATCGGTTTCCTTTTTTCACTTGCTGTTTACTGTATGGAACCAGTAATTTCTAAATATGTCCCGCCGCTCAGACCAGGTTTCCGGCATCATCAGGCGCATCGTGGCTTACCATACTTTGGAAATTCCGCCGGATATCGCGAAGGTCGTAAATGTCACCAGGGTTACGGTAACCCCCGACCTCCGTTATGCGGATGTTTTTTTGACGGCGCTTGCCGGAGTGGAAAACGCGGTAATATATATGAACAAAAGGCGCTCTGAAATACGGGCAGATCTGGGCGGGGAGCTCAAAGCGCTGCATACGATCCCGTTTGTCAGATTGCACGTGGACCGGCAGAGCGAGGAATTGAGACGACTGGATGAGATTTTGAAAAGACTTTTATGATTGTTAAATTGCTGATACCACTTCGCGTTTAAAACGTTCTTAATCAGACGCGCTGGCGGTATGGAGTTCTTGGCTTGAGTAAACGCTACGCGGTACGAGATGATGCCGTTACGAATGACCGATTAGTTATGTTTTAAATGCAAAATGGTATGAGCAAGCGAAACATGCGTTGTTGCCCGAAACAATTTAACCATTTAACAATTTTAACAATTTTGAAAGTCGATCTTGATTGAGCGACTGCGTCTTTATGTTTAACATTCATTCCTTATGCTGGAACATGGAGACCTGGACCGGGCGCTGAAGATATTTTCCGAAGCCAAGAGGCTGTGTTGCGTTTGCCACCGCAATCCGGACGGGGACGCAGTCGGGGCCATCACGGCCGTCGCCCGTCTTTTTGAAGAGAATTTTCCAGACAAGACGATAGCGCTTTTTTGCGTGGATCCGGCGCCTCCGGTCTTCGACTTTTTGGCCGGTGTCCATCGGTTCAAAGCCGAACTCAATCCCGCAGCAGGAGATGTTTTTGTTTTTCTCGACAGTGCGGAGACGAAACTGACCGAATATGAGGAAAAACATCCACAGATTTTCACAAACGCTTTCCCATCGGTCGGCTTTGACCATCATCCGACGAATACCAGATATGCGACGGTAAATTTCGTTGTTCCGGAGGCGTCTTCCACCTGCGAAATAATCACCGTGTTTGCCGATGCCGTGAAATGGAGGATTACGCCCGACACGGCGACATCTCTTTTGAGCGGCATCTATACCGATACCGGCGGTTTGCTGCACAGCAACACCACTTCAAGAGTCTACCGGACGGTGGCGCGCCTGCTACGGGCCGGGGCCAGGCAGCAAACCATCGTGCAAAAAGTGTTTCGGACGGCAAAGCCGACGACGCTCAGGCTCTGGGGCAGGGTCCTCGAAAAAATTACAATCACCGAAGAGGGCGGCGCTATTTCGGCCCTGACCGAAGGGGATTTCCGGGCCACGGGCGCAGATTACTCGGAGCTGACCGGGGCCATCGATTATGTAAACGCCATTCCCGGCATGAGGTTTTCGCTGATTCTGGCCGAAAGAGCGGGCAAAGTGAAAGGTTCGCTCCGAACGCTCAGAGACGACGTCGATGTTTCAAAAATGGCCGCAAAATTTCAGGGCGGCGGCCACAAAAAAGCGGCCGGATTCGCAGTTCCGGGAAAACTGGTGCCGGAGGTGAGGTGGAAGGTGGAAAATAATTGATAATTGAGAATTGATAATTAATGTAAGTTTCACTGGACTGATACCACTTCGCGTTTAAAACGTTCTTAATCAGACGCGCTGGCGGTATGGAGTTCTTGGCTTGAGTAAACGCTACGCGGTACGAGATGATGCCG
>MFXU01000039.1 GCA_001788965.1 Candidatus Peribacteria bacterium RIFCSPHIGHO2_02_FULL_51_15 | reverse complement strand
GAAGAAGAGGTTACGCCGATCCAGGGAGTGAAGATGAAAGGCGATATCCTTCAGGTGACTGCGCAGCCGAAGAAGGAGGGTTTTGGCAGTGTAATTACAGAATTACCGCCACGGCCGACCGCGGTATTCATCGGCACGGTAAATATGATTATGAATGTCAGAAACATCGGAGTCGGGGCGGGAAATGTCACTTTCCGGATACATTCGGGCTGGAACGGGACTTTAAGCGATCCGGTGGTGAAGGAATTCCAAAGAAACTTCCGGGGACTCGAGCAGCAATCTTTCAGCTTCAAAGTAAACCCGCCGAACAGTCCGAATCCGGGGACGGAAAGGCTTCCTCGCACTCCGCAAGTGACCGTCAGCGTCCGCTATCCGGACGGCACCGAAGAGATCATCTCCGGCAGAGCCGGCAAGATGCCGCAGAGGAACGGGGATGACGTGGCGGCGGAGTATGAAGCCAGGATGCAACAACTCGAGCAGCAAAATGATCTGCCGAAGTATGGAGAGGATGGGAAAACGATTATCGGATATGGCGGAGTCCTGGGGACGACGGTGGCGGATGCGGGGATAAGTGACACGACTATTACAGGAGTAACAACACAGTTACATGGGGCAGCATCAGAACAAGAACCTCTCGGCAAGTTTGCCGAGGCGAATTTCGAGAATATGAAGGTCTCGTTAAAACCGGGAAGCAGTAAAACATTTACCTTTGAGCTTACAGACGCAGGGATGGTGAATATTTGGATGCCAGGAAATATTGGTAAAGCAATAGGACCGTGGCTGAATATTACGGATATTCCAAACGCAAACTTTTCGATGCATCTTTCGGGTGGTCCTGAAAACGTAAATATATATACGGGCAGATCGAGCGAAAGCGCGGAGACGATAAGCTCTGTTCTCCCTGCAGGGATTTATTCGCTCACTGTGTCCGATTCCACTTCATATCCGTTCAATGGGGATGGCTTCGATCCAACGATTGAGTCTATTTCACTTCCTTCCGCCCCGCTGAGCCTTAAGGTGCAGAAATACAATACAGCTAATATCGAAGGAAGAATTTCGTTAGATGGGAATGTAAATGTGATGCCCGTGAGCATGGGGGTGGCGACATTTAAGAGTAATGGAGAACGCGAAAAGGACGTGTCAAAAATTCCACAACTCGACCCCTCCAAGCCCGTGTGGGTTATATTCCACGGGAGAACCGACAACCCGGATAGTAACAATATGAAAGAACTGCAAAGAAGATTCTTTGATTTGGCAGGCGAGGATTACCAGGTTGTGTACGTTGACTGGGAAAAAGCGGCGAATGATGTCATCCGCATTTTGGGAAAGGATATCGGGGATCTGGAGGACGCAGAGTGGACCCCTGCCGTCGGCAGGTGGGTGGGGCAGCAACTGCTGGCTGCGGGTATTTCCCCTGCAAACGCGCGTTTCGGCGGCCATAGCCACGGCACGTTTGTCGGATATTTCGCGGCAGAGTGGATGCAGCAAGAATGGAAGAAGCTCCATCCAAGTGAATCCGGGAAGGTCGGCGCCATCGTCGCGCTCGACAGCGCGAAGAATCCCGTGTTCTTCGGAGCGGATATTCCCGAGGGAAGCATCGTTTTCTCGAACGTTGCGGAGCGGTCCATCGCCTTCCACAGCAGTATCCTGGGATCGCGGAACAGAGCATTCGGCGCAGACCGCGCTGTCACCGTGACTTCCTCGCATATCGATCCGTTCAAGGAGCACGGCTTCGCCGTCTCGATGTTTGCCGATATGCTGGCGGATATGAAGACAGGGAAGAATCAGAGAATCACGCCGTTCTTCCGGCTCTCGAGAGAGAAAGGAATTTCTCTCGACGGCCTGCCTGACGCGGAAGGGTACGACGCGTGGATTGAAGTGCGCACGGAGATGGTGAATACTCCGGACGGCCCCTGGTGGAAAGCGCAGGCCAGCACGCTCAGATTCCGGAACGCTGACGGAAGCTGGTCAACGCCCCTCTTCGATCCCGAGATCGAGAACGAGAACGAGTCTCTGCCGCCGTCCTCCGGCCCCGGCTCCTATCTCCCCTAAGTTGACGACATGCGAAGAGCATTGATCATTCTCGGCACGATCGCGGCAATACCTGTACTCTTGGCAGTCCTCCTCCTCGGACGCGGCATCGTATTGCAGTTAATGGGATATCCTGTGGATATTCCTCCATCGGAACTCGCGGACGAAATCGCCGCTGAGAATGGCGATCCGCTGCGTTGCAGGAGATTGCAGCAAACTGTACCGACGATGGGGCCGTCGCTGGCTGAGAAGCGGATGTTGTGTTTTTTCTTACTGGCACAGAAGAAAAAAGACCCTAGCATTTGTGAGCTGCTGTTGCCGAGTGAATACGGGTGGGACTGCCTGGGAACAGTCGCAAGCTTGATCTATACCGGGTATGGCTGCTCGAGCTATGCATCGGGAGAAATCTACTGTTCGTCAGGAGTGCGAGGAAGAAACACAGGCATAGATGATTGCGGAAAGTACAAGGAAGCGGATCTGAAATACTGGTGTTACGTGGAACGGACGCGCACGCTCGAAGGCGTTTTTGATTGTGATAAAATCCCCGCCGATCCCCCTATACTGAGAGATGAATGCCAGCGATGGTATGCCTATAAGCTGAAAGACGCCTCGTTGTGTTCTTCAATACGCGACGGCAAGCTCAGGAAGGTTTGCGAGCTGAAAGTGAAGTACCGCGGCTCCGGCTCTTCGGCTCTATAACAGCTTTCTTTCCCGTATAGCAAACGCCCTCTTAATCTCCCGCCGTTTCCGGCGGCCATTCCAATGAATACGACATAAACGTGGCAAGATGCGGATCAAACCAGATCCATTTCAGAGAGTCCGTCTATTTTTTTCCGCTCGCCTTTTCTTTTTCCTGTTTTTTTTGGCTTTCTAAATCTTGCTCCGTGGCTATTTTAAGCGATAATTCCACAAAAAATGTCGTACCCTTATTCTCTTCGCTTTCGAAGCGGATGGAGCCGCCTTGGGCCTCCACGGCACCCTTTGCTACGAAGAGACCGAAGCCGTTACCGTCCACCTTGCGCACGTTGGTCGCGCGGAAGAGCTTCTCGAACATCCGTCCCTGGTCGGCCTTCGGTATGCCGCAACCGGTGTCCCGCACCACGTAGCTCAGCTTCCCGTCCTTTACCGTTACCTTGAAGTCGACTTCTCCGCCAGTCGGCGTGTATTTGATGGCATTTGAGAGCAGATTCTCCAGCGTCATCCGCATCAGGCGCTTGTCCAGCATGGCGGTCGGCATATCTTTGGGCAGTGATTTGACAAATTTGATCTCCTTTTCCTCCGCCTTCGGATCCATTATCGCGACTATCTCGCCGAAGAATTCCTGCAGATTAAGATCGGTTCGGTCGACTTTCATCTTCCCCAGCTGCAAGCGCGAAACGTCCAATATCATGCTCACCAGATCCGAGAGATTCACGGTGATAGCATGCATCGTCTTCATCTGTTTTTGCTGCTCCCCGGTCAGCTTACCTATATCGCCGTCGATCAGCATCTCGATATACCACTTAACGGATGTCACCGGCGTCCCCAGCTGATGCGCGACGATGCTTATGAGTTCATCTTTCTGGCGGTCGAGCTCTTTAAGTAAATTAACCCTAGTACCCCACATTCTTACTAAGATAACTGTCTGGGTGGTTAAAATAACTATTAGAAATATTGTGAAGAAAATATACGGCCTTAAAGCTGCATTGATCGATATTAAATAATCTGAAACTTCAACATCGATTCCAATAAATTCATTTGCTGTTTTGTCTTTCCGCCAAATTGGTGACGATGAAGACAAAAATGTTCCCCATTGATCGACAGCCAGCTCATCATCGACAGTAGGCATCACAAATCCAAATTCCTTCAATGTCGGAAATTCTGATACATCGTACTCATCTCCTGGCGCGTTCAACTGATCACTTTCGTCGATTTTCCCATCTTGGTTCAAATCTATCTTTTCATAGGGATGTAAGGAATCAGCGTCCGCAACAAAGGTCAATGTATTTGGATCGTCAGTTTTCCTTAGAATATACGCAAATTTGACATCCTTATTTCTTTCTCTTATTTGTTGTAACAAAGCAATAGTTTTATCGTACGCATCCGAGCCCACATTTTCAGGACCCTTTATCTTCGATAACTCTTTCTCGTCAAACATGACTGAAGCTGTAGTCGCTATAGCAATAATTCGTGATTGGAGTTTTTGCTTAAATATTTCCTGTAATCGTGTATATAAAAAATATGTAACAAAAAGTGTCAAAATCGTAAAAACGATAAGAATCAAATAACTACTAAATGAACCAATAAATTCTTTGACCCTTTGGTTATTTGTATTTGTTTTTATTTTCATCTTAAAATTATACCACCTTTTCGTTAAGTTTTCCAGATCAATAATATGTTTGAATTATATGCGTAGTAAGAGCCCCGTTTTTTCTGTAATATTCCTTGACCTCATGTGGTACTGATTGGAAATCTCCAATAACTTTTCTACAGCCCTTTTTTTTACACATGCATTCCATTTGCCAAGTGACATCATCAATAGTTGTTGAATAGTCATAGGTTATTTCTTCGCCAGCTGGGATATTGCGCAATGCAAAAAGTATTCCGTTGTTTCGAATTCCCGCATTTGGCTCACACGAATGGTTAAAGCATACATACGGAACAATAAGGTCGATGTAATTATCATCAGTAATCTGCAAAGGATTTCCGTCATTGATGTCATATTTATCAAAAAATTCTCTAAGAGAAATTTTAGGTCCTGCAAATTTACATATTATTTCACTTTTAATTATTTCTTTCGTGGCAATGCAAGCTCGGCCAAGTGGCGTCCCGTTGATTACTTTAAACTTAAAGGTTTGAGTAAAAATCCCTTCCATGAAAATAATGGTACCACTAATTTATTAGGTGTTAAGTGATTCCATAAATCTAAAACCCAAGCATCTTATAAAAAACTTTTTTATAAAGATTTTTCACATCAACATCCAGTCCGACTATCCCGATCGATTTTCCGTTTACAATAATCGACGCAGCTCCCGTTATAAAGCTACCCCACTGATCTTCGAGTGGTTTTTCGTTGAAGGCTGGCCCCTTCAAGGCGTACAGCAAAGGTTCATTTTTTACAACTTCATACTGGTAACCTGGCCAGACAGCTTCATCAGCTTCTGTTGGCTCTTTTTTTCCATCATAATACCCAATCCACAGATTCGGCAGATTATAATTCGAATCAGCATCGGCGACGAATTCGAGCATGTCCGGTTTGTCAGTCGGCCGCATTATATATGCCCAAGTAATTTCCGGATTTTTATCTCTAATTTCATTCAGCTTCTTAAAAACCCTCTGATACGCCTCCTTCTTCATGTCCCTCGCAAAATGCAACTCATTCAGATCCTTAGGGTCAAATTGTGAGGCTGCTGTAGCCGCAATAGACATCAGCCTCTGTCCCGTTTCTTCTATAACAATATTCAATGTATAGCGATAAAGACCATAAAGAAGGCCTACGATAACGAGGAGCACGATGGAGCTGCCGATCAGGATTCGTTTCAGATTCATAGCGCGCAGCATTTCCTGCATAAGTGGCTTATTTATCGCGGCGAAGCGTATGAGGACGAAGAGTATGAAAAGCCCAACGAAGACGACAAGCGGGGAGAAAGACTGCGCCGTGAGTTCATCGATACGGCTTGCCAGCATGTCTACGCCAAGCACTGCCACTGTAATTCCCTGCTCATTCTTTATCGGTGCCATTCCAGAGATAAATGTTCCCCATTGATCTGTCATCGGTTCGGCATCGGCGGTTGGTTCCAAGAACGCCTTTTTCGATTCTAGCTGGCTTGAAATATCATAAGGATCTCCGGGAGCAGGATTTTGATCCCTTTCATCTATTACTCCATCACCATTGGTATCCTCAGTAACATAAGGATTGAGAGAATCCGCATCCGCTACAAAAGCTAATTTATTGGAATCATTTGTACTTCTCCAAATATAAGCCCATTTTATTCCTTCGTTGTTCCTCCGTATCAGGTTGAGCGTCGCGATCAGCTTTGCATACTCCGGTTTTTTGATATCCGCCGGAGTATGCACCGCTGAGATGTCCTTCGGGTCAAACTGTAGTGCTCCGGTAGCCGCGATGGAGATGGCTTTGTCGCGGATGCGCTGCAGGTTGTACTCTCTCGCGTTTCGGTAGAGACCGAAGGTGATGGCGCCCGCTATGAGCGCGAAGATGGCGAACGCCGCGAGGCTTTGTTTGCCGAGTATGAATTCACGGAAGCGGGAGAG
>MFXU01000038.1 GCA_001788965.1 Candidatus Peribacteria bacterium RIFCSPHIGHO2_02_FULL_51_15 | reverse complement strand
ACATGATCGAAGGGGTCGGCCGGTGTGAGCACTTCGGATTCGTCGATGAAATCGACACCCAAAGATTCCAATATCCTCGCTTCCATCGTGTGACCGATGCGTACCTTGGCCATCACCGGTATGGAAACCGCTTTTTGAATCTCGGAAATCAATTTTGGATCGCTCATCCGGGCTACTCCGCCCTGCGCTCTGATATCCGAAGGAACGCGTTCCAAAGCCATCACGGCGCAGGCACCCGCTGCTTCGGCAATTTTGGCATGGGCTGCCGTCACGACATCCATTATCACTCCCCCTTTCAGCATCTTTGCGAGATCGAGACCTGTGCGATTTAATACTTTGTACATATAAATGGTTAAATTGCTAAATTGTTAAACATACAAACATCTTACGTTTCGCGTGCGAGCAATTTAACAATTTAGCCATTTAACAATTGGGGGGCTCCGGTATCTTCACAAACTCCGGATCAATTGACAATCGGGATTCCTCCGGCAACATCTGGCCCTGGTACTTGCTATAAGGCTTCTTGTCATACGGTGTCTCCGCCGGGGAAGACATCGTTTCAAAAGCTATCTGGCAGACCCGCATACCGGGATAAAGCGCGATCGGCATCCGGTTCAGGTTACTGATCTCGAGCGTGATCGTCCCGCTGAATCCCGGATCGACGAATCCGGCGGTGGAATGGATTATTATTCCCATCCGGCCGATGGAGCTGCGGCCTTCCACTCTCACAACCATATCATCCGGAACGGTGATTTTCTCCTGCGTGACGCCCAGGATGAATTCCCCCGGCTGGACGATGAAAGGATCGCCGTCGGCGATAGTGATGGTCCGCATGGCAGCGGCAAAGGTTTTCGGATTTTTTGGATCCAGTACCGCCGATTTGCTGTGCTCGTATATTTTGAAAACATTTCCGAGCCGGAGGTCCATGCTGCTCGCGTGAATATAGCTCAGAAGCTCCGGGTTTTCACTTTCGATCTTCACCTTTCCCGATTTGATCGCGGCTTTGATGTCACGGTCGGAGAGAATCATGGAAGCAAAGGTTACCACAGAAAAGGGGTGTTGATAAACATGACGAAAGGAAAACCGAAGAGTCCGAAGAAACCGACGAAACCGAGGAAATTCCGCTGTTCCTCGGACTCTTCGGTTTCCTCGGTTTCTTCGGACTCTTTTTAAAAAAATGCAACGAAACTTCCGGCGCCGAATTGAGTCAGGGCATATAATCGAAGTCCCCATGATTGCCTCCGAACATTTCCCGGAAACCGAAAGCAGTGAAAACGGCACCCAAACCGCAGATTCTTCCATGAATGACCGGAAGAGAGTCGTCTGGGACCATTGCCGCAGATTTGCCAGCGTCATCCGGCAAACGGGGCTGCAGGGCGAAAACCACATCAGCGACACTGAAAAATGGATTCGGGATGCCAGGATGACGGGAGGCGATGATCAGTCCAGCATCGTTCATCGCGAGGAGTTTTTCGTTAGCGGTTTCGGCCAGGAAATCATCAAAGAAGGGATCCCTATCCACGACGAATTTTTCCAATTGCTTCAAAAGGCCGAACCTTACATTTCGACGGAATCAAAAAAGAAATGGCTGGATAGATACTATGATTCATCGGTTGAGTTCCAGGCCAAGAAATATTGGATTCGTAAGCAGTTTCCTTCTTATGTGGATCGTTGGATCAAAGCCGAAAAAGAGCGTGATGAACTGGAAAAATCCGTGGATATCGAAGCTCTCATCAGTTATGACCAAACCTGTTCGGCAATCAAGGACAAAGAGGAATTTAAAAAATTGCATTTCAATGAACGGATCGGGTTGCTGGCCAAAGTCAAAGCGTTACGGCAAGCCGATAAAAAAATGGTTTTGGATCTTTATTCCGCCGCGGAAAAACGTTTGGCTTGGGCTGAGGATCGGGGCTTTATTGCCCGGGGAAAAACCGGGGTTTGGCTCGAGCGTATTTTTAAATCCAAGAGATCGAACAAGGCCATTGAAGAATTTGTAAAAGGAGAGGGTGGGAAAACATTGGGCGGTTATATCGGCCGCTGGTCCGAGATTCGAAAACGCTACGACGGAGTGGCTTCGAAGCTCAAGAATTTTTCGGAAACCGAGATGCCCCGCGGGTTATACCTGCTGCAGCCACAACAATTTTTGAGCCTTCATTACGACCAAAGGGTCAGCTATGTCGAAGAAATGGAAAGCCGGTTGAATAACGACATACTTCTCGAGCCCGACTCATTCATCCGGATCCGGCATGCCATGGACATGAAAGATTGGGACGACGCCGTAGAGTTCATCAACCAGGCAAAAACCGAATCTTTGTCCGGCCCGAACAGGGTCCGGCTGGCATCGATGGAGCTTTATATCCAGCAACTGCGTCCCAGGATGAAAGTTGAAACAAAACTTCAAATCGATGAAGTTACCACTGCCAAGAATACAATCGATTCAATCGTTCCCGAGCTCGACAGCTCCGTTCAGCCGATGGTCATGGCTTTGCTGAAGGGTCCAAATGCGAACCGTTCGATGCATCAGCTGCGGTGGGTCTGGTACAACAATCTTTGGTGCCGCGCCCGCGGATATCTGGATGATGACCGGCTGCGAAAGGGTGCGGGTGACGATTGCAAGGAATTGACCAAATACCGGGCAAAACACGGTGAGGACATCGGACGTGACGATGTTTTGGACTACGAAACGGCTGACCAGCAATATTTCCGGAAAAAGGAATTTTCGAACCATAGTGCCACCAACATGCACATTAACCTGAAAAGCGGCGGGGTAATGGCGGAATTCACCAAATGGGTCGGAAGAGAACAGGAATCCAAAGTTTTATATTGGGGAAATTGTTGCCCGCACGAAGATGGCCATCCCAAACCCGAAAGTTGGATGAGCTACCACTTACCAAAGCTCACCCGGCTCCGGGCTGCCACCAAAGTGCTGAAAAATGCCGGTATGTTGTATAACGGTCCCGGGATGCCTCTTTCATCGCTTAATTAATTTATCGAATGAGCAGACTGCTTTGCAAATTGTTCCTGCTCGGGTAAAAATATGCCCCTATGCCCAAACAATACTTTCTTGTACTGCCGCTGATTCTTTCAATAATGCTCGCCGGATGCAGGTCCGGTATAACTAACACCGATATTGATAAACAAAATCAGAACCCTCTGACAGCTTCCCGTTACGGCGATGAACTCGCGTATACGATGGCCGATCTTGTGATCCAAAATGATCCGATAGCCACGAATCCCAAAATTCGCGCAATTATCGACCGGGAAATCGCGCGCGGGAAAGAAACAGCAAACACCGGACGCGAATTAACCGCCCAAGGAATGAACGGAGCGATAATTCCCATTAAAGAGGAGGTCATCGGATTCGCCCTTTACCTGAATGACATCCTTTATTTTTCTTCGGAATTCTATTCCAAACCCGGCCCGTCACTGCATGTTTTCCTGACAACGATCGTCGATCCGCGGGATGCCGCCACATTCCCAGATTCGACTACTTTGGATCTGGGCTTACTCAAGGCGGCTTACGGTCCCCAGGAATACGAAGTACCCGGCCAGAGCAACCCCGAACTTTATCGGACGCTCGTTCTCTGGGACACGGAGCTCAACCGCCTTTATGCCTTCGCGCAGCTGAGTAAAAGGTAAGGAGCCTCAGAAAAATTGCTAAATTGCTAAATTGTTAAATTGTTAATACGAAATTGCATTTAAAACGCCATTAATTTCCGCAGCCGAGGTTCGTTTACCTCGGCCCCGGGACGCCCGGGTAACCGAACCCGAGCTACGTATAAGTAGCGTTTTAAATGCAATTTCGTATAAGAAGGTATGGAACGTGCGTTACGCTTGCGACCTTCGACAGGCTCAGGTCGCCCATAACATTACCTCCAATTTGTTATCCCAAAAAAGTCGCCCTGAGTTAATCGAATGGGCGAACAATTTAGCAATTTAACAATTTAACAATTTTGTCAGGATAACAATAAAAAACAGTTAATCAGAGCTTCCCTAATTTCAAAGCGGTGTCTCCTCCACCTGCTTCAGCACCTGGTCAATCGTGTCCGTGACCGCTTGCAACGAATTGTATGGAACGCGCGCGCCGTTTACGAAAAAGCTCGGCGTCCCCTGGACGTTTTGCTTCTTTCCGTCCGCCTGGTCGGCATTTATCGTCTCCGACTTGATTTTCGATTTTATACACCTGTCGAAAAGCGCGGCATCCAAACCCAAAGTTTTCCCCCACTCTCTGAATGCCGAAGAATTCATCTGTTCCTGATTTTCGTAATTTACATCGATAAATTCCCAAAATTTTCCCTGATCTGCGGCGCATTCCGCGGCCGCCGCCGCCTCGAACGCAAACGGGTGCTGTGCCAGGGGAAAATGCCTGAATTCGAACAATATTTTGTCGCTGTATTTCTCAAATAACGGCTTCACTATCAATTCATGCGCGGATTTGCATGCCGGGCACTGCAGATCCGAAAACTCCGCGACCCTCACGAGCGCAGCAGGATTTCCCTTCGGCTGGCGCGATGATTCGGCCGAAAGTCCCGTGGTATCGATTGTTTGGCAGGCCGCCAAAACCAAAGCTGCAGTTAAGAGTAAAGTTGTCTTTTTTTTCAGGTGTCTCATGGATGATTTGAGAATTGAGAATTTATAATTGAGAATTAATTTTCAATTGTCAATTGTCAATTGTCAATTCCTTTACTGCTATAATTCCCGCCTCATGGCGCTTTATCTGAAATACCGGCCACTAAGCTTTGCCGACGTTGTCGGGCAGGACCACATAGTCACGACCCTCGAACAGGCAATCGAACGGGACTCTATCTCCCATGCCTATCTGTTTTGCGGAACCAGGGGAACCGGAAAAACTTCCGTAGCCCGCATACTGGCAAAAACCATTCTGCTCCGGGGCGTTACCGACGAAGTCTTGCGCAAGCAGATGATCAAAAGCATCGAAGAGGGATCGCTCGTCGATCTGGTCGAGATAGATGCAGCCAGCAACAACAGCGTCGGCGATGTCCGCGATCTGATAGAAAAAATGCAATTTTCTCCGTTGATGGCAAATTCCAGGGTTTACATCATCGACGAAGTGCATATGCTTTCGAAGCCCGCATTCAACGCGCTGCTTAAGACACTGGAGGAACCTCCCGAATACGTCTATTTCATACTCGCCACCACCGAACTTCACAAAGTCCTCGAAACTATTCAGTCCCGCTGCCAGCGGTTCCTTTTCCGCCGTGTAAAAGACGACGACATTCTTCGCCGGCTGCAGTACATCGCCGACCAGGAACACATTAAAATCGACCGTGAGGCTCTGCGGATGATCGCGCGGCACGCCCTCGGCAGCTTCCGGGATGGCATCGCGCTTTTGGACCAGCTGCGGTCACTCGAGAAGATCACGGCGAACGATGTCACCGAACGCATCGGAAAAAGTTCCCTGGCCTTCATCGAAGAAATTGTGCAAGCGCTTACCAACCGGGACTTAAGTGAAATAACAACCATCGTGAAACGGATCGAAGACTCAAATGTCCCGGCCGACCTCGTAGCCTCCGATTTACTTTCACTCGTACGAACTCACATGCACGCGGCCATCGAACGCAAGGAAAATCCGGAACCCTATATCCGGATGACGGACGCGTTGCTCGCCGGCCTGAAAAATATCCGTTTGTCGCCGGTACCGACGCTGGTTCTCGAATCCGCTCTTCTTTCTCTGTGCCTGACGGAGAAAGACTCGAAAACACATACTCTCCCGGATGTCCCAAAACTGACGGTGAAAACCGATGCACTGGAGACCGAGCCGAATAAAGGCCGGCCGGAAGTCCCGGACCAGACAAATACTCTGGTTGACGCGGAAGAATTGACCATGGATTCGGTATTGAAGCACTGGAACGGCGTCCTGCAGGCAGTGAATCCGCCTTCGGTCCGCATGAGCCTGAAAAACGGCACCATTGCGGCCATCGAAGGAAACACGGTGCGTCTGATATTTTCTTCGGCATTCCATCGGGACAGAGTGGCGGAGACGGTAGCCAGCCGATCTGTGGAAGAAGCGCTTTTCTCGGTTTATAAAAAGGCCGTTCGTATCAAATGCGTCCTCGAAAAGGAACTTGATTCCACGAAGCTGGGGCCGAAAACCGATCTGGTGGAAGCGGCGGCAGAAGTGTTCGGGAATTTGTGACCAAAGTCTTTTGTATTACTCGGAACAAATTGTTAAATTGTTAAATGGCTAAATTGCTCGCCCGTTCGATTAACTCAGGGCGACCTTATCTGGCACAATCATCTGTGTCATTCCGGGCGACCTGAGCTGGTCGAAGGTCGCAAGCGAAACGCACGTTGTTGCATGCAAACAATTTAACAATTTAGCAATTTAACAATTTTTAGATCCCTGCCAACTGCTCACCCTCGTATTCTCATGCATACAAAATCCGAAGTCCGTCTCGCCATGCGTGAAAGACTCGGAAAGCTGAGCGAAAAAGACCGTGATATTGAAAGCCGGATTATCTGCAAGCAAATTGAAAAAATTCTGGTTAATCGTCATGGCGCTGTTGGCTTTTATTTCCCGTTCATGGACGAACCCGATGTCCTGCCATTGTTCCGGAAATTGATCGAAACCGGGCATGTCGCATGCATTCCTTCCGTTCCTTCCACTGGAAAAAGTCCCATGGTTTTCAAGGAAATAAAAGCGTTGTCCGACGTACAAAAAGATCCGGTAACCGGCATACCGAAGCCGTTTTCCGGAACCGAATTCGATGAAAGCCTGATCGAAACGGTGATCATCCCGGGACGGGCTTTCACGGCGGATTTGAACCGTCTCGGGCGCGGGTCAGGCGGTTATGATCATTGGATCAAGCTTCAACGCAACAGAAATCCGCACACGAAATATATCGGCGTATGTTTCGAGTGTCAGATTCTAAATGAAATCCCGGTCGAGCCACATGATGAGAAACTGGATATGGTGGTGACAAGCAGGAAGATTTTTAAGTAAGGGCAAAATGGCAAGACGGCAAAAAGGCAAAATGTGCCAGACCTTTTGCCCTCTTGCCTTTTTCCTTTTTGCCTTTTCTCAGGTCTTTCCGAATAAAAACTGAAATGTAATTCATAATTCTAAATTGTCAATTGTCAATTGTCAATTCTTAGTTATCCTCAAGCCATGCCTATCTACACCTCTCTCAAAAAACAGGATCCGGATGTTTACAACGCTCTGATCGGTGAAATGAGCCGCCAGACCGACGGAGTGGAATTGATCGCTTCGGAGAACTATATTTCCCCGGCGGTACTCGAAATAATGGGCTCGATTTTCAACAACAAATACAGTGAGGGTTATCCCGGCAGGCGTTATTACGGAGGGCAACAATACACCGATGCGGTGGAAAATCTGGCCATCGAAAGGGCGAAAAAACTTTTCAACGCCGGGCATGTAAACGTACAGCCGCATGCCGGCGCTCCGGCCAACGTGGCGATGTATTTTGCCCTGCTTAATCCGGGCGATACGGTGATGGGCATGGATTTGAGTCACGGCGGCCATCTGACTCATGGCTCCCCGGTAACTTACATCACAAAAATATTTAAATTCGTGACTTACAAGATGAAGGATGTCGAAACCGGTGAGCTGGATTATGAGTTGATGCGGGAAACCGCGCTTAAAGAGCGGCCGAAGATTCTGCTGGCCGGTTTTTCGGCTTATCCCCGCGAACTGAACTACGCCAGGTTGAAGGCCATCGCCGAGGAAGTCGGCGCCATTACCGTGATGGACATGGCCCACATCGCCGGTTTGATTGCCGGGAAACAGCTGAGGAATCCCTTCGACGATGGGTTCGACATTCTCACTACCACTACGCACAAAACATTGCGCGGCCCACGTGGCGGGATGATCCTCTGCCGGGATCCGGAAGCCGGCAAGAGGATCGATAAATCCGTCTTTCCCGGATTCCAGGGCGGACCGATCATGCAGATGATCGCCGCCAAAGCCGTAGCCTTCGGCGAAGCTTTGAAACCGGAATTCAAAGACTATGCGCGGCAGATAATTTCAAATTCCAAGCATTTGGCTAAGTTCTTCATGGATCGCAAAGTGAAATTGATCACCAACGGAACCGACAATCACATGATGATCATCGATTGCGTGAAATCCTGGAACATCGGCGGTCATGAGGTTGAGGTGGTTTTGGACAAGGTCGGCATAACTTTGAATAAAAACATGCTTCCGGACGACCCCAGAAAACCGGCCGACCCGTCCGGCGTCCGGATCGGGACCCCGGCGATCACGACTCGTGGAATGAAAGAAGCCGAGATGGAAAAGCTGGGCGCTTATATTCTCGGGGCAATCGAGAAACGCAACGACGAAAAGGCACTGGCCGGCATTCACGCCGAAGTGATCAAATTCTGCCGCTCGTTTCCTATCCCCGGGGTCGTGAAGGAATAAACCACGCTCATGAAAAAAACAGTAAAAAGTTTTCGGTACGCTTTGGCGGGAATCATTCACGCCATTGCGACCGAGCGGAATTTCCCGCTCTTTTTGGTTTCTTTCGGACTTGAGCTGATTTTGGCTTTTTCGCTGGGGATAAATCACTTCGAATGGGTTATTCTCATCATGGCCGGCGGAATGTTTCTTTCAGTCGAACTGCTGAATACCGCGATAGAAAGGCAGTCGAATGCTTTCAGCGAAGACCGGCACCGGTTTTCGGCGTCTTTTGACCGCGGAATAAAGCTGACCAAGGACGTGGCCGCCGCAGCCTCCTTCATCAGTCTTTTGCTTGTCATCTCAGTAAGCCTCATCGTTCTTTTGCCGCGTATTTTTCCTCTGATCCGATGACTCTTTTTTCGGCCGCGCTGCTCGGAATTATCGAAGGCGTCACCGAATTCCTGCCAGTTTCGTCGACGGCGCACCTGATACTGGCCGAAAAGATTATGAATATTCCGGTCACCCCGAATGTGGGAACCTTCGACATCGCGATTCAGCTCGGCGCCATAGCGGCGGTAGCCGTGGTATCGGGCCGAAGTCTTAAGAAGTCGTGGCGGTTCTTTTGGCTTACTGTAGCCGCTTTCATCCCAACCGGATTAATCGGTTTTCTGCTCCACGGTTACGTCAAAACTTATCTCCTGGCCGACGTAACGCTGATTCTATGGACTTTGTCGCTTGGCGGGATCGTGCTCATACTTTTTGAAATGTTACTGAAGCGGACACCCCGCCTGACCCGGATCGATGATTTTTCTTTCCCGTTGGCCGTAACCATAGGTTTTTTCCAGGCGATCGCCATCATTCCAGGGATTTCCAGGTCGGCAGCCACGATCATCGGGGGCATGATGCTTGGAACCGACCGGAGATCGATAGTGGAGTTTTCGTTTCTGCTCGCCATCCCGACGATGATCGCCGCCACCGGTTACGACCTGTACAAGTCGGCCGCCTTCATTTCCTCCCAGGACATGCTGGCAATCTTGATCGGGTTCTGCTTCGCGTTTGTCACGGCTTACATATCGCTCAAATGGCTTCTCCATTTCGTAAAAACCCACACGTTCATTCCGTTTGGCATCGAGAGGATTGCAGCTGCGGCACTGGTTTGGATGCTGGTTTAGAAAGTAAGGAAGGTAAGGGGGGTGACAAAGGGAACGAGACACCTTCCTTACCTTCCCTACTGATAGATGTTCAGCGTCGCCGTACTAGGATCGATCAACGTAGCCCCGTTGGTCGGACCGGAGAGCATGAGGTTCACCGTCAGATCCCCTGAAACCGTTGCCGGTTTGAATATTGGAATCGTAAAGGTTTTGCCGGCTTCATTTGCCCCGAAACTCAATGTACCGCTCACCGAGGTGTAGTCCCGTCCAGACTGGCCGGTTCCGTTGCCGGTGGCGTAATTGACAGAAACGGGAGTGATCCCTCCCACCCGGTTTACAGTTATGATCGCAGTGCCCTGGCTTTTGGTCACACTGAAATTCGATGAGCTGAACTTGAGTGATCCGCTCCCGAAGGACGAGACTTCGTCATCCATTATCGAGATGCCGGCCGACGCAACCGCGAGACCCGCACCGGATAGCGGATTACTCAATGTAAAACTTAAATTCCTCGCGCCATCGATCGCACTGTTGTTCGTTACCGGAATATTGATGACTTTGGATGTTTCGTCGGCGGCGAAAGTGGCGGTACCGATCACCGCGGTATAGTCGGCGCCCGCTGATGCGGTTCCATTAACCGCCGCGTAACTGACAGTGGTGGCAGCCGAAGTGACGCCGGATCTAAAGATCGTGACATTCAGGCTCCCGCCGTTTTCAGCGACGGCGTAGGAATTGGCGCTAAGCGACACCGTCGTGGCAAAGGCTGAAGACGAGCTGGAGGATGCGGATGATGACGGGACGCTGGGATCCCGGATTGTGAGAACCACTTGACCGGGATTGGAAATGACTATTGAACCCGCCGGCTTGCTCAGCACCAGATTTACCGTTTTGTCGCCGGTGACCGAAGTGTTGTTCATTATCGTCATCGAAAGCTTCTTGCTGGTCTCTTTGGAACCGAAACTAAGGGTTCCGGCAATGGGCTGGTAGTCTTTCCCGGCTACGGCCGTGCCGCCGCTGAATGAATAATTTACCGTGCCCGCGCCCTGGTTGCCGTTGGTCCTGACAACCTGAATATCGACGGTGCCCGTGGCAATATTCTTGTCGACCGCATATCCCGGCGAATTGAAATGTACCGCCCCGCCGGCCCCGATGCTGGCATAAGAGCTGCTCTGGGAACTGGAAACAACCGAAGAACTGGAGCTAAAGACTGATGATGCAGAACGGCTGGAAGATGAAGCGCTGCTTGAAGAAATACCTTTGATCTCATCGCGCAACCGCTTGAAAAGCACGGCGGCCTGCGCGCGGGTCAGCGGCTGGTCCGGCCCGAAATGAGCGCTGTCGAGGCCTTTGATTATCCCCAATTGGTACATTTCCCCGATGGCGTCGTCAGCGAAGTTTCCGGCTGCGACATCCCGGAAAACAGCCGAGCCCTTGAAGGCGGCGCCGATGGATGTGACCATAACGCCGAAAAGAATCCCGCCCAAAAAAACCGCAGAAATCACACTTGTTGATCTGTTAAACCGCATGAGAAAAAAGGGGAAGTGGATACATTCTGTT
>MFXU01000037.1 GCA_001788965.1 Candidatus Peribacteria bacterium RIFCSPHIGHO2_02_FULL_51_15 | reverse complement strand
TTCTTCAATAAATCTTCCCGCTTTTCGCGCATCGCGCCGAAGTAATCCAGATAAGCCTGGAACAATAATTTTTTCGCATCGCCGTAACCCAGTCCCCCGCTTTTGTAACGCCTGGCCAGAGCCTTTTGCTCTTCAGCGTTCAAGAACAATTTGTGAATCTGAAAGACCGTGCAAGTTTCCGGATCTTTCGGATCACTCACGGCTTTTGAATCCGTTACGATGCTCATTATCGTTTTTTCGATCGCTTTTTCCGGTCCGAAGATCGGGATAGTGTTTCCGTAGCTTTTGCTCATCTTCTGACCGTCAATCCCCGGCACCACGGCCACCTCTTTTTCAATCATCGGCTCCGGCAGTACGAATGTCTCGCTGTAAGTATTGTTAAATTTCACGGCTATATCCCGCGTGATCTCGACATGTTGTTTCTGGTCCCTGCCCACCGGTACCTGATTTGCCTGATAAAGAAGTATGTCCGCGGCCATCATGACCGGATAAGTGAACAGACCCGCGGAAGCCGGCAAACCTTTTTCGATCTTTTCTTTGTAGCTTACGGCGCGCTCAAGCAAGCCCATCGGCGTAACGGTCGAGAGAATCCACGAGAGCCCGGCATGCTCCGGCACATCCGACTGGAAAAACAAAATCGCTTTCTCGGGATCGAACCCGCAAGCCAGGCAATCCAAAACCGCATCGCGGCGGTATTTCTTCAGCGCTTCCGGATCCTGGACGGTTGTCAGTGCATGCAGATCGACTATCAGATAAAGGCTTTCGCCTCCTCCAATCCGGTCGATATTCGGCTTCATCGAACCGAAATAATTTCCGAGGTGAAGCTGGCCGGAGGGTTGGATGCCGGAGAGGGTACGCATAAGAGAATTGTAGAATGTAGAATTTAAAATGTAGAATATAGAATAAAAAAAACTTAACTGACATTCGTCATTCTCAATTCTACATTCTACATTCTACATTTTTTCAGCGCTTGTGAAAAAACCGGAGGAACCGGCGAGACGATCTGAATCCCATTCCCTGTCTCCGGGTGCGGAAATATTATAGCCGATGCATGCAGCAGGAAGCGGTGCAGCTTCAGTTTCCTCGAAAATAATTTGTTGGCTTTTTTGTCGCCGTAAACTTCGTCAAGTATTAAGGGATGGCCGATCATAGCCATGTGACGGCGGATCTGATGCCGCTGGCCGCGTTCAAATGAAAGCTCGACAAGTGCGCATCCGTTCAGCTTCTCCAAAATACGAAATTCGGTTTTGGCTTCCACCTTGGAATCGCTGTTCCTGGCCGGCAGACGGAAATCCACGCTTCCGGAAGCCTTGCTGGGGCATCCGAGAACCAAAGCCAGATATGTCTTGCGCCAGCCTGAAAATTTGTCTTTCAGGATTTTTTGAAGTGTTTGTTTCGTTTTTGCGAAGACAACGACTCCCGAAGTCTCGAAGTCCAGACGATGAACCGGAACCAGAGACGGGTGGCTCTTCCTCAAAAAATCAAGCAGAGGCAGCCTTTGGAGCTTTCCCTTTCCCAAAACAACCAGCTCTCCCGTGAGCTTGGCAACCGCCAGGAGCCACTGGTCTTCGAAAAGAATGCGTTCCTTGGCGATGGGCATAAAAATACTTTAGCGATAGAAGTCGGCTTTTTGTAGCTTGCGGGAAAAGGGTTTGGGTTGGGGTTGGAACAAGCTGTTTCCAAACCCTAACCCTAACCCTAACCCTAACCCTAACCCTCCCTTACCCTATCCTTTTCTGCGCAATCATAAGCCCGTTCCAAAACGTCGGGTGGCAATTTCCTGCCGTCCGGACATCGAAAACCAATTCATAATCCGGAAACCGGGCAAGGAAATCCGCCATGGCTTTGCGCGGACTTTCCCAATTTGTATCGTCAACCAAAATATATCCACCACTTGCCATAAAAGGCCCGGCCGAAACAAGCGCCTGGTATTGGCTGTCATAATCGTGCGATCCGTCATAGAAATAGATCCCGACGGACCCATGATGGGATTTTTTCAGATACTCGCGCCAGTCCGCATCGTAAAATTCATGAAGCGGAGATTTGCTTTCGGCAAAACGTTTCAGAAACGCGGGCCGCGGCGATCCGAATTCCGAAAAATTGTCCACTCCGATGCATTTCTTAGCTGGATTGCCCGCCATTCCGGCAAGCAGGGAAAAACCGTGCCAAACCCCGATATTCAGATAAGCCTGGCCGACGGATAGCTCCGAAACCAGGCGGTTAATCAAAGCGCCGATCGCCAGTGTCGACATTTTCGGCATGCGGCTCAATTTTTTTATCTTTTTAATCCGCCCGGGTTCCCAAGCTTCTTTATCAAACCGGGTATTCAGGCATTCAAATGGCCATTGAAAGGTAAGTCGATATTTATAAAACGATTTCGACAAAAACCGGCTTTTAGGCTGCAAAAAACGAAAGGAAATGCCTTCCAAATGATTTTTATCTGACATATTCATAACTTGCTCAGAAAAAAAATGTCATATTTCTATATTGTCAGCAGGCAAGACCGAAAGTCGATGCGTGCATCTTAGCAATTTAACAATTTAGCAATATAACAATTCTCGGGGCTTCCTTTAGGATAGAACCGATGGACCCGGTATTCACCCCCAACACCGACTGGTTTTCCCCGCACATACCCGTATGGAATAAGTGGCTTGGGCACCTGAAGAACAAGTCAGGGCTGCAATTCCTAGAAATCGGAAGCTTCGAAGGCCGCAGCGCGATATGGCTTCTAAAGAATATTTTAACCCATCCCGGCTCCCGTCTGACTTGCATCGATTGTTTTGAACGAGCCCGGGAGGCCTGGGATTTCGAAGCGGCGACAAAACTTGATATTCCCAAAGATTTGCCGGTTGAAAAAAACTTTGATTTCAATATCCAGGCAACAGGTCTCGAGAATAAGGTAAAAAAATCAAAAGGCACTTCGAATAGATTGCTCCGCGCTTTGCCTTTTGAGGCCTTCGATATGATCTATATCGACGGATCGCACGAAGCGCACAACGTACTCACCGACGCCGTGTTGTCGTTCAGCCTCCTAAAGACAGGCGGGATCATGATCTTCGATGATTATGAATGGGTATGTTTCAAAGGCCAGCCTCTGCGCCATCCCGGAATAGGAATAGATGGTTTTCTCAAGTCATTCGAGGGAAAATACGAAATATTGCACAAGGCGTTCCAGGTGATCCTGAAGAAAACCGCATCAACTTTATGAAAATAATTACCGTCAGCTGGGTTCGAAACGAAGGCGACATTTTGGAAACTTTTGTCCGCCACAATTCGAAGTTTGCCTGCCGGATGATAGTCATCGATCACCGGAGCCAGGATAATTCACGCGAGATCCTCGAAAAACTGAAACAGGAAGGCCTGCCGCTTGATATCCGTTACGACGAACAATTTGCCCACCGTCAGGCGGAAGTGTTGACCGGAATCTTGCAGGAAATCGCGCTGCAGGATGAGCCGGATTGGATAATATTATTGGATGGCGATGAATTTCTGGTGGATACGAACGATGGGACTGTCGCGGAAGCATTGGCGAAAGAAGATGCCGGGAAGCCGCTGGGCCTCCCCTGGCGGAGTTATGCCCCGATTTCTCGTGACGATGGGAATGAATCGAATGTACTGAAAAGAATCACGCACCGAAAAAGCATTGAATCGCCGGCATGGTGGAAAACAGCCGTCCCGGCCGCAGCCCTGCGGGAAGCAAAGGGAATAACCGTCGACTTCGGATCCCACAGATTGTTGAATGTTGAAAAAAAACCCATGCCGACGTTCGAAAGCGTCAATCTGGCATTGGCGCATTTCCCGGTGAGAACATCCGCCCAGATCACCTGCAAAGCCGTCGGCGGATGGCTGAGCGATATGCTGGACCCCGGGAAACAGGGGCAAAGAGGAATGTCCTTTCAATGGAAAGCCATATTCGACGAATTGAAAGAAGGCCGTGACTTCGCTCCGGAAGATTTGACGAGGCTCGCCCTCACCTACGCCTCGAAGGAACAATGGGATTCGATGACCTTCAACTTCACGAAGGGACATAATCTGGGAACTGCCCGCCCGGATACCGACGCCAAAATTCCGGGAATCATCCGTGATCCGGTCGCAACCGATTTTTCTTTGAAATACCGGCATCGTCCTGCCAAACCCTGGCAGGTACTGCTTGAGTCCGCCGAAGATCTGGCCGAAGAATATTTAAAACTGGATAAAAAAAGTTCTGTCAAAAAGATTTGAGCGTCCTCAGCCGGTGGAATAAACGGTTGCGATTCTCAAAAAAACCCTCACGGCGCCACTCGGCTATACCGGCCTGACTGCTCGTAGGACAGTTCAAAACATATCCAACATCATGAGTCATCGGTTTTGATTTCCCCGTAAAACTCAAAACCATGTCATCCCAAAAACTTTTATACCAGTAAATGAATTTATGGTTTGTGCTCAACATATCGATTAAACAAAAGAATCCCCGAATATGTTCGAAATCGCATGCATAAATCCTGTTGATGATATCGGCTTCTTTTTCCACTCCAAAAACATATGAATCCCTATGAATCAGGCTGTCATGCGTTTCAGAATATATCTGGCCCTGGACGCCGTGCAGCCGCGAGGGATCAAGGTGTAATGCGGATAAAAGACGGGAGATTTGTCCAGGCGAAAGAAAAATATCGTCGTCATTGAAGATGAAATAAGGACTTTTTTCCCGCCGGGCCAATTCAAATCGGAAATGACATGCCCGATCCATCGGCTGATCGTAAACAAATAATCGGGGATCGCTGTGAGAGACCCAATCCCGGATACGAATCAGCCTGTTGTTATTTGAAATTATCACCTTGCTGATGAATGGGATCTTCAAATAGAGCCGCGCCAGAAGTTCAATGTTCTGCGGCCGTTTGAATGATTCTATTATCGCAACGGTATCCGGTTTTGCATCTTTATCCGGCAAATCCTCACGCATGATCCGCCTGGTCCATCTTTTTAATTTTAAATTCCAAAAAAAACGCCGGAAAAAAAACCGATAAACGTGTTTTACAAATGGGAACATAACCAGGAGGAATTATCAATTATTGTGATGTAAATATGCAACATCGCAATCGGAGCAGCCCAATGACGAACGAAGATAATCTGCAATGCGTGCTCGATCTACGTTCGCCTTGTCCGCTTTATGGTAGACCTCAATCCAGACGGTTGTTACCCGGTCCTCGTGATAAGCGTTGGACGAAGATCAATGAGGAAACGCGTCTTTTTATGAATATGATGGCGAAAAAGAAAAACCCGTTTAATGGCGTGCTTCGCAAAAAGTCAAAACGCCATTATCTTGGTATGGCAAAAGGGTAATTGCTCTTTTGCTCAACAATTCGCCGGAATATTCGATTTGACATATTAATCTAATTGTGTACCATTAGCATGATTTCCCCATAGCTTGTATGCCTTCATCTCCAGCAGAATACGCAGAACAGGATCGACCTGAGACTCCTGAGACTATGAAACCCGGTAGCAGCGTCTATGTTGCAAAGCCGGGCTACACATGTGCCGATGTGCAGACCTTGTTCGTTTCAGGACTTTCGGGCCAAGACGGCGATGCTGTGAACTCCCCGGAAGCTGCCCGAAATTCCCTTTCCGACAAAGAGCGTACAGCATTATTTGATGGATTACATGCAACGTCGGCGATGAAAGAAAATTGCAAAGACGCTCCCGATATGAGCGTCATTGAGGCGGCATTGATGAAGAATCCCGCGATGATGTTCAATCTGAGGAGGCTTCAGAACGCAGGAGCCAGACTGGTCGTCACTGACTTTAAGGAAGATCGATATATCGACTTTGCCGATGCCGCGCAAAATCTGGATATTCGGAAACAGGGATCAGTATTGGTAGGACTGACAAAACAGGAAATTAACGATGCGATTGAAACAATAGTGGCGACCATTGCCGATGATGCTCAGAAGGCTCCAGCGAGGGATTGGCTTTTGTCTCAACTGCGCCGATCCGATGATGCGAGAGGTCTGAATTTCGCCGAGGCGTTGGTGTATGCAGCGGCTCATGGTGGCACACTGATCTCCCATGCAGCGTACGATGCATTGGCGAGAAAAGATTGTAGTGTTTACGAGGGTAAGACATTGACCTGGTACTTTGAAAGTTTGTCCGAGGTCATGGCAAGCCGCTTCGCGCCGTACGGCCGTCGCGGCAGGGGCGTGGCTCGCCGCTACAGGACCGATGCAGACTACCGCGGTGGCGGTCGGGGCGGGCGCGTCGCCGGGCTAAGGGTTCAGATTGCCGCTTGATCTTTGGTCTTTGATCTCTCTTCGTCTTTTGTCTTTTGTCCTTGACCGCCGAAGGCGGTCTTCCGCGACAATTTTTTTCGGTACTCTCCGGGGAGAGTGGCCCGAGGCCGAAGGCCGAGGACCACCCCTCGACCGTGAGTTCGGGTTCGAACGGTGAGTGAGCCCCGCGCATGCGGGGCGAGTCGAATGGTGGGCAGTCTTACAGGATGCTAGAACTGCGGTTAGAACTATGGCCGCGCCACGTGATACCACTTCGCGTTTAAAACGTTCTTAATCAGACGCGCTGGCGGTATGGAGTTCTTGGCTTGAGTAAACGCTACGCGGTACTAGATGATGCCGTTACGAATGACCGATTAGTTATGTTTTAAATGCAAAATGGTATGAGAGCGTCCAAGAAGCCACGTAAAACGGCTGCGCCGTCACGTGGCACGTAAAAATCGCTGCGCTCTTTTACGTGGTGGACGATACTGGATTCGAACCAGTGACCTTTCGAATGTGAATCGAACGCTCTAACCAGCTGAGCTAATCGTCCGTAAACCCTGCGAGGAATCAAAGAACCAGCTGCCTGCCCTGCGTAGCCAGACGCGGAACAATAAAAGCAGGAAAAACTGCAGAGAACAGTGTAACAGCGGGCGAAGCAGGGAGCTAGCCGCCCCAACACTCATGCTACTATAAAAATCACTTGCAAGAATTTTTGAAAAAATTTTGGCCCGTCAATGGGAGAAAGTCGTTTACGATAATTTCAAACAACTGCTGGGGGACGCATGTTTATCAAAAGCTGAAAATTGAGTATCAAACGCCTTTTATCGGGCTGTTTCTGGATCCCGAAAGTTATCTGAATCTGATCTCTGATTTCCGTAAAAACGTCGCCAAACCGCTGAAATTCAAGCCGGCCTCCGATCATTTTTACATCAACAAACTGCGCCAGACGACCAATGGGCATTATCCCATCGGTTATCTTTCTGAAAAAATCGAAATCCAGTTCGTGCATTACGATTCCGAAAAAGAGGCGGAGGAAAAATGGAACCGGCGGGTGGAAAGGATCGCCAAAGATGATACAAGGCTTTTTTTTAAATTCTGCGACCGTGACGGTTGCAGTTTCGAACAACTCAAACGTTTCGATTCTTTGCCGTTTAAAAACAAGGTGTGCTTTGTTTCCAGACCTCAGTTGGAAATAAGGTGTGTTTTGTTTCCAGGCCTCAGTTGGAAACTAGGTGTGCTTTGTTTCCAGACCTCAGTTGGAAATAAGGTGTGTTTTGTTTCCAGGCCTCAGTTGGAAATATTGAGCGCTGTTTTTATCCCTGAATGTGAGGAAGGCCAGGTGCCGGATGGAATAAAATTATCGGAAATCTCAGACAAATTTTTCGATGAGAATAGATGGCTGAAATCTGGGATAATTGCAAAAAAAGACAACACCATGTATCTCGCTTGCTTGCCGGCCGTAGCCTTCTAAACGGCATCTAAGAAGCAAATCGGCAAAGGCTGGCGAACAATTTGGCAATATAATAATTTAGCAATTTTTTTCCGGTTCGTGACTATCATTAGGGCTTTTTCGCCATTAGAATCAGCCTGACTGATGTCACGCGTCTCTCTGAAAATCGTCGGCGCTTCCGGGCAGGGCATAAATTCGATCGGCGAAATAGCAGCCAAGGCTCTGAAGAGGAGTGGGTTCTGCGTTTTCGGATACCGCGAGTACCCGTCGCTCATCAAAGGCGGACATGCCGGTTATCAGCTGGACATCAGCGGTGACATGCTGGAAAGCACCGAGACAAAAGTGAACGCCGTGGTGGCGCTCGACCATCATGGCCTGGAACGGAATTTGAGCGACCTGAAACCCGGAGGAATGATGATCCACTCGACTCCGAACTGGACCTTCCAGAAAGAGCAGCAGGAGCTTACTAGTCGCCTGAGCCTTTCGGTCATCGAGCTGCCGATCAATTCTGTTTTGGCAGAGCTGAAAGCCAAACCGATAATGGCCAATGTCATACTCACGGCATTTGTCTGGGCTGTAATGGGACAAGACGTCGAGACGCTGAAAAAAATGGTCGGCGAGCGCATCGCCAAAAAAAAGCCGCTGCTCGAGGCCAATATGAATTGCATCGATGCCGGCTTCGCTTTGAAAGAAAAATTCCCGGATCTGTCCGTCACAATGCCGAAGCCAAACCGGAAGTGGAAAGATCATCTGCTCATCACCGGCTCTAAGGCGCTCGGCCTCGGCGCCGTACACGCCGGCGTGCGTGTCTACGCCGGCTATCCGATGACACCCAGCTCCCCGCTGCTCACATACATTGCTTCGATTCAAAACCAGACCGGCATGGTCATCAAGCAGGCCGAAGATGAAATCACCGCCGCCCAAATGGTTTCCGGCGCCATGTTTGCCGGTGCGCGGGCGCTCACGGCCACATCGGGCGGCGGCTTCGATCTGATGAGCGAAACGCTTTCGCTCAACGGAATACTGGAAAACCCCACAGTCTTCATACTCGCCCAAAGGCCGGGCCCCGGCACGGGGTTACCCACCTGGACCGCCCAGGCCGATCTGCTGATGGCCAGCTACGCCGCTCACGGGGAATTCACGCGCTGTGTCATGGCCGTTTCCGGCACGGACGGTTTCGGGCTTATGAACGAAGCTTTCAATATCGCCGAGCAGTACCAGATCAGCGTAATCGTCTTGATCGACAAGCAGATCGCCGAAGCGCTCTACACCGTAAATGCCTTCGACCAGAAAAGCGCGAAATTGAAACGCGGACTGGTTTCGGCGGAAAAACTCAAATCCCTGAAATCGGCGGACCGATATGACGCTTCGATTCCAGACGGAATTTCCCTGCGATGGCTGCCGGGAACCTCCGCCGAACAATACGCCGCTCAGGGCGATGAACATTCGGCTGACGGCTCCGTGGATGAATCGAGTGAAAATGCTTCGGCGCAGGTGGCAAAACGCATGCGTAAAAAAGAAAAACTGATGGCGGAGCTGCCGGAACCGGAACTTTGGACCGCGGGGAGCGAAAAGCGGTTAGCGGTTAGCAATGATGATTCTCTATTGGATGTTCTTTTGGTTGGTTGGGGTAGTACTAAATCCGTCGTTCTCGATGTACTAAAGAGCTCATCGCTCACAGCTCACAGCTCACAGCTCAAAATCGGCTATCTCCACTTCACCTATCTGTGCCCGCTTAAAACCACCCGATTTGAAGCCCTCGCAAAAAAAGCAAAGAAAATCATACTGGTTGAAGGGAATTATCAAGGCCAGCTCGGTCTCCTGCTTCGGCAACAAACAGGCATCGAGATCGAGAATAAAATACTTAAATATGACGGCCGTCCTTTCTTTTACGATGAATTGAATCAGAAAATTTCAGAATTGATTAAAACCAAAAAACAATAACCATAAACTAAAAACCTCATGACAATCCCCCTCGAATCCACCGGCCCGACAATGAAAGACTATTCCTCACGGAATATCTGCACCTGGTGCGACGGATGCGGCGATTACGGCATCTGGACCGCCGTCAAACGCACGCTGGTCGAGATGAAAATAAGTCCGCATGAAGCGCTCCTCTGTTACGACGTCGGCTGCCACGGCAACATGTCGGACAAGCTCGGCGGCTATCGCATGCATGGCCTCCACGGCCGCGTGATCCCGTTCGCAGCCGGAGCCAAGCTGGCCAATCCGAAGCTGAAAGTGATGGCTTTCGGCGGCGACGGTGCCAGTTTTTCCGAGGGCATCGGACACCTGGTGCATGCCATACGCAGTCATTATCCAATCGTTTTCGTATTGCACAACAACGGCAATTACGGGCTCACCACCGGCCAAGCCAGCGCACTTACCGTGAAAAACCAGCCGATGAACACCTCGCCGAACGGCATACCCGAGGAAACGTTGAATTCCATGGATTTCATCTTCTCGCTGGAACCGACCTTCGTCGCCCGGACATTCTCCGGCGATATCGCCCAAATGACTTATGTGCTCAAAGAAGCGCTGAAACACCGCGGGTTCGCCTTCATCGATATCCTACAGGCTTGCCCGACTTATAACCGCTTCGCCACCCACCGGATGCTCCTCGAAAAATGCGCTGACCTGGAAGCCGAAGGCCACAATCCTGCCGATTTCAAAAAAGCCCGCGAACTTGCCGTCAATACCGCCAAACGAATATCCACGGGCATCCTCTTCCGCCGCGAAGATATCCCCAATTTCTACGAGCGGCTCGTCCCCCGCCAGGGAAAAACCACGACGCCGGTCGAGGAAGTCGAGAAATTTGATGTGACGGAGTTGATGAGGGAGTTTGTGTAAATAACATTATTATAATATAATAATACATAGTTCCTTTAAATAAAAGGGCTCTACACTGCCTGCAGTACGCCGATCTGTTTCGGCGAGTATTACTGCAGGAAGCAGTAGAGTCTCTCTCAGAGGG
>MFXU01000036.1 GCA_001788965.1 Candidatus Peribacteria bacterium RIFCSPHIGHO2_02_FULL_51_15 | reverse complement strand
AGTTCTTGGCTTGAGTAAACGCTACGCGGTACGAGATGATGCCGTTACGAATGACCGATTAGTTATGTTTTAAATGCAAAATGGTATCAGAGGTTACCTAAGGCAGAAAGGTAAGGCTGGGTTTATCGAATTTTCTGGTCGGGCGGGAACGCCCGGCCAGTGCCAGGTGAGAACACCTGGCCTGGAGAGAATGAAATATTTTTTTAAAATTAATATCACAACTTTTTTAAAAAAATAATTTACGTGTTCCAGGCCGGGCGTTCCCGCCCGGCTTTAAGCCCAGGCGTTCGCGCCTGGGCTTGAATGGATCAAACCAGCAAAAGCCAAGTGCAGGCTTTTCTGCCCTCTTCCTTACTTTCTTTGCAACAACGCCACCAATTCGATGTGCGCCGTGTGCGGAAACATATCGACCGGCTGCACCGTCCGGAGATCGTAACCGTTTTTCAGGAATTCGCCCAAATCCCTGGCGAATGTGGCCGGGTTGCAGGAAACATAAATTATTTTTTCCGGCCGGTGGGTGATGACCGCGCTCAAGGCCTGGGGATGCAGCCCTACTCTGGGCGGGTCCACGATTATGACATTGAACTTGTATTTGCCGCCGGCCCGGAGCTGTTGGTTCAGCACCTGTTCGGCCTTGCCCTTGTAAAAACTGATGTTCGAGATCCGGTTCCGGCCAGCACTCCGGAGAGCGTCTTCGACGGCCGACGGATGGGACTCTATCCCCACCACCTTCTCGCAAAAACGGGAAAGATACTGCCCGATGGTGCCCATGCCGCAATAAACATCGAGCAAGGTATCCTTCGGCGAGAGATCCGCGGCGGCCAGTATGGCGCTGTAGAGCTTCTCGGTCGCCAAAGTATTGGTCTGGAAAAATGAAAACGGCGAGATCTGGAATGTCAGGTCGAAAAGCCTCTCGCTTATCCATGTCTCCCCGACCAGCGCGTGAATTTTCGGCGCCTCGGGTTTGTCGTTCAGCCCGAAATGCTCGACGACTAAAAGCGATTTCAGGTGCGGCCGGCCGGCAAATTTCAGGAACTTCTGGAAGAGAGGTTCCAGCTCTTTTTTCCTGGCCTGCACCACGAAACAGATCATTTGCTCTTCGGTATGGATCCCCCGCCGCAAAATCAGATTCCTCAGCATCCCCCGGTGGGTTTTCGGATTGTGAACGGTCAGGCTGTTTTCCTTCATGAAACGCTTTACGTCGCTTACCAGGCTGCTCAGTTGCTCATCGTACAAATGACATTCGCTGATCGGGAGTATGGTCGCCCACTGGCCCGGCTGGTGAAAACCGATGCCGGGATTTTCATCGAAATAAATCCGGTGCGGCTTGCCTCCGGGAATCTTCGCCTGTTGCACCTCGCTGCGCATTTCGCCGTAACCGAAGGTGAGCTCCAGTTTGTTCCGGTAATAAAAAACCTGCGGACTCGGAATGATCTTCAAAATTCGTCCTTCCAGTTTTTTCCTGACGGCGGCGTCGACCGGCGTCAGGTGTTCCAGTGTCTCGCGGACTATGTCTTCTTTGTACTTCACCTGTTTGTTATATGAGAGATGTTGCAATACGCATCCTCCGCACTCGCCCACATGGATGCACCGCGGTTTTATCTCGTCCTTCGAACGCATCAAAACCTTTTCCAGTTTCGCCTCATAAAAGTTTTCCTTTTTCTTGGTGATAACAGCCGAAACTTTCTGCCCCGGAAGAGTGCCGGGGATAAATACCGGAACACCCCCTATCTGCGCGAACCCGGCGCCACCGTGCGCGAGCTTTTCTATTTTCAGCGTATGTGACTGCCCGGGTTGGGCTGAAACTGCCGTATCACTTGACATATTAATGATTATATATTATAAATTGTTACTTTCCTGATTTAAATGTTTTCCCTCAAACCTCCAAAGGGCTCAAAAAGACTGACGCTGGCCGCTGCGGTCTTGGCCGCAGTACTTTTGTCCGGGATCGAATTTAACGCGCCAAGCATACCATTCTTTGGCCTGGGATCAAGCGGTTTTGAGAGCGTATTTCATACTGCTGCCGATAAAACCGTGAACTCTGCGGTGAAGAAAAAAGTTTCGGTCAAGCCGGCGGCCAAGCCTCTGCTGGAAGTCGTGGACCAAAGCGACATCCTGCCGAAACACCGGCAGATAGCGGACCGGGTCCTGCGGGCGCTGCCAGGCAAATGCCGCGACTCGCTCCAGAGTTTCTATGTGACATATGACAAATCCGGCAGCCGCGGGCTGGGCGGCGAATCGGTGATCATTTTGAGCGGCAATGTCCCGGACGCCGAATTCGCCGCTCTGCTGGTGCATGAATGCGGCCATGTGGTGGACATCGGCGGAATTCGCGGCTCTTTGGACTCCGGCCGGACAGGTTTTTATGACGGCAACACACCGATTTTCGGAAATGATTTGAGCCTCGCTTTTTACCAGATCAGCTGGATAACTCCCTCTATCATCCATCCGGGATCGACCGAAAAAGATTTCGTCTCCGGTTACGCGATGTCCGATCCTTTCGAGGATTTTGCCGAAACCTTCGCGTATTTCGCCCTGCAACAGAAGGAATTCAAGCGTATCGCCGAAAAAAATCCGGCGCTGAAAGCGAAATATGACTTCATGGCGAATTATGTCTTCAACGCCGGTTATTCCGTCGCAGTCGGCAAACACGTCCGTGGCAAATCCGCCCCGTGGGACGTGACGAAACTGCCGTATGTTTGGATAGCAAAAATTTAGGTAAGGAAGGTCACCTTCCTTACCTGCTTTACTTTCCTGACCTTCCTTACCTTTCTTTGCTATGCTCTCTCTATGCGCCGCACACTGCTGCTCATTTGTTGGCTCGCTACCGATGCCGCGCTTTTTATCGCGGCTTATGCCATCGCCTATTTCCTGCGGGTCGGTTTCATCCTGTCATCCGATTTTCCGCTCAGCCTGTATCTCCAGACCGTACTTACCGTAACGCCGCTCTGGCTTGCGGTGATGCTGCAGCTGGGCATCTTCAGACTGAGCCGCGTCCAGAGCGACACCCGGAATATTTCACATATTCTTTTCGCGGCGGTATTGGGGCTGGCGCTTTTCTCACTCGCCTACTATTTCCTGCATGACAAATTTTTCAGCCGGCTTCTTCTGATCTATGCCGGAATCCTGAGTTTCCTTTTTGCCGTGGTCTGGCATCTGGCTTTCGACCAGTGGCAAAGGCAGATGCTCAGGAGGAATCCTCCGGCTTTTCCGATGCTGGTCGTCGGCGCCAACCGGGAGGCCGAGCGATTCATAAAACTGCTCAACGAACGCCGTTCGCCGTTCAAGCCCGTTGCGGTTCTCGACAGCCAGGGCAGTCCGCATAGGGAACTCGGGGGCATTCCGGTTGCCGGCAAATTGAACAAGCTGGAAGAAGTGATAAAAACGATGAGGCCAACTCACCTGGTCCAGTGCTCCAATCTGGAACATACGATCAACCTGATGAGTGTTTGCCGCCAGCACCGGATTACTTATTTACTGCTCCCCAGCGTACTCGGAGCAATCGCGGGTTCCAGCGAAATAATAGAAGGCCGGTCGGTAATAATGGTGAAAGATGGAGGCTTTTAGCCTTGCAACAAAGAGTAATTGACAATTGAAAATTAACAATTACCGCCCATCTCCGAATGAGTCACCGATCAGCTGCTCCAAATTCCAAAACTCGTGATCCGAATTTAATTGTCAATTGTCAATTGTCAATTTTCAATTTTTACGATTTCAACCTTTAGCATTCTCAAATGCATGTCTTCATCCTCGCCGGCGGCTTCGCCACCCGGCTCTGGCCGCTCACCGAGAAACGGGCCAAGCCGCTTTTGCCGCTTGCGGGCAAGCCGCTGCTCAGTTACATCATCGATCAAATCCCGGCCGGGATGGATATAACTATCAGCACCAATGCCGTCTTTGCCGAGGATTTCAGGAAATGGCGCAAGGATGTCCCGCGGGAAAAAATAGAAATCCATATCGAGGATGCCGGCCATGAGGACCAAAAACCCGGGGCACTGGGTGCCGTCGCGATGTGGCTGGAATCGAATGGCATCGATGAAGATCTGCTCCTCGTGGCCGGTGACAACTACAGTGAATTGAATATCGAAAAATTTCTGGAACACAGAACCGACCGGCCACTTTTGGCCGCTCATGACATCGGGGAAACCGGGCTGGCGCAGAACTTCGGCACGATCATCGCCGGCGAACCGGCTTCGGGAAGCCCGACGCTGCCTGTTGTTTCTTTTGAGGAAAAACCGCTCCACCCGAAATCAACCTTCGTTTCCACCGGCTGGTGGTTTCTGCCGAAAAGCTGCCTCACCGTACTGAAAGAGCATGCCATAAGCCACCCCGACAATGTCGGCGGGGTATTCGAAGAATTCCTCCGAAGAGACCTGAAAGTCGATTGTTATGTTTTTGATGGCAGGTGGCGCGACATCGGCAGCTTCGAAAGCTACATGTCGATACACCGGGAAATCGTCGGGGAACGGGCGATAGTCGACCCGGGCTCCTCCATATTGGCCGGCACGGAGCTCATGGGCAGCATCGTGATCGGGCCGAATGTGAAAATAGAAAAAAGCATTCTCAGGGATTGCATCGTTTTCGGAAAAACCACGATACTGGATTCCGTGCTGGAAGGCTGCATCATCGACGAAAATTGCACTCTGGAAAGCATCGATCTGACGGACAAGATGCTCCGGGCGGGAACAGTGCTGAGGAATAAGGGGATCAATCCGAAAATGTCGGGAGTTTTTTAAGAGAGTCACAAAAAATAATCCAGCAGCGGCCTGAAAGGCCGCTGCTGAACATAAATTATTATTTTCATTTTCATGGTATCTTTATTTTCTCCCGACATTTTCGGAATGATCCAGATTAAGGTCTCCTGTCAGCTTCAGGATAACTTGTATTAATTTTCAATTCTCAATTATTCCCGCTAGACTTTCCCGGCATGAAACTCCCAAAAATCATCGCTGTCGGGTTCCTTCTCCTTTTGGCCGCCTGTTCCTCGAAATCCGAGATTGTTTATGAAATGGGACTGAAAACCCGCAGTCCCGCCCGGGCCATGAAGCTGATCCAGGCGTCCGAACGGATGATGATACGCCGCCTGGCGGCGACAGATGTAAAAAACAGCCTTGTGACGGCCGTGCCCACGGGCTTTGGCAGCGGCAAGCTGACCGTAAAAGTAGCCGACAAAAAAGCGGCTGAGACAGTACGGCGGATTCTGGAGGAACCGTTTCCTTTTGATATCCGCCTGGAAAAAACGGGAACCGGGAAAGAGCTGTCCGAATACGCTCCGGCCGGTATCGAAGGAATCGATCTGGAATGGATCGAGGTTGTCGAAAGTTCCACAGGCCAGATCGGAGTGGAATTGTTCTTCACGCCGGAAGGCCGCGCAAAGCTGGAAAAGATTTTCAAAGACAACGAAGGGAAAAATATGGGTATTTTTGTGCGCGACATTTTGGTTTCTCAGTTGAAAATCCAGGGCAAAGTCCTGGGTGAAAAAGTGATAATCGGCGGCATACCTTCCAAAAAAGTTGCGGAGGTTTTCGCCGATGACGTAAACGTCGGCCTAAAGGTCTCTTTCACCCCCGTAAATTAGTTTTTTCTTAAACTTAATATGGCATCCGATAAAAAACCGCGTTTCTGGCCGGCGATCACTGTCCTGATCGCCGTCGCCTGCCTGATAATCGTCCTGCCCGACAATGTGAAGACGTGGGCTCCGGGTTTCCTGAAGCCGTCTGTCCGGCTGGGCCTCGATCTGGCGGGCGGAACCCAGCTGGATTTCCGTGTATCGGAAGATGAAATAAAAGCCCGGAAAGAGCAATTGGCCAAAGAAATAGATTTGCTGAAGAAAAGCGGGGACTCGAAGGACGTCCTGGCCAAACAGTTCGAGCTTGGCAATATCGAGCAGCAGCACGTCAGGATCGTCGAAGCCATCCGCACGGTGCTGGAACGGAGGATCAACTCGCTCGGCGTAAGCGAGGCGACCATAACGCCCTCATATTTCGGCGATGAGAAACATCTCCTGGTGGAGTGTCCGGGGATAATCGATGTGAACAAGTGCATAGCCACCGTCGGCAAAACCATCCAACTGGAATTTAAGGAGGAGTATTCCGGTTCCACTGAGGAATTTGAAAAAAAGGTGCGACGGCGCGCCGACAACATCTATGCGGCCGTCACGACAGGCACCGGGAATCTGCAGGTCATCGGCCAGGATATGAGCAACCAGCTGGGCGTGTGGTTTTTCGACTCCCGTCCGATTTTTCTGAGCGACTTGCCAAAAGGCCTGGAAGCGCTGCGCAAGCTCAAGCCCGAAGATCCGGTACTCAAGACCGAAACGGTTTTGCAAAGCGTAGCCGAGGATGAGCAGGGCCAAAGCCAGGTCCGGGACGTCAAGGGAATCTATCTGGTAAAAGTGCTGAGCCCGAAAACGAAAACTTCCCGGCCGCTTACCGACCCAGCCCAGGCCTACGCCGAGCTCAGTAAAAAACAACCCGGTTCCACTCTGGAAACAAAAACCGGCGTCGCTTTGAATTCCGTTCCATTGGAGTTCAATTCGCCGCTTTCATCCATGCAGATCGGAACCCAGCAAACCATTTCATTCGGGTCCGGCGCCTCGGGACTTATTTACCTCATCGGCCGGGTCGAAGGCGCGGAACAAATGACCTTGAGCCATATTCTGGTCCAGTACAAGGACGCGCAGCGCTCCGAGCCGGCAGTCAAACGCACGAGGGAAGAAGCCCTTACCCGGGCGCAGGAACTTAAAAAAAAGCTTCTTGCGGGCGAAAAGTTTGAAAGCTTGGCGCTAAGCGAATCCGATGGCCCCTCCGGGGACAAGGCCGGAAGTCTGGGTGTGATACGGCGCGGGATGATGGTGAAACCTTTCGAAGACGTCGCCTTCGCGCTGAAACAGGGGGAGCTTAGCGAAATCGTAGAAACGCCGTTCGGGTTTCATATCATCCGGGCTGACAAAGCCGCATCCGTAGCCGAGCCGACCGTAAGCTATGCGTTGCTTCGCCTGAAAACCGATGAAGCCGGTGCCAGGAATTTCCTGGACGATGTCGAACAGGGAAAGATAGCCAAATCGGACGATCAGATAATGATCCGCGGGATCTTTTTGTCTCTTCAGCCGACCGGCTGGCAGGATACGACCCTGAACGGCCAGAGGTTCCGCTCGGCCGCGGTAACCACTGATCCTTATACCAACCTGCCGGTGGTCCAGATACAGTTCGATGAGGAGGGAGGAAAAATCTTCCAGATTCTCACCAAACGGAATATCGGCAAACAGATCGCCATCTTCGTCGGCGGAGAGCTGGTTTCTGCTCCGAACGTCCAAAACGAAATCATCGGCGGGAATGCGGTCATCACCGGCAGCCGCAATTTTCAGGAAGCGAGCGCCCTGGCCCAGGACTTGAATACCGGTGCCATCCCTGCGCCGATCTACCTTTCCGGCCAGACGACCGTGGAAGCGACTCTCGGCATCGACGCGCTGAGCAAGTCGATTTTTGCGGCGGGTACTGGCCTCATAGTGCTCTGCCTGTTCATGATTTCCATATACCGGTTACTCGGCGTTTTGGCTTCAGTCGCCCTGGCTTTCTACGTGATCCTGCTTTTGGCCGCCATGAAACTGCCTCTCTTCCTGGTCACCCGGGAACATGTGGTGCTTACTTTGGCTGGCATCGCCGGCATGATCCTGAGCATGGGTATGGCCGTGGACGCCAACGTTCTGGCTTTTGAGCGCGTAAAAGAGGAGCTTCGCCGTGGCAAAAGTTTCAAAACGGCGATCGATACGGGATTCAGGAAAGCCTGGCCGTCGGTCCGCGACGGAAACACATCGACTCTCATCACCTGCGGTATTTTGTTCACCATCGGCACTAGCATTATCCGCGGGTTCGCCATAACGCTTTCGCTTGGCATTTTCATTTCCCTTTTCACCGCCATCGTCGTTTCCAAATGGCTCTGCCACAAAATGGCCTCTTCTCCGCTTGTACAAAGGTTGGAGTTGCTTGGGGTGAAAAATTCGGATTCATCTCCGGTAAAGATTAATGCTTGATTCTGCAATGTAAATATGGACTCCATACTGCTCAAAGACATCGATACCGCGACCCGCATCGGTATCTCTGAAAAGGAAAGATCTGTTCCGCAACGTATAAAAATTTCCGTCGAGATTTTTCTGCCGCTAAAAAAAACCGGCGCAACCGGCGACTTGAAATTCGGCATTGATTACGATCTCTTAATTGAAATCGTTAAAAACTTTTCGTCAAAAGAACACAAAACCATCGAAGCCCTGGCCGAAGAAATCGCCGGAACTATCTTAACCAAATTTTCCCCGAAAGGCGGAGTTACCGTTACCGTAAAGAAAAAACCGTATCCCGATATGAATTACGCAGCAGTAAAAATTCACCGATCCTAAGTTTTTTTAATAGGAGCAGGTCTCCGACCTGCGTTACGCGGCTCGGAGAGCCGCTCCTATCAAAATTATTGATCCTCTTTGTTGTATCTGAAAAAACAAAAGTGGAGCTAAACTTCACCCATGCCACATGCTTTTCTTTCTCTCGGCTCAAACATAGAACCTGAAAAAAACCTGCTTGAAGCGGCGCAAATTCTCCGTGATCGATTCTCCGAAATAAAATTTTCATCGGTTTACCGGACGGCTCCGCGGGAAATATCCAACCAGCCGGATTTTTTGAATGCCGCGGCAAAATTTGAAACTGACCGCGCCCCCGAAGATCTGATAAAAGAATTAAAGAACATAGAAATTTCCTTGGCCAAAAAAACACCCTACCGCTATGGCCCCCGCACAATCGATCTAGACTTACTTCTTTACAATAATTTAATCCTTCCGGACATGGAAAGCTGGAAAAAAATTGTCAATTGTATGTCCTCCGTAGCTTTAGCGAAGGAGGGTCAATTGCCTGCCCCGCCGAAGTCTTTTGACGAAGGCGGGTCAATTGTCAATCTGAAGTTGATCGTCCCTCACCTCAAGCTGCATCTGCGTCGCTTCGTATTGGAACCGCTCATCGAATTGACCGGAAAGGATGCCCTTCATCCTGCGCTGAATCGGTCATTTGGAGAATTTTTGGCCAGTGTAACGGATCAACGGTGCGAAAAGACAAACATCAACATTTGATCATTCTCATACCATTTTGCATTTAAAACATAACTAATCGGTCATTCGTAACGGCATCATCTCGTACCGCGTAGCGTTTACTCAAGCCAAGAACTCCATACCGCCAGCGCGTCTGATTAAGAACGTTTTAAACGCGAAGTGGTATCGAACATTCATACTTGATACTTGATACCCGATACCTGATACTTCCCTCCCATGCAGGAACTCTACAAACAACTTATCGAGAAGATCGGCGAAGACCCGAACCGCAAAGGTCTGCGCAATACGCCGCGCAGGTGTGACGAATCGTTCCGGTTTTTGACCTCGGGATATAAAATGGACCTGAAAAAAATAGTAAACGGCGCACTGTTCCCGGCCGACACGGACGGTATGGTCATCGTAAAAGACATCGAGTGTTATTCGCTGTGCGAGCATCACCTGCTGCCCATCGTCGGCAAGGTCCACGTCGGCTACATCCCGGACAAATCCGTGATCGGCCTCAGCAAGATCCCGCGGATCGTGGATGTCTTCTCGAGACGTCTGCAGGTGCAGGAGCGCCTCGGCCAGGAGATTTGCGACACGCTCAACGAAATACTGAAACCGAAAGGAGTGGGTGTCGTCATAGAGGCCAGCCATTTCTGCATGATGATGCGCGGAGTTCAGAAACAGCATTCCAAAGCCATAACCAGTCATGTCAGAGGAAATTTCAAGCGGGATGCGAGGACGAGGGAGGAGTTTATGCAATTGATCAGAACTTGAAATGTAGAGACGCCCCAATGGGGCGTCTATACGAAATCATTTATCAAGCCGCCAACGCCATCCGGCTCTGTTCCTTCATCTTCCTTCTGATGGCCGTTATGCGTATGGCTTCAGTCAATTTATAGAGTCCGAAGAACCCTGAAGGCATCGGATTCTTTGGGAAACGGCAGTTTTGCCAAGGGTACTGTAGTCATGATCACAGTATCGGGAATAATGCCGTCGCCATGCAAGCGTTTATGCCAAGCATGCCAATAATTGGCTACTGCAAAAGATAATTTCGTTGTGCTTTACAAAGCCGGCAACCCCATGTCCTTCCTGACCTCCTCGATCACTTGTGCTGCTGATACCACTTCGCGTTTAAAACGTTCTTAATCAGACGCGCTGGCGATATGGAGTTCTTGGCTTGAGTAAACGCTACGCGGTACGAGATGATGCCGTTACGAATGACCGATTAGTTATGTTTTAAATGCAAAATGGTATGACATCTTGGATTTTATGAAAGTCATCTTCGCGCCTGCCCGCCCGGACGATGTCCGTTCGGACGGACGCCAACGTCCGCCTTTAGTCCCCCGCCGTGGCGCACGCCCCCCTTTGGTGGCTGTTTATTTTCGACTGAAATTAGATTCATGAGAGCATTGTACAAAAATATATTGTGGTGTATCATAATCTTCTATGGCGACCAGATCTCAGTTAGCCAAAACAGCAGCGGATCACTTAAATATTGGTGGAACTCCACCGAAGGAGTTGGCAGATCATCCAGGGATGCGTTATGTGGATTTACTTGATCTGGAAGGAGTAAGAGCCTTTCTGCGGCGTACGTACGATGGTGTTGACGGCTTGGATCTATTTGGCGCGGAGCGACTACAAAAAGTCCCGATGGTTCATGACTTAGCCCTATGCTATGTTGATGATTTAGAGTTACTAGTACGGGAAGGAAAGCTCCCTCCGGAGTTTGATGGTCAACGAGAAAAGTATAAAAAGATTCTTGAACCTGAAGGTGCGGTGGATAAGAAACATGAATAAATTGGCTCTTGATCCCCGTACTTTACAATTAAGTTCGCGCAAAAATAGGCCGTATTCTTGTATACTATTCACGATGAAACTCAAAGAAACAGAGATCCGGAAAATGATAGAAGTAGCGGCCCTTGTGCGGCGCAATGCTTTCATTTTGCATTCCAGCCACCGCGTCGGTGCGAGTGTCCTGACCGACGGCGGCGAGATCTACAGCGGCTGCAATGTCCAGAGCGTAATCAGCGGACTCGGGACGTGCGCCGAGCGCTCGGCTATCGACCATGCTGTCGCGCACGGGCACTATCGTTTCCGCGCCGTCTGCGTAATCGACGACGGTCTCCTCCCTCCCTGCGGCGCGTGTCTGCAGAACATGCTCCTCTTCTCGCAGGTTGCCGGCAGGGAGATTCAGATCGTTTGTGCCGATATGAAAGGACTCTACCGTATTTATGTGCTGAGCAAGCTCCTTCCGCTGGGATACAGGACGAAGCGCTACCTCAGGAAAATGCGTGCATACGGAAATAGGAAGTGAAGCTCCGAATTACGACGCGGTTTTTAACAAAATACACAAGTAGGGCGCGATAACCGCTGTCCTTCAAACGAGCCTCCAAATAGCCTCGAATATCGACTTGATGTCCGCCACGACGGCCGGATCCTGGATGATCAGCGCGAAGGCGCTTTTATCGTTGAAGCTTATGAAATGGAGACAATCGTCATAAAGAGTCATACCACTTCGCGTTTAAAACGTTCTTAATCAGACGCGCTGGCGGTATGGAGTTCTTGGCTTGAGTAAACGCTACGCGGTACGAGATGATGCCGTTACGAATGATCGATTAGTTATGTTTTAAATGCAAAATGGTATCAGCTTCGAAGAAGTTTCTTTCCAGGTTTAAGTCTTTGCTCAGGACCAAGAGCTCACACTCCGGTTAAGGCCTGCATCCGGCATTACCGCTTTTTAAAACCATTTTTTAGGCAAATCGGCCTCCAATTCTCAATTCTCAATTCCCAATTTTTTCCCGTTATTTCCCCGGCCTTACCAGGATTCCGTTCTTTTCCTTACCTGCCGCGGTTTTTTCCAGCAAGTTATAGACCGCCAGTTTGCTGAGCGGGAAAGGCTTGGGCTGTTTTCCGTTGTTCCCGTTTTTCTTCTGCTTGCCTTTCCAGATCTTGTCGATATTCACCCGGTACAGATTGTGGTATTTCTCCAGCTCGTCGGGGCCGGCGAGTTTCAAGACATCCAGTTCCGGAGCGAACATTTCGGAGTAGCGGTCGCGACGGCGGATGAGCTTGGTCGAACCGTCGGGGTAAATCATTATTACTGAGGCGCGTTTGATTGTGTTGAAATTACTCGCCATTACCTGCGCATATGCGCCGACATCCATGACGGCCAGCAGGTCACCGGCGCGGAGCTTCGGCATTCCCAGATTGCGCGAAATGATATCCCAGCAATCGCAGGTGCTCCCGGCGATGGTTACGGAATGTACCCGGGGAGAATTCATCAAAGATGCCGGGAGGATATCGTAAGTGATTTGCTCCTGGAGGATGGTGAAAAAATCAGGCACGAAATTGTAAGTGGAGCCGTCCGCTATGACTATCCGGTCATTGGCACCCAGCCTTTTCTTGGCGATGACCCGCATCAAACCGATTCCGGCGTTCAGGGTTATGCTTTTCCCCGGTTCAAATATAAGCCTGAAGGGCTGGATGCCGGCCCTCTCGCAGAGACGCCGGAAATACCGCGGGAAATCCTTCATGTCCTCGATCGGGAAAGCCGGTTCGCCGCCGATGGCCGCCGGAAAGCCGCCCCCGAGCGAGAGAGTCTTCACCCTGATACCGCGGTCCTGGCAACGTTTGATGAGCTTTATGAATGTTCTGGCCGCCGACTTGTAAACCCGGGGATGTTCGACATAACCGCCGTGAAAGTGGAATCCCTGGAAATCGACGAACGGACTCGAGCGCGCCATTTCGATCGCCCGATCGATATACCCGATGGGGATGCCGTATTTGTTCCCTCGGGTCGAATAATTTCCAATCTGGATCATGGGGTTCACCCGGATAACCGTATCGATGTGTTTTTTCAGTTTCTTGGCGGTCCTCGCAATGTGCTCGATTTCTTCAAGCGAATCGGCGGTGATCGACTGGACCCCTATCTTCGCCGCGAAATGCAGGTCCTGCTCGGATTTATAAAGATTGGTAAAGGTCAGCTGTTTCGGCTTGAAGTCGGCCAAAAGCCCCAAAATCAGTTCACCCACGCTGGAGCAATCCAGGTCGAAACCTTCTTCCCGGAGAATTCTCAGTATCTCCAGGTTGCTGTTTACCTTGGCCGCGTATTGCATGCTTATGTCCGGCCCGAAAACTTTCCGGAACCTCCGCGCACGGTCCCTGATGTCGCTTTCGACCATCACATAGAGCGGCGTCCCGTATTTTTCCACCAGGCGGTCCACCGGCACGCCCTCTATCATCAGCATCCCGCTTGAGTCCTGTTTCAGAAATCCTGACCAGCGGTCCCGCATATAACGGGTGTTTACCGGCCGCGGCTTTGTCAGAGGTAATTTTTTGAACTTGTAAGTGCCCGGAAGGCGGTGTGACATTGTTAAAAATTTAGTAACAGATTGCGATTATATCGGTGTCGTTTGGCATGTAAAGAATAACTGATACCAACTTGCAATTAAAACCACATCAATCCTCAGCTGAATTGTTTTCTGCGATAAATGCCACGAAGCGTTTACTAGACCGGATAACCAGCAATATATCGTTTGGGGTGATTGGTGGTGTTTAAAACGCGAAGTGGTATGAACATCATTTTTCCAATACATAATTGAAGATCAGCGGTGCCACGATCGATGCATCGGAATTGATGGTGAAGTCGACGCTCTCCAGATCGAGTTTGTGCCAGGTGACTTTTTCGTTCGGCGGGCAGCCCGAATACGAACCGAAGGAAGTGGTCGAATCGCCGATATGGCAGAAATACCGCCAAGGCTTCACCTGTACTTCATGATCCATTATCAGCCCCGGTATGACGCACATCGCGAAGTCCCCCGCTATTCCCCCGCCGATCTGGAAGAAGCCTATCTCATGGTTCTTGTCGTTTCCGCGGTACCACTCAGTGAGATGCGCGAACTGCTCGGGTCCGGATTTTATGACGTTGAAACTTTTCACTTTTCCCTGCATCACGTCGGCCGCGAACATGTTCCCGAGTGTGGAGTCTTCCATGCCCGGAGTGTAAACGGGGATGCCCATGTCGCAGGCGGCAATCAGCCAGGAATTTTCCATCGGCACGTCGTTTTTGCCTCTGAAAAATCCGCTTTTAATCAATTTATAAAAATATTCGGAATGGAAATGGCTCTCGCCCTTCTCCCCCGCCGCCTGCCAAAGCTTCAGCATCGCCTCATGGATTTCCACCATTACGTCATCCGGGATGCACGTATCGGTCACGCGGTTGAAGCCCTTCTTGCGCGTCTGCATGTCGGCTTCCATTGTCAGCGTCCTCCAGTGCGGCTGAAGCTTGTAGCGGCTGTTCCCCACCAGGTTGAACATGTCTTCCTCGATATTCGCGCCGGTGCAGGTGATGGCGTGCACTTTTCCGGCCCGGATAAGCGGGGCCAGTGAAACGCCGATCTCCGCCGTAGACATTGCTCCGGCCAGGCATACGACCATCATCCCGCCTTTTTTCTCGAACTCTTTCCAGCCTTTGGCTGCCGCCAGAGTTTCGCGTGCATTGAAATGCTTGAAATTTTGCTCCATGAAATTAGAAATCGGACCCATAATGAATTAGAAAAAATAAAACGCTTGAATCCTACGCTTTCTCCGCTTTTTATCCAGAATAAATCACTGGTATGAACCCCAGAGCAAGCTCTGGACTTCTCTTTCCGCAGCAAGCTGCGGGGAATCAGACCATAGCCTTCGCGAGCAGTTCTCCTGCATCCAAGCTCCTCGTCGGCCGAAGCTCCAACAGGAGCGAAAGCTGATTGAGAATGTAAAATGTAAAATGTACAATGAACAATGACTGTCAATTTTACATTCTACATTTTACATTTTACATTCTCCCGTCACCATCGGCCTTGTTCAAATGTCCATGTCCGCGCGCAAGGAGGAAAATCTGGACAAAGCTCTCGGGTTTATCGATGAAGCCGTGAAAAAAGGCGCGAATATCGTTGTGTTGCCGGAGTTGTTTTCGGTTACTTATTTTTGCCGTCTGCCAGCCGATAAATCGGCTTTTGATTTTGCCGAACCGATTCCGGGGCCGACGACAAAAGCATTGAGTGACACAGCAAAAAAAAACGGAATCGTCCTGGTCGGCGGATCTGTTTATGAGACAGCGGAAGGCAAGCATTTCAATACCGCATGCGTCTTCGGATCCGATGGCAAGCAGTTTGATATCTATCGCAAGACACACATCCCGCATGATCAGGGTTTTTTCGAACAGGATTATTTCGCTCCCGGTGACACCGGAATAATCGTTCACGACACGCCTTTTGGAAAAATCTGCGTCCTGATCTGTTATGACCAATGGTTCCCGGAAGCCGCGCGGATAGCGGCGCTAAAGGGCGCGGAGATAATAATTTACCCGACCGCCATCGCCACTTCTCCCGA
>MFXU01000035.1:25298-28769 GCA_001788965.1 Candidatus Peribacteria bacterium RIFCSPHIGHO2_02_FULL_51_15 | reverse complement strand
AACTTATGAAAAAGAATCTTGCAAAATTACAGAAAATTGACCTCCGCGATGTTTGGGGAATCGAACCGGATTTTACAAATTGGCTTGCTCAAAAAGAAAATTTGGATTTGCTTGGCGAAGGAATCGGGGTTGATATAAAGCCAATCAAAACGGAGGCAAACGTCGGTCAATTCAAAGTTGATATTTTGGCGGAAGAAGAAAGCTCTGGACGAAAAATCATTATTGAAAATCAGCTTGAAGACACTAATCACGATCATCTCGGGAAAATCATCACCTACGCTTCCGGATACGATGCGGAAATAATCATTTGGGTTGTGCGTGATGTACGCGAGGAACACCAACGAGCGGTGGAATGGCTCAACGAACACACAGACGAGAAAACCGGATACTTTCTCATCAAGGTTGAACTTTGGCAGATTGAAGGCTCGAATCCTGCGCCGAAGTTTGATGTGTTAGTTAGTCCGAACGAATGGGCAAAAGCAATCAAGGCAAGCCCTGCGGGCGGTGAATTAAGCAATACAAAACTTCAACAATTGGATTTTTGGACAAAGTTCAAGGGTTTTGTGAGAGCAAAAGATACGCGAATTCGTCTGCAAACGCCGCGCCCGCAGCATTGGTATTATGTCAGTATGGGGAGTTCCGAAGCTCTTGTTGCACTGACTATCAATACAAGAGAAAACCTACTCGGTTGTGAAATATACATCAGTAGAAATAAAGAGTTGTTCAAGTTTCTACAGGAGCGCAAAGAAGAACTAGAAAAAGAAATTGGCGAGCAAGCCGAATGGGTGGATGCGGCGGTTGCTTCGCGCATCAAAATCAAAAAAGAAATCCCCGATCTATTCAGCCAAAGTGAGGCGGAAAATTATTATGTGTGGCTTTACGAAAAAACCGTGCAATTCCAAAAAGTTTTTGGCAGATACTTCCGCGAGTTCAACAAATAGAAATGATCCTGTAAAGAATACTTGTCTATGCGAACTCCTTCCGTCTGCGCGCGCATCTCTGGGAACATCAGTTCGGAGGCATCCGCAAACACATCGAGCCGACTGACGCGAAGCTCAAGGTCTTTCGGATCATTGAAAAGGTCTGATTCGACGATATGCTGAAAGTTTTTCTATGTTCTCCGAAGAGGAACGTGTACGCTCTCCTTCATGGCAAAACTCATTAAAATGACAGTGCAGGGCACAGAGATCGTCGTCCTGTAACAGGAAGATCAGGACTACATTTCCCTCACGGATATTGCGCGGCACAAAGACCCCGATGAGCCCAAAGACATCGTCAAGAATTGGATGCGTGCCAAGAGCACCATCGAATTTCTCGGCTTGTGGGAAACGATCAATAATCCCGCCTTCAAAGGGGTCGAATTCGACTCCTTCCGTCTGCGCGTGCATCTCTGGGAAAAGCACTTCGGGAGCATTCGCCGCTACCTTGCGCCGACCGATGCATCGCTGAAATCATTCAAGCTGTCTGAACCTTGATTTAAAGGATGAGCGGATTACCATGATGCCTCTGTACACTGGTCAAAATCATGTTCATCTTTTAATCTTTCTCATCATGGTTCAGACAACGGTTCAGGAAAGCATGAAGCACGCAGACACAACCCGCCGTATCATCGGCTGCGCTATGCGCGTGCATTCGGAACTTGGCAACGGTTTCCAAGAAGTGATTTACCAGAGGGCTTTGGCTATCGAAATGACCGAGGAGGGACTTGGGTTTTCACGAGAACATGAAATGGAGATTTTCTACCACAGACAGCCGATTGGCACGCGCAGGGTGGATTTTCTCGTGGAAGATCTGATCATGGTCGAAATAAAGGCGCTCGTACAACTGGAAGATGTCCACCTCGCACAAGCCATAAATTATCTGGAAGCATATGGCTTGGAAATTGGTCTGCTATTAAATTTCGGAGCAAGAAGGCTGCAGTACAAACGCGTCCATAACAACAAGATCATCAAGTAATCCTTTCATCAAGCGAATCAAGGTTCAGACGACGATGCCCGGGAGAGCCGGATAGGTGTCCATTTCCGGACGGACGCAGCGCACGTTGTTCGCACTCGTCTTCCCATTGTTGTTCGTGTTGCCATTGGAGAGATTCACGTTCCACGCGTTGGTCGTATTGTCCGATTTCGTCGTGACGGACCAGTAATCGCGAAGGACGCCCTTGCCTAAAGCCCCGTCATTCATCGTGTCTCCGGAAGGCAATCGCCACCGAAACGGCGTATATCTTCCTGACTGCATATCCCCGCCCATTCTGTCTCTGATCGGGCCGGATTGTGGTAATGGCTGCCACGGAGTTTGTCGGAGATAGAATGGGCGGGGCCTTTCGCCCACGTTGTCCATCCCGAAAACTGTTTGCTGATTTCCTCCAATGTCCGGCTCATGGATTCGTACGTGCCGAGTCCGAGGATTTTGAGGTCGCTTGCAAGCCGGACGTGGATGCGTAGCTGCTCCAGCGTGATCGCGGCTTCCTCGAGCGACAGCACTTTGTCTTCGCGGCTGTTGGCTGCGACGATATGGCAGAGGAGATCCGAAAGAAGCGCCTTCAGTTTCTCGCCGAGCGTGAAGCGGTAGAGGCGCGGGAACCTGGATGTGACTCCGTACATCTCGACCGTAAGTAGGTACGTCTTCTGGAACACGGGCAGATGGTTGTACTGTGCCATGGTTCGTATGTACAGACAGAACTCACCGAGCCGCGAGTCCGGCGGTGCGTTCCAGCGTGAGGATTCGCTTTTCGTGTCCTTTGTGCCCGTCTTTGAGCACTTCGATTTCCTCCCTGTTCGCCGCCCTGAAATCATGGCGGATGTTCTCCGCAACGAGATCGAAGTGGTCCTTGAGTTCCTTTTTCCACTTTGTCATATCTTCTCTCAACTCAGCAAATTGGTTATCAACTTCTTCTCTCCATCCGTCAACATCAGCCCTCCATTGCCACATCTTCCCGAACTCGCCCATCAGCAGCGCGATATCCGCTTTCGTTGCCGGTGCATTTTTATCGTCAGCCATGTTCGCATTCGATCTTACCAGATCGGTCAGAGAGAGCAAATTTTTTCGCGCCGACCGCGCTCTAAGCGCGGCAAACGGAAAATGACCAAATTACACAAATGACCGAATGCTACCCACTGACGCAAGATGTCAAAGATGCTGAACAGAATCACTCAAATTGGATCGAACCGATGCGGGACATGATTATCCGCAGTCGAGAAGCCAAGAAACTACTCACATCTGAAAACAAGGAGGCATTTCCAGCATTCCTGAAATCGATTGGATCGAACTTCGTTTGGAACGGGAACGCGGTGCAGTGGCAAGCGGCGCGCGGCTGGCGCGTGCTCGCGCATTCGCGCGGGTTTCGTGATTGGTGGGCCGGGAAGGCCGTCTTCGTTCCTCGCTACGCTCGGAACTTCGCCGTGCCACTTCGTGCCTATCATTTCATCGAGTAATCACGGCGTCCGTCTCGGCGCGGCCGTCCGTCGGGGCGCG
>MFXU01000035.1:0-25237 GCA_001788965.1 Candidatus Peribacteria bacterium RIFCSPHIGHO2_02_FULL_51_15 | reverse complement strand
GAAGCCGGATGGTGTGCCGGGAAGGATTCGAACCTTCGAAGGCATAAGCCGCCAGATTTACAGTCTGGTGCGTTTGACCGCTTCGCTACCGACCCACGGTTGAATACTAAACGATGACCTCGCTTAATTCAACGCATAGAAATCATGATGTCGTCCTGATTATTTTTACCCTAAACTCTCATCGTAAACATCGCACTCCACAGAAAAGGCCGGATCTTCATCATCTTCGGCGATCTGCTGTGGAGCATGTTTCCGGTGGTCACGATATTGAGCCTGAACCTGTTTGCGCCGCTTTTTTCCGCCGGGATCACGACACTGGTTTCCGCTTTTTTCTTCGCCGCCGTATTGACTTACAAGAGACGGTGGCATGAAGTCATGTACCGTCCGGCGTGGAAAGACATAATTTTCGCCACGGTTTATATCGGGATAATTTTTTACGGGCTGATGTTCATCGGCCTCAGATCCACCAATGCGGGAAACGCGGCGATCATCGGGCTGATGGAAACCTTCTTCGCCTGGTTTCTGCTTGGCCATGTACTAAGGCATGAAAGGGTTTCTCCGGTTCAGCTGTTCGGCGGAATACTGATGATAATCGGCGCGGCTTCGATACTTGCGCCAAAAGCTTCGGGGTGGCATATCGGCGATCTCGTGATACTCACGGCAACCGCGTTTGCGCCGCTGGGGAACCGGCACGCGCAATTCGCAAGAAAGCTGGTTTCCAGCGAGACGATCATGTTCTGGCGCAGCGTGATCGGCGGGGCTTTTCTCCTGCTTATAGCATTCGTCTTCGAGCCTGTCCCGGTTTTGGCTGAAATAAACAAGTCAGCCTTCGTCATCGTATTTAACGGCTTTCTTTTGCTCGGACTTTCGAAAATACTCTGGATCGAAGGCATAAGCCGTATAACCATCACCGAGGCAACGGCCTGGAACAGCATTACGCCGCTTTTCACGATGATCTTCGCATATTTTCTACTTCAGGAAAAAATCACCTGGCTGCAAATTGCGGGGTTCGTACCGATAGCGATCGGCGTTTTGTTTCTTACCAAATCGAAAACATCATCAACAGTCTGAAACAGCAAATAAAAAGAGACCAGGAGGATCTCAAACAGGAAGATGCGAACACGCTATTATTCTCTGTTCCTTTATAATCTTCTGGCCTCAGACGCCTAACGCCTCCCAATAAAGAGAGGATAATAGGACTATTTTAGTTTACATATTTCTTTTCTTTTGTAAAGAAAAACGGGGTCGGAATCTTTCGCAGGTGACACACTGCGAAATTTGGTGATTCCGACCCCTTGAGCAAGGAAGCTTGCGCCAAGAGAAACCTCCCCGCTCATTCCGCCGGGAGACCGGCCGAATGACTTGATTATACCATTTCACGTTTAGGTAAGGAGCCAGAAGCGCACTATTTAAGTCTGGATTCGCTATCCCGACATCGATAATGACAACTTATGGCTCCTGATTGCACCTCCTTTCTCTCTTAGTCAAACCAGGGAAAAAAGAAGCTGCAGGATTTTGACTGTTTATATCTTCCGGTCAAGCAAAACGGGGGTGAAGAGAAGTCGAATGAAAACAACTCCAGCCTCACCCCTTAAGCCCAATAAACAGGCTCGATTTGAATTTTATCACATTACTCGTATCTCAGCGCCTCCATCGGGCTTTTTAGCGACGCCCGCCTGGCCGGATAAATACCGAAAATAAGGCCGGTTCCTATCGCCATAGCCAAAGCCAGAAAGATCGCTGTGCCGGACAAAATGAAATTGAAATCACCCAGGAAACGGGCGGCGACGGCGGAAAGCAGCCAGCCGAAGAATATCCCCAGTACCAGGCCGATCATCCCGCCGGTAAAAGTGAGCGAGACGGCCTCGAAAAGAAACTGAAGAAGTATGTCTTTTCTGGTAGCGCCGACGGCTTTCCGGAGTCCGATCTCGCGGGTCCGTTCCGTAACCGAAACAAGCATTATATTCATGATCCCGATCCCGCCGACGAGCAGCGAGATGCCGGCAATCAGAGCCAGAAAAACCGTCAGACCGAGAGTGACTGCGTTAACCGTAGTCGTGATCTGCTCCGCGCTGCGGGCGACGAAATCGTCTTTGTCCGTATCGTTTTTCGGATTGATGATCCGGTGCCTTTGCCGGATCAACATCGTGATATCCTCCACGGCCAAAGCCGGATCCCGGTGCGATCTCAAAACCATATAACTCAGATGTTTTTGTCCCGAGGCGGTCCTGGCGGTGGAAAACGGCATGAAAACCAGTTCGTCCAGCCGCTCACCGAGCAGCGATCCCTTCGGACCCAGTACGCCGATTACCGTGTAGGAGTCGTCTCCGATTTTTATTTTTTTCCCCACGGGATCCGCATTGCCGAAAAGATTCTCCGCAGCCTTAGACCCCAGCACGGCTACGGATTTCGCACCCTGATCATCGCTTGGCTCAATGAGCCGCCCGTGATCAAGTTTGTACCCGTAAATATCGAAGATACCGCCATGGGATCCCAGAACCATCGGGGCTATTTCTTCTTTGCCGTATGTGATCGGCTTAGTTACAAGAATCACCGGCATCACCGTCTCGACCGTTGAAAGCCTCTTTACCGAGTCATAATCATCGAAGGTCAGGCTGTCGAGGCTACTGCCGTACTTTTCGAAACCTTTCGGAAAAACCTCGACCAGGTTCGTGCCGAATGATTCGATCAGGGTTGACACGTAATCCTGGAAACTTCGGCCCAGCGAGACCATCAACACAACCGACGTGACGCCGATGATTATCCCGAGCATGGTCAGGAAGGTGCGGTTTTTGTTGACCGCAATGCCGCGGTAGGCCGTGAGAAGGGTGTCGGAGAAAAGCAAGGAAAGAAAGTAAGGGAGGTAAGGTAGGTAAGGTAGGTAAGGTAGGTAAGGAAGGTTAGATAGGTATTTTTTGTCACCTCCCTTACTTTCCTTACTTGCCTTACGTCCCTGACCTATTTTTGTCATTCATATCTCAACGCTTCGATAGGATGTAAATTCGCAGCGGTTCTCGCCGGAGAAAGTCCGAATATTATTCCGGTCGCTGTGGCCATTATGAAAGCGACCGCCATCGACTGCACCGACACCGCGAACCGGTAAGAACCGAGATACAACTCGACGATTTCAGCGATAAAAAATGCGAATATTACGCCTGCGACGATGCCGATCAGTCCGCCGATTACGGTCAGCAGGACGGATTCGGCGAGAAACTGGAGCAGAATATCTCTCCTTCGGCCGCCGATGGCTTTTCTGAGCCCTATTTCCTGTGTCCGTTCGGCTACCGTCACGAGCATTATATTCATAATTCCTATGCCGCCGACGATCAGGGAAATGGCGGCGACAGTCGTGATGAACATTGTCAAACCCAGTGATACCGAGCCCAGGATCTGGTTCGCCTGCTCCGACGAGTGAACCATGAAGTCGTCTTTTTTCTCGTCGTTTTCCGGGTTGGATATACCGTGCCGGTATCTGAGCAGCATCCGGATTTCATCGAATGCCAGATCGAAAGAACCGGCGGTTTGCAGAGTGATCAGATTGAGATACCTCTGGCTTGAGACATTTTTTGCGACGGAAAACGGGATCAGTATCCGGTCGTCGACGTTCTGGCCGAATTGCGAGCCGACCGGATCCATGGCGCCGATGATCGTGTAATACGTCTCCCCGATCTTTATGCGTTTGCCGAGCGGATCCTGCGATCCGAAAAATTTGTCCAATGCGTCCGAACCGAGAACCGCCACGGCTTTGGCTCCGGTCACATCCTCTTCGTCAATCAATCGACCCGTCGATGCGGATAGTTTCTGGTTTTCGAAAAATTCCGGAGTCACTCCGACGATGCGGGGGCTCCCCTCTTCACGACCGTATGAGGTGTCGGCCTGGACAAAAATCACCGGCGCGACGGTCATGATGGATTTTAATTTTTTCAGTTCGTTCAAATCCTCGAATGTCAGGCTGTCGAAGCCGGTCGTCACACCCTGCGGACCGGCCTGCTCCTGGCCGGGAAATATCGCCATGCTTTTCGGGCCGAGGGAGCTGATCTGGCTCAAAATCACGCCTTCCATGCTTTTCCCGACCGAGCTCACCGCCACCACGGAACCGACTCCGATGATGATGCCGAGCATAGTTAAAAGTGAACGGTTGATGTTCACGGTAACTCCTTTGAAAGCCGTTTTGAATGTATCGCGGAGAAGCATGAAGGAAGGTAAGGAAGGTAAGGAAGGTAAGGAAGGTAAGGAAGGTAAGGAAGGTAAGGAAGGTAAGGAGATCAGTCATGTAATTTTTTGTTACCTCCCTTACTTTCCTTACCTGCCTTACGTCCCTGACCTATTTTAATCGTCCGTTTCCATTCACAATCACCCGCTTGAAATCCTTCATGTCCGCGTCGATCCGGCCATCGCGGATGTGGAGGATGCGCCGCGCGTGCTCGGCGGTCGCCTGCTCATGCGTGACCAAAATTATAGTGTGCCCGTCGTCGTTCAGTTTTTGCAGGGCTTCCATCACCGCGATGCCGGACGCGGAGTCCAGGTTCCCGGTCGGCTCGTCGGCGAAGATCACGTCCGGGTTTGTAACCAGCGCCCGCGCAATCGCGGCTCTTTGCTTTTGCCCGCCGGAGAGCTGGCTCGAAACGTAATTTTTGCGATCGGTAAGCCCGACTGTTGCGACGGCTTTGAGCGCCAGAGTTTCCCGGTCATGCAAAGCAATCGACGGATGGTACAAAAGCGGCAGCATGACGTTTTCCAGTACGGTGGTCCTGGGCAGCAGGTTAAAAGCCTGGAACACAAAGCTGACTCTGGTCGCGCGTATGCGGGCCAAATCATCGTCCTCGAAAACCCCGGTGGATTGCCCCTGAAAAAGATATTCACCGGAAGAATGCGTGTCCAAAAAACCGAGTATGTGCATCAAAGTCGATTTGCCCGAACCCGACGGCCCCATGATGGCGACGAATTCGCCTTTTTCTATCTTCAAATTTATATCGAACAGCACCGGCGTCACCACCCCGTCGTTTTCGTAGGATTTGTAGAGGGCGATGGTTTGGATCAGGGAAGCGGTCATCGGAGAGAAATTTAGAATTGATAATTGATAATTGAGAATTTATTTGTGTATTAATTATTAATTATCAATTCTAAATTTATTGTTTTATTAAAACTATCACCGTCTCCCCCTCTTCGACACCTTCCACCTCGATATTCCCTCCCTCCCCTTCCAGCCCGGTAATCACCGTTCGTTCCTCAAATTCAGCGTCCTTCGGCTTTTTCAGCACCCTGACGTACTTCGCGCCGTCAGCCTTTTGCAGCACGGCGCGCAGCGGGACGATGACGACATCGTCCTTTTCTCCGGTGATTATTTCGGCGTCGCCGGTCATGCCGATTTTCAGCTCATCATGGGGAAACACGAAATCCAGTTTTATCCGGTATTTCGGCACTCCGTCCTTGTCCGTCGAAGCGCCGTCCACTTCCCCGGCGCGAAGCTGAAACTTCCTGTCCGGAAAAGCGTCCAGCTTGATCGCGCCGGATTGGCTCAAGTCCACCTTCGGGATATCGACTTCCGACACGAACATTTCTATCCGGTACGGCGACAGGCCGATCATAGTCACCGCCGGCAGCGCCGACGGACGCACCTCGCCGGTCTTCACATTGACGTGGGTTATCACCCCGTCGACCGGAGCGGTCAGTATGGTGTCGTTGAAATTCGCCGCCGCCCGGGCGAGATCGGCCTGAGCCTGGCGGACTTTGGCCGCGGCCGTGTCCAGATCTGTCTGCCTGGCCGGAGCTTTTTTGAGCGCCAGCGAGGCCTGGTCAATCTGGAGCGAAGTCTCGTAAGTCGCGATGTCCGCTTTGGCTTTGTCGCGGTTACCGGTCAGCGTCCGGATTTCCCCCTCTTTCGTCACGATTTTCGTGTCATACGCCGCCGACGAGTCCTGCAAAGATTTGATCGTACTGTCCATGGTCGAAAGCGCAGTCTGGACGTTTGCTTTTTGGGTAGCGAGCGTCGTCTTGTTCGTCTCCCTGGATGTATTCGTGAAGTACGAAGTCAGGGACAGATTCGAGAGAATGTCGTAAGCCCGGTTCTCGACGTCCGACACCATGTTGATCTCAGTCCGGACTTGCCCCAGAAACCGTAGCGTCTTTTGGTAATCGGCCGGAGCCGATGAAGTAAGCAGAGATGAAACGCGCTCGAGAGAGGATTTCAGATTTACAATCAGCGTGTCGTAACCTGAAGGCAGATTCTTCACGACGGCATCGTTTACCTCGTTGGAATTGAAAACCCCCTGTGTAACCTGCAGAGCCGTTTTCGCCGACGCCAGATACTGCAGCGCGGTGCTGACCGATGTCCCCACTTCGCCGCTCAGGCTTGTCCGGGCTTCTTTTTCAAGCACAGCCAGTTCCTCGTTGGCTATCCTGATATTTTCTTCGGAATTCAACAGGGTTTGTTTTACCGCCTCGAGCGAGGCACGCTTATTCGCAACCTGCGCCTCGATGATGGCGATGTCCTCGGGACGCGAACCTTCCTGAAGCTCTCTAAGCTGCGCCTGCGCCGACTGTACTGCGGCACTGGCGCCGGTCACCGCTGCCGCCAGGCTTCCTGACCGGAGTGCTGTGAGTCGCTGCCCAGCTTTCACTTTGTCGCCCTCTTTTACGTAAACCTGCATCACGATATCGACCGACGGAAACTGCAGCTCCAGGTCTTTATCTGAAATGATCGTGCCCACGGCCTCGACCAGCTGCCGCAAGTCTGTCCTTTCGGCAATTTGAGTCACGTATTCCGGCTGCTTCGGCCTGGTTGCCGCGTATGCCGCCCAGGCAAAAAACAACACCACAAACCCCGCGATAGTTTTTTTCAGATGCCTTCGAAAAAACCTCAGGCTTTCCTTGGCGCCGGAAATGATCTTCGAAAGATAAAAATTCATGGAAAGATATTATTGTATGAAATTTATAAACGGGCAAGGGTTAGCGGAAACTTAAAGGTTGTATCCCCGTTATATTTATTATATAATATTTATTAGTGTTTGTCTAGTTTCATCGCTCTGAGCGCGCGCTCTATCGCCTCCTCCACGCTCAGCATCCTGATCCCCTCTCTTTTGAGTTTCGCGTTGCTCAAAATACAGTTGCTCCGCGCGGCGGAGACGACCTCCGGCAATTCTTTCAACGTAAGCTTACTGAATGAATGGGACGGATCGACGATTTTTTTATAACGTTCCATTATTTCGTAAGGCGATATCGCGCCGGTATTTACGACGTTGTAAATCCCCCTCGCGCGTTTCTTCACCAGAGTTTCCAGCGCGCTTAGAAAATCCGGTATATAAGTGATGGAATTGGGCACATCGAGAACCCGTTCAAATTTGCTCAACTTCGTTATCAGATTCCGCGGGCCGTCCCGATCATCAAATGGCATCCTGAGCCTGATCTGCAGCACCGGAAATGGCGCGAGCAATTTATCGCTCATGGCTTTGGTCAGCGAGTAGAAACTGCCGGTGAAATTCGGCTGATCATCCTCGGTGAAACCCGCGCCGTTTCCATTTCCGTCGTAAATGCACCCGGAACCGATGTGAACGAAATAGATGTCCCTTTTCTGGCACTCTTCCAGCAGTACGAGCGGCCCGGTGACGTTGCTCCGGAGAGTTTCGATCTTGTGCGTCTCGCACCAATCCACATTCGGCCGTCCGGTCTTTCCGGCGGCGTTTATGACTATCGATGGCTTCCCGGCGTCGAATATTTTTGAAACGGTTGCCTGGTCGGCTATGTCCGCAAGCGGAAAAGCTGCATCGGGATAAACCGTTTTTAGTTTAGCGCCGATGAAGCCTGCGCCGCCGAATATTACGATGTCGGACATTTAAAAAATGTAGAATGTACAATGTACAATGAAGCTGCCTCAAGAGCCACCAGCTTTTGTGTTTTTAATTCTACATTCTAAATTCTACATTTTACATTTCATCCGTGTCCCCACTTCTGCCTTACCGCCTCGCTCGCACCCGTAACCGCACCTCGCGGGCGACTCTTGAAGGCGATACGGTAGTCATCCGCCTGGCCGGAGGGATGCCCGCCGCGCAGGAGCACAGACATATCGAGATCCTGCTGAAACGCATGGCAAAAGTGCAGGCGCGAAATCAAAAGAAAATTCTGATCGATCCCTTTCGCGTGATTTTAAGCGGTGAAACGATTTTGGATGTTCCGGTTTTAGATACCGCCAAACGGAGATTCCTGGTCGCTTGGGGCAATTCCTTAAGCGGCCGGCTCCGTGGTGGAATTTGGTTCGTGAAAAAACCGACTGATATTTCCGAAAAAACTTTTCACCGTTTCCTGTGGCGGTTGATCTCAATCAGTGAACGGGGCGCGATGGAACAAAAAGTCCGGGAAATCAACCGGTCGATTTTCGGATTCGATATATCCAAAACAGGACTGCGGTTTATGAAAGTGAGATGGGGCAGCTGCAGTCCAAAAGGAATAATAAACTTGAATACCGCGTTGCTTTTTTTACCAGAAGAAATCCTGGATTATATTATCTTCCACGAGCTTTCCCACCTGAAGCATCCGAATCATTCACCATATTTCTGGAACGAAGTCGCCGTGGCGATGCCGGATTTTCGGGAGAGGATGAAGCAGCTGAAGAAATATAGGCTGCCACAGTTTTAAAAACGGGAAGAAACCGAGGAGTCCGATGAAACCGACGAAACCGAAGAATCACTGCTTTCCTCGGACTCTCCTCTCGGCCATGAGCTCGAGGTCGAATGGTCGGTTTCGTCGGTTTCATCGGTTTCTTCCCCGATAAATTCGGTACCAAAACCCTGCCCCTTGCGTTACAATCCTCCCCGATGTCCAAAGCCCGTAAGAAATCCCGTCCGAGGAGGCGCGGTGCGAGGCGAAAGTCTGAAAATGATTTCGGTCTGGAAGCGCATACCAGGCGGCAGGTAAAGGCGGTGATTACGATCGGCCTGGGGCTGGTGCTGTTTCTGGCGATCAAAGGCAATGCCGGCGCTCTGGGACTGGCGATCTCCAGGATCCTGACATTCATGTTCGGCACCTGGAACGTGCTTTTCCCCGGCGTTCTGATCGTACTCGGCTGCCTGCTGATGATCGGCACCGCGCCGAATATCGAGCGCAAACGAACATGGGGTCTGCTGCTTTGTTTCGCCGCTTTTCTCGGCATAGTCCAGCTGACCGCGCCGCCGGAGGCGTTCGCCGATATGCGCAACCAGTACGGAGGAGCCGTGGGATTCATGATGGCTTTTCCGTTCGTGACTTTTTTGAGCCGCGGAGCGGGTTTCATAATGCTCGGCGCCCTGGTCCTCGCCGGACTTTTCATCACTTTTGAGCCCGATATTCCGGCGATTTTGAAGAGCTTCGCCGAAAGGAAAGAGCGCAAAGAACGATCCCCTGCCCGTGAGAAAGACGAAGTCGAAACAGGAGAGGAGGAGAAGGATGAGCTGCCGGAACCTCTCGACCTCATCGAGCAGGATCAACCCGAACCGGATCTGAATATCGTCCGGCCGGAATTCGCGGATGAAAGGGACAGAGAAGACATCGTCCCGCTGAAGGAGAAAGATCTTCCGCCCCGCAAATCTCAGCCTGTAAAAGGCAAATCCAATGATCTGCTGGAAATGAAAGACACCAGGTTCGAGGAATGGAAATTCCCCGAGCTGGATCTGCTTGAAGGCAAACGCAGCGAGCTTCTGGTCGACGACGAGGAACTGAAACGCCAGGCGGCGATGATCAAGGAAAAGCTGGCGGAGTTCGAGGTCGACGTGACCATGAAAGACGCCCATCCTGGTCCGACTGTCACGCAGTTCACCCTGCAACCGGCGGAAGGCATCAAATTGAGCAAAATCGAAAGCCTGAAAGACGATCTGGCGCTCGCGCTGGCGGCCCACAGCCTCAGGATCGAGGCGCCCATACCGGGCAAGGCTCTGGTCGGCATCGAAATGCCGAATGAAAAACGCTCGACTGTTTACCTCCGGGAACTGCTCGAGTCCCCGCAGTTCCGCCAGTCGGAGTCTCCGCTCACGCTGCCGCTGGGGCGTGGCGTCAGCGGCGACGCGTTCGTGGCGACCATCGAAGACATGCCACATCTGCTCATTGCCGGAGCCACCGGATCGGGTAAATCCGTATGCATGAACACGTTCCTCATTTCGCTCCTTTTTCAAAACGCTCCGCATGAATTGAAATTGATACTGATCGACCCGAAACGGGTTGAGCTGATGCCGTATAACGGCATCCCCCATCTGCTGACCCCGGTCATCACCGAATCGGGAATAGCGCTGCAGGCTTTGAGATGGGCCATCGCCGAGCTCGGCCGGAGGCTGCACCGTTTCTCCGAAGCCGGAGTGCGCAATCTGGCTGAATACAACGAGCGGCAAATCGATGAGGAAAAGAAGCTGCCGCGGATCGTGATCGTCGTCGACGAACTGGCCGATCTGATGATGCGCCAGCACCGCAAAGACACGGAAACGATGATTGCCCGGATAGCGCAGATGGCCAGAGCGGTGGGGATGCACCTGATCATCGCCACGCAGCGGCCGTCTGTCGACGTCATAACCGGCCTCATTAAAGCCAATATTCCGACCCGCATCGCTTTCCGCGTGGTGAGCTCGATCGATTCGCGGACGATACTGGACTGCATCGGAGCCGAGGACCTGCTCGGCAAAGGCGACATGCTTTATATGACCGCCACCACTCCAAAGCCGATACGCGTCCAGGGGATTTTTATTTCGACGAAAGAGATCGAGCGGGTTATAAACGCGGTGAAGGTCGCCGGCGGCGGCATGCTCACGGAGGAAATAACGCTGGGCGAAGGAAATGCTCCGGGTCAGGGCGAAGAGGGCGCCTTCCCCGCGGGAATGATCGACCTGGATGCGGATGACAACGGCGGCGACGACTTTTTCTTCGACGCCGTGCGGATCGTCCAGGAAACCGGCAGGGCTTCGGCCAGCCTGCTCCAGAGACAATTGAAAGTCGGTTATGCGCGGGCTGCGCGCCTGCTGGACATCATGGAGGAAAAAGGAATCGTTGGCCCGGCGGACGGAGCGAAGCCGAGGAAGGTTTTTATAGATAAGATAGCCGCCTAAATCCCTTGAAGAATCACTCGGGCGATCAGACGCCTGATGACTTCGATCAAAACTGCCCGGGTTTCTTCCCGCCAATCCAGTTTTCGTATTTCCTCGATGGCTTTTTTTCCGGCTTCAACATAACCTTTCAGAAGTGCTGCAATCAACTCCCGGACGCGGGCCAGAATCGGTTTTACCGTCGCGTCCGATTGCTCGGTTTTTTCCATGACGGCCAGTGTTTCGAATACCTCTTTCTCCATAATCTAAGCATTACCGGAAATCATCTTTCGGTCTCTCGGTCAAGGACATGAAGTAACGCCTGCCGAAGTTTTGAAGTGAAAGATAAGGAAAAAACAGGTACCATGAAGACTCCTTGCAGCTCCTCATAGGAACAAACAACGACGGCAAGGTCATTGAAATCAGGCAGGTTCTGAACGGACTTCCGGTTTCTATAGTTCTGCCCGCCGATTTGAAGATTCAGACGGCCCCTGTCGAGTCCGGGGATACCTTCGAGGAAAATGCGCTTCTCAAGGCTCGCTATTTCTTCCAAAAATCCAAACTCCCGACACTGGCAGACGATTCGGGAATCATCGTGGAAGCGCTTGCCGATGAACTCGGCATTCACACACGCAGGTGGGGAGCCGGGCCGCAGGCGAGCGACGAAGAGTGGATCGAGCATTTCCTCGAACGCATGAAGAAGGAGAAGAATAAACGCGCTCGCTTCGTCTGCGCTCTCGCGTACATCGATGCCGCAGGAATAACGTACACGTTCGAGGGCGTGTGTGAGGGGATTATTACCCCGCGTCTCGAAGCAGATTATCTGCCCGGTCTCCCCATCTCCGCCTGCTTCAGGCCCGATGGCTTCGATCGTGTCTACTCAGCCATGACCATTGAACAAAAAAATAGTACAAGCCATCGGGGCAGGGCAGTACACAAACTTGCAGATCATCTGAGGAAAACGATCGGCAATAGTGCCGATATGTAATTACTATAACTCCGCAGCCGGGACGCCGCGTCCCGGCTGCGGGGAATAAAAAAATCTGGGCATACGGTGTCCATCTGCGGGTTCTAGAGCTGTGGCGTTATCGAAACAATCTCTCGACATCCTCCCTCCCTTGGGCTTACCATTCGCTCCTTCTCCCCACACCTTCCATGAAACGCCTGCTCCCTTTGATTGCGCTGTCCATCCTCGCATCCATCGCCGCCATCGGTACCGCAAATGCAAGCCCGTACCCGTGGAGCTACCGCGATGCGAACGGCTGCGATCTCTCCGCCGGTTACCAGTGGTGCCCGTATTGGAAGGATTGCGTTCGCATAGGGAACGAAACCTGTCCGATGGTACCCGACTACTGGAGATCCAGGCAGACGTACCGGACTTACCAAACACCGAAGAAAAAGGTGGATGCAAACGGCTGCATCCTCACCGACGGCGAACGTTGGTGTGAGTCCCTCAGCCGCTGCACCAAGACGTGGGAAGAGCGCTGCACCCCTCTGCCCGCGAGAGGTGACACCGACTACTCGTTCATTGACGGACGCGACGTGATCGACTGCACGAGCACGCCCCAGGGAAACAGGAACTGCTGGTACCGGTTCAGCAATCGTTGCTATCGCTAGACCCCATCCACCCATGCAGAGGCTCTCTCCATTCCTCATCATTGCCGGTCTCACCGTCCTCGCCATACCGGGGATTTTGTACGCGCGGATGAATCCCGGGATCACCTCCTACGATCAGTACGGCTGCAATTTGTCCGAAGGGTCACGGTGGTGCGCGACGATGCAGAGGTGCATCCAACCGTGGATCACGGGCTGTCCGCAGGACAACACTTACCTCCTGCCCGAGGAACGGTACGATTGCCACGGCTGCGATACCGCCAAAGGGTACCGCTGGTGCCCGCACAGTGAGCAGTGCATCCTTCCCTGGGAAAAAGAATGTACGGCAGCAGCAATGTACAGCGGTAGAGACCCCTATCCGCCTCCTTTTTTGCGAAGCAAGCGGCATCGCCGCGCGCGCTGAGCGAACGACCACAGAGAAACAAGCCTCCGATTCCGGGGAGTAATTCCTCGACTCTGCTTGTAGGGAGGCCTACCATTTTTCTATTCCGCTTCGTCACGCTCCTCAGTATCGCGGTCATTTCCTCCGCGGCCATCGCCGCCACTGTCCGACCGAAAGTCGGCGGCGACCGCGACGCGCACGGGCGCATCCCCTCCGCAGGCTACCAATGGTGCGAGAAGAAACAGAAGTGCCTCCGCATCTGGGAGGAACCGTGCAGGTAAGACGATCTCTGACGCTTCAGGCCACATGCATGATCTGCGGCCGGAGTTCCGCTCTGATTGCTTGCTCCATTCGTTCTTTCGCATGGGCAACGAAATCACCGTCTGCTTGAGGATCGTAATGAGTAGCTGCCTGCCGTAGCGCCGTCCTAGCAACAGCGATCAGATGGTCGCGGCTCACCGTGATTTGCTGCCCTCTGTTGACTCGCTCCACTCCTTTGACCACCTTGATCGTATGACTCCTTGTAATTGGCTCATACTTTTCACAAATTTTGTCGACGAGCTGGTCGTGATTATATGCTTGTGTTTCCTGGCCGAGCAGCCCTTTCGCCCAGACAGAGAATCTCTCCATTCGCTCCGTTTCTGGATCTGCCGGTACTTCAGGTTCGGTTCCACTTGAAGTCTCATCCGCTCGTCCTTCTGCCAGGGAATCAAGAGTCTCTGGCGCCGAGGGAAGAGGATCTTCTGTAGGGGAGAGCGGCGCTTCCTCCGTCAATCCCAGCTGTCCGTTTCCCAGAGAACCGGTGGCAACAACAGAATTTGAATCTGGAGAATGAAACACAATCGCGCTTGTTGCTTGGCTCTCACCTACTCGTGGATCTGAAATAGGAAGCTTATCCGGTATCGGAGTAAGTGAAGGCAGTCTATCCTCCGCCACCACTTGCCGGTCGTTTCCCGTGGGACTATGTTCGGTCGAAATCACTGTCTCTGTCGGAAAAGACGATGGTGAAGCTTCATCATACTGTAGATCCCGAGCTTCAGACGCTTCATCGTTCGGTGAGGTTGCAGGCGTCCTTTGCCCGCCAGGTGATTGTGAAGACTGTCGCCTCGAACGCGTCCTCACTCTCCGTTCGATATCTCCCTGAACGAACTGATATTTCTCCGCCAACTTATCCACTATCTCCGCATGTGCAAACTCTTCGAAGCTCCTGCCATGTTCCTCGGGATCGAATCTTCGCAGTAAATTACTCAGTCGTACCGCACCGGCCTGAATGAGTTCGGCACGACGCTCTGGCATCTCCGGGAACTGATACTCATGGGAACCAGCGAGCGCCTTGACCCACGGAGTAAAGCGGATGGTCGCGGACCTCAGGAGTTCCTCCCGCGTTTCCCCCGGCAAACCCGCAGCTTTCGCCCAGGCAATGAACCGCGCTGCCCTCTGGGAATCATCATCTCCTTCCGGGTGGGTTCTTGATTGGGCAATGCGATCATACGCCCAGACCCCCAGTGTCACTGTTGCGAACGGCTGATGATGCTCTTTCATCAATGCCGGGGCTTCCGATCCGACATAGTTCGCGAGTCTCTCGCGTACTCTGCACCGTGCAAAATCATAGAGGTCTCCATCCTTCGCGGGATCGAATGTCCATACAACATTCAACAGCACTCTGTGCCCTATCGTCCGTGCGAGGATATTGGCATCCGAAGGTGAAGATATAAACTCTTCCGCCATCGGAAATACCCACCTGATATAATACGAAACGATCTTTGCGACTACCTCGCTCATCGTCCCGAAGACGTTGTGTTGACTCGCCCATTGTCTTAAACGTTCCGTCCGCTCCCACTTCTTCCTCCTGTCATTTTGTTCCCCCTCTTCAACAGCCAGACGAAAGAGTTCGCGTTGGGCGGCGAGCTGTTGTTCCACCAGTAAACGGAATTTCTCATTTTGAAGCACCGCCAACACTCTCTTTGCATACGCGTCATGGAGTTCAAGAATTGCATCAATTCCACGCGGATCTTGCCTCTCATGAGGTTGAGGTGCATCGTCACCGCTTTTTTTTGAGTCTATGGACATTGGTGGACGAGTATAGCAAGTCTAGAAAGGGAGACAAATAATACGTTAAGCACTCCGTTTTTGTGGCTCATTTGCAAGCAATCTTCGATATATCCGGTTATATAGTCGTTAATCGACCGGCGTGAAATCCAGCGCGGTGATTTTTGCCCACACCTGTTTGATCAACGCTTTCAGCTCGCTCACTTCCTGCTGCGTAATTTCAAAACTGATCTCCCGCCGCGCCTCATTTTCATTGCCGATGAAGTCCAGGGTGAAGTGTTTTGCTTCGTGAATGAACCGGGGATCTGCATCGCATAGCATCTTGTAGAACGTAAGCTGCCTGAAGAGATCCTCCTTCTTGCGGACCGCGTCCTCCGTCTTCTTAGTCTGACCGGTCTTGTAATCCAGAATGCGGCACTCCCTGCCATTCGGCTCAAAGAGGTCGATGCGGTCCACCTTGCCTTTGATCGGAATTTCATCAATCACCGCATGGAATGTCCGTTCCGTCGAAAAAACAAGCGGAATGCCGGAGGCAGTTTGTTCTCCATACCTTCGTACAATATCTCCGCCTGTCAGTTTGTAATGTTCAAATTTTTCAGCGGTCAGTATTTCTTTTTTGAGATGCTTCTGGAATGCGTCCACCAGCGCATCGATCGAGAATTCCTCCCCTTGCTGCCATGCGGAATTCCGGTCCTCCAATGCGGCATGAACAGCGGTCCCGAATGCCATGGCAGGTTTCTTCTCACTGGGTTGTCGCAGTAATTGTTCCCACAGAAATCTCTGCGGGCCTTTCTCCCCATCCAGAAACACGTTGAGAGCCGTAACCGAGAGTTCATATTCCTCCAATCGTTCCTGTAAAAATGCGCGGAAAGCCGTATCAATCACGAGCGGCGGCGTGCGCAATGTCTCAATGGGCGACGGCAGTTGCTCCTGGGTCGGCGTGACTTCGTCCACGCTATCGCGCGCCTCCGCCACGAAGCTGCTCACCTGCGCATCACGCATCTGCTCGCCGCTCCGGTACGTCTCGGGAAAGGTGAGAGTGAGTTCACGTCTCGCCCTTGTCATGGCGACAAAGAAGAGTCTGCGCTCGTCTTCTTGTCCCGCCCTCTTTTCCACTTCTTTGTCTATTCCGATGATCAGATGGTCGGGTAGTGCGAGCGAATTTCCACTGTTTCTGTTCCCCCAATTGCGGTACCGGATGCCTGACATAATCACCAAATCGAACTCAAGTCCCTTGGCTCCGTGGCCGGTCATCAGTTGCACGCCATCGCGCACCAAATGAGGGAAGTCATACTCCAATCTCAGTTTCTTCTCATTCATGTATTGATCGATATCGAACAGGAGTGTTGTGAGCGACGTGGCTTTTACTTCGTAGCAACGGTTCTTGATGTACTCATAGAAGGCATGCAGGCCTGCAATGATGCGCGGATCTGCCGCCTTGGCATCCGTGGGCGGCAAGAGATCTGATGTTGTAAGGACATCCGCAACAAGCGCGGTGAGCGTTACGCTTGGGATGCTTTGGTTCTTCCCCATGATGAAATCATGCGCGGTTTTGATTGTTGCAGGAAGTGATGGTTCCTTCAGCAAATACTCGTGAAGGCTGACTTTCTCTTTCGTGCGCTTGTGCGTGCGGAAATCGATGAACAGCCTCCCTAATTCCGCCGGATGGCATTTAAAGCACGGCAGGGCCAGCGCTCCAGCAAGCGTACTGGAATTCTCCGGTTCATAAATCGCGCGCAGAAGCGTCACCGCTTGCAGGACCTGCGGGTGCCGGACCAGATCCTGCTTGGCAGAGATCACATTGGGCACCCCTGCGGCAGTCAGCGTGTCTGCGACCTCCAGCACCTCCTCGTTCTTGCGGCAGATGACTGCCATCTCTTTCCATGGAATATCCCGTTTATTGGCATCCTGGAGAATTTCTACGATCCCCGCATACTCCGTACTCGTATCGGGATAGCGGATGAACTGCGGTTTGGCGCCGCCCTTCTGCCTGCCTGCGACCAGATCCTTCTCAATACCCTTGATCACATTCACCAGGCGTTCCTGATTTGCGGCAATCACGGCGGATGCGGCATCCAAAATCGGCTGGGTGGAGCGGTAGTTGGTCGTGAGCGTCATCACCGCCGTGCGCGGGAACCGTCCGATGAAAGACTTCATATTTCCGATATTCGCGCCCTGGAACCGGAAAATCGCCTGATCGTCGTCTCCGACGACGAAGATATTGGGGTCATGCTCGACATACGCATACGTCATCAACAAATCGAGGAGACGATTCTGCGCTCCGTTTAAATCCTGAAACTCATCGACCAGAATGTACTGGTAGCGCACCTGCAGGGATTCAAGCAACCATTCATGCTCTTTCAGCGCTTCCAGTGCGATGAGCACCATATCGTCAAAATCGTACCGATGTGTTGCTGCCAGTTCCCCGATGTACGCCCTGTAGACCGTAATGAATTCTCTGAACTGCTGCACCTTCTTCAGATCATCTTTGTACGCCTTGCTGGTCAGATCCCGCTCGCGGCCCGTAGGCGTCTTTTTCAATTCCTCGGCATAGGCATCCACATGAGGCATGAGATCATCGGGCGCAATCCCCTCTTTCTTCATCTGCGTGATGCGATCAAGTACGTCTGCGGCCCGATCATGTTCCGCGACGGGCATGTAGAGCTCGGACCGTTGCCCAAGCTCTTTGATTGCTCTGCGAACGATCTGCAGCCGGTCAATGTTGCTGACCTGCTCAAGGGCGCGAAAATTCACGAAGAGCTGCGGATGCTGTTGAATCAAATCATTGCAGAAGCTATGAATCGTGCTCACAGAGACCCCGTAGGCATCGGGGCCGATGATCTGCCGCAGACGTTCGCGCATCTCTTTCGCCCCCGACGTGGAGAAGGTAAGACAGAGAATATTCGTCGGGCGCATCTGCGTTCTGCGCAGAATATTCGCCGTGCGCATAGCCAACACCTGCGTCTTGCCCGTCCCCGGACCCGCCACGACCATCACCGGCCCTTCGACCGCTTCCACCGCACAGCGCTGTCCGGGGTTCAGTTTTTTGAATTCCTCGGAAAAAGTTCGCATGATAAAAGCTTACCGTTAACAGTTGGCAGATGACAGTTGGGGTTTCTTTTATTCAAGAGTCACCGTAAACATCGTCCAAAAAAACGCTTCGAAAGCGACTGCAAAGAACAAAGAAAACATCCACAAAAGCCAGGCTGCCTTGGAGGAGAATATCGCCAGTACCGAAACGACTGACAATCCGACCCAAAGGATCAGAATCCCGACGGCGGCTGCGCCGAGGAACGACACAAAAACGGTAAACCATTTCCCACGCGTGCGGAGCATGCTGGCTCCAGCACTTTTCATAATCCCATTTGCGCCGCCTATAAACAGAACGGGCGACAGCGACAATCTCGGAAGCATGTAAACCGCAATCAAAAGTCCGATGAAAGGTATCCAGATAAACGATCGTACGAGTACCCAGAAACAAAGACCGATCATGGAAAAAATACTTTTCGGCAGGCGTTTTGAAACTTCATACGCCGACTGCCTGCCGGCTACGGCGAGAGTCAAAAAGAAAGTTCCGGCGACGAAAAAAATCGCGCCAATCAAGGCAAAAGACAAAGAACTCCACGGAGCGATGCCGACAATGTACGCGATAACCATGGCTTCTTCACGGTCGAGCATTGCCAGAGATCCGGAGTTTATAGACGGCACCTGGCCAAGTTTTTGCATGCGGACACCCGCGGCGATGCGAAGAGCGCCGGTCTCGGTCATGTTCGCCAAACGTCCGTTCACCACCTTTGTGAGCTCGACCCAGCTCACTCCCGCATCCGCCGCCAGCCGGTCTTCCACTTTCTGGACTCTGACATCGGTAAACGCCGCGACTACCGCAGAGAGCAGAGTGAAAGACAAAACCGCGATAAGAAGCGGCCGGCTCCGCGCAGCCATGACTTCCGCGGTAATGAGAAAAACCTTTCGGAACGTCGGTTTACGTTCAGGGAAAGTGCTTTTTGGCATTGGGTATGGTAAAGGTGCTTAATATTTATCCGGCTCAGCCATAGTGTACGCGCAGCGGTCGCATTTGTAATATGTCTTCCCGGTCTGGTGTATCTCGATCAAACTGCCTGTGCGGCACTCCGGACAGAGCTTGCCGCTCATGAAAGCCGGCAGCGCGAATGCCGAATTTTTCGGCGCGGTATATTCGCGGATGCAGGCTGACCGCGGGTGATCACGGAGTTTTTGCAGGACTTTGGCTTCGATCTGGCGGATGCGTTCGCGGGTGACATTGAATTCTTTGCCGACCTCCTCGAGGGTGTGCCCGATGCCGTCCTTCAACCCGAACCGCATTTCGATGATCTTCCTTTCGCGGGGAGTCAGATATTCCAGCATGGCGTGGACGTTCTCCTTCCGAAGCTGGCGGTTGGTCGCATCGAAGGGATTTACCGCCTCTTCATCCTCAATGAAATCACCGAGCTTACTGTCCTCCTCCGATCCCACCGGCGCCTCCAGGGAAATGATGTCCTGGCTGATTTTTTGTATGTGTCTGACTTTCTTGATATCCATCTCCATTTCGACCGCCAGCTCCTCCACCGTCGGTTCGCGGCCGAGCTCCTGAACCAGCCGCCGCTGGGTGTGAGTCAATTTGTTGATGGTCTCCACCATATGCACCGGTATGCGGATCGTCCGGGCCTGGTCGGCGATGGCCCGCGTGATCGCCTGACGGATCCACCAGGTGGCATAGGTGGAAAATTTGAACCCGCGTTCCGGATCGAATTTCTCGACGGCGCGAAACAAACCGATATTTCCTTCCTGTATCAAATCCAGAAAAGACAATCCCCGCCCGATATATTTTTTCGCGATTGATACCACAAGCCTCAGGTTGGCTTCGGCCAGCTGTTGCTTGGCCGACGCATCGCCTTTGCGAATCCGGCGGGCCAGCTCCACTTCCTTGCGGGCATCGATGAGCGGCACGCGCCCGATCTCGGAGAGGTACATCCGCACCGAGTCGTTTGAGATCTCCAGCAAATCCACCTCGCGTTCCTTGCGCTTCTTTTTGTCATCCAGGATTTTTCTCTCGTCCTTCAGCCGGATGCCGGCCGTAGCCACCACCTCGAGTGAATCGTCATCGGTATCGGCCGCCGTGGTCGCGCCGCTGCCGGCTTCGGAATCCTGGCTCAGCGCCTGACTCTGGGCATGCGCTTTCCGCCTCCAGATCAGCGTGTCCTTGACGTCTATCACGTCGATGCCCAGATCCATGAACAGGGTGTAGATCTCATCCAGAAGATCGATGTTTTCCTCGGCGTTCGGGACCGCACTCAAAATTTCCTGATGCGTAACATAACGCTGTTCGCGCCCTTTTTTAACCAGATGGCGGATCTCCTCCGGAAACGCCTTCAACTCCGCCTCTGTGGGTTGATGAATAAAACTTCTCGGATGCGAAGCCATAGAAAGTAGAGAAAGCTTATACTCGTTATGACGTGTTGACAAGTGAACAGTTACGCATTCCCTGCCATCCTGCTCAACTTCAGCAGCTGCTGGTACTGGAGCAGCAGCCGGGCTTCATCGTCGCTTCGTCCTCCGGACCGCGCCTCCTTCAAAAGCGATATTATTTCATGCTGTTTCCTTACCATCAGTTCCCTGTTGGTGGCGGAGATCATTTTTCTCATTTCCCGGATCGCCAGGCTTTCGGACCACATCGGGAAATTTTCCTCGCAGTACAAGGCTGTAACGGTGAGCCGCTCACGGTCGGATTCCCCGATATCGATCTTTGGGATCAGCTCCCCGCCCTCCTGTTCCGGAGAAGCTTCGATCAGATGCAGACGGATTTTCTCCAGGGGTTCGGCAAGCGGAATCAGTTCCTTCAGAAGCGGGCGGGTCTGCGGGTAAGTCAGCGCCAGCCCCAGCGTAAGTTCCTGCCGGCTATAGGGACCCGCCGGCAAATCCGGCTGTTTCTTAAGTGGCCGGCCCTCCGCGGATTTAAATTTCCTGAAATCGGCCGCGATCTCGCTTTCAACGATCCCAAAATTCTGCGCCGCTTTTTCCAGATAGGCCCGTAGCTCCACCGAGCTCTGGACAGCCGAAAGAAGCGGAAAGAGAATTTCCGAGATTTTTCGTTTTCCGGCCGGCTCCAGTATGTCTTTCATGTCCTTTAGCCGCCCGATGACCGCGTCGATATACGGTACCGCCGTTTGGCTGATCAAATGAGAGAAAAGCGCGGAGTCCCGCTGCACCAGCTCATCCGGATCCTTGGCCGGCAATGTCACTGAAAATATTTTCAGCTGCGCCCGGCTGAGCAGATCGAAGGCGCGGCCGGCTGCCAGCTGGCCGGCATTGTCCTGGTCGAGACACAGCAGCACCTCGTCGGCATATCGTTTGATGATTTTCACATGCTGTTCGGTGAGAGCCGTGCCGCTAACCGCGACCACATTGTGGACGCCGGCCTTGTGCGCGGCGATCGCGTCGAAATATCCCTCGACCAGTATCGCGCGGCGCGACGACCTGACGGCGTCCCTGCCCTGGAAAAGACCGAACAAAACCGAAGATTTGTCATAGAGCGCGCTCTCGGGACTGTTGACGTATTTGGCATCCGCATCGCCCATGGTCCTGCCGCCAAAACCAATCAAGCCACCCTGCGGATCGGATATCGGAAACATGATCCGGTGACGGAACCGGTCGTAGATCCGCTCTTCTTTAAGCTCACGCTGGATGCCGAGGCCGGCGCCGACGATCTCCGCCCGGCTGAAGCCTTTCTTCAAAAGATACTCGTAGGTTTCGGAAAAAGAATCCGGCGCGTAGCCGATGCCGAATTGTGAAATTAACTCCGGACCCACCCCGCGATTTTCCACGTATTTCAGGGCCGTATCCGTGGAATTCAGCTTCGAGGCGTAAAAAGCCTGCGCCGCTTCCATGCATTCCCGAAACCGCACCTTAATGTCTTTTGTGACCGCGACATCTGTTTTCGGCCGCCGGTCAGTGAGCTTTACGCCGGCTTTTTCGGCCAGGATCTTCAGCGCTTCCGGAAAATCCACGCCTTCGATTTTCTGGACGAAGCTGAAAATGTCCCCGCCGCTCTGGCAGGCGAAACAGTAAGCGATCCCCTTGTCGGGAGAAACAAGCAGACTTGGATGCGAATCGTTGTGAAAGGGACAAAGCGCGACGAAATTCCGGCCTTTTTTCTTCAGCTGGCAATATTGGGCTACGAGCTGGTCGATCGGCAGCCGGGTTTTGATCTCGTCCTTTTCGTCCATGGGACAGGAGTATACACCGGCCGAAATAAACCCGAGGCAAGCACTCTGCCTGCCCCGGTCAGCTATCGAGAAACAACGACCAGAAACCCCAAGCCATCAGGCCGAAAACCACTCCGATCGCAAAAGAGGTTTTCTCCCACCATGCCCAGTACGACGTCCCGTAAAGTAAAACGGTACAGACATATGCAAGCAGGAAAATCCGCGAAAGCATTTTTTTCTTCTTATCCTCTATCTCACCGATAAAAAGAAACCAAATGCTCGCAGCCATTCCCAGCCATCCGGCGAGGGTCCACCACAGTATTTGAAGAAGCATCTCTGCCTCCTTTCTAGAGGTGATGGATCGTAAAGAGCGACAGCTATTTTTTATTTTGATTGATATTTGTCTTTTGTCAATTTGACAAAAATATTCTAAAAGACTTCAATCCGCTTCCTATGATCAACCGATTCGAAGAGGACCGACCGTTTACCCAGGGCTTTCGGGATCATCCCTCGTGTAAATTCCAGAAAATCTATCCCTTGTCAGGTGAGGTCCCGGACGGAACCGGAAGTACTACGCGCTTTGGAAAGGTAAAATCCTCTTTCGTATCAGAGGCGGGGGCAACCGAACTACTGGTTTCTACCGGAATCGGGGATATTTGTCTTCAGGTTCAAGGGGCTGTCGCGAAAGATTTGCCGCCAGGCACTGATTTGGTATTGAACCGAACAAGTGTCGTACCCAAAAGCGATGATTTTTCCTAGCGTCCGGAACCATCACCACCAAGGATATGGCCATCTTGGGAGATCAGGTAAACATTCTAACAATGTCTCTTGGTAAGCGGTTGAGGATTTTTCCCTTCCAGTTTTTTTGTTTCTTTTCTGGACAATCCTCTCTCCCGTCCTCTCTCCCGCGCCGTGTAAGTTTCTGCCCGATTTGGTTTTTCTGAGAACTACTCGGTCGCAGGGGCGCCGGAGAAAGGAGCTTCGTTTTTCAGGAAATACAAATCTTCTCTCTCTGAGATGTTAAAAAATTCGGTGGAAAAAAAACATAAGTCACCTTTCTCCAGCGCCCCATGATGGAAAATATGTTTGCAGAAAACCTAAAAGGAAGATTTATTGAGCAGCGCTGGAGAGAGGTCGGGAGAGAGGACGATCACGTGAACATCCTCACAATATCTCTCGGTAACCGGTTGAGAATTTTTCCTTCTTTTAGCAGTCCCCGGCCAATGATTATCGGGCGATCGAAACCGGGATCACGGATAGCCAGCAGCAAATCGCCGTCTTCCAGGTCTTTCAAATTTGATGAAAGATTTTTTCCCTGGAAAGCGGCCTTCAGTTCATCCATTGAAACAATCAAAATCTGACGAGTGGCCCCGTGACCCCGGAGCGTGGCCATCTCATGCGACAGGCGTACCATCCCATAGGTCGTGGTTTTACCGAACGGCAAGCCGAAGCTAAAGGGTTTGGCCGGGATGCGCAGCTTCAACAATTCATCCGGTATCGCATGAAGCTGGTCGCTGGCAGCGATCAACAGTTCATCATCTCTCAAAAACCCGGTTCCATAGCAGTCCAGAAGTTTGGACGTAATCTCTTTTTGTTTTGAATGGGGAATTATTTCAAACCGCGGGAAATCTTCCTTTGTGAACTTCTTGGTGGCAGCGTTTGTGGGAGCCCTCTTTCCCAGAACCGCAGTGAAGAAACCCTCGGTATCGGCGGTCTGGGGCCAGAAACGCAAGAGCGGTGAGCTGTGAGCTGTGAGCTGTGAGCTTTTCTTTTTTTCTGAAATCAGCCAACCCTGGACCTTTATTGAATCCTCGATAGCACGATCAAAATAACTAATCGCTGATCTCTGCCTACTCCCCGCTATTTCCCGTGGATCAAGCACAAAAACCTGATCACTATATTTGTTCAATATAGACAGTATCACACCCTCGTTTTCTTCCGGTGTGAGAGTGCAGGTCGAGTAAACTATGCGGCCGCCGACTTTCGCCGCGTGAACGGCGGATTCGAGCAGCTCACGCTGGAGCCTGGCCATCTTGCCGATGTTGTCCATCGAACAATAATTCAGCGAATCTGAGTCCTTCCGGACGGTCCCCTGGGCGGTACACGGCGCATCGCAAAGCACGCGATCAAATTTTTCGGTCATGTTTCCGGCGAACCACTGTCCGACTTTCTTCGTCACCATCATGTTTACGACTCCGCATCTCTGTAGATTATTCAGAAGCGCCCATATCCTTTTTTCCTGCACATCGTTTGCTACAAGCAATCCACCTTTTTCCCCTCTCCCCTCGGGAGAGGGGCCAGGGGTGAGGGCCGCCGCTATCTGCGTCGACTTGCTTCCCGGCGCCGCACTCATATCCAAAATATTCTCGCCGGGTTTTGGATCAAGCAGCTCCACCGGCAGCATGCTCGCCGCTTCCTGTAGATATGTGTAGCCAAGTATATGAAGCAGATCCTTGCCGATAGCTTCGTCCCGGTTTTCTCTTTCAATAAAGAACCCTTCCGGACACCAGGGCACCGGTTCAATGGTCCAGTTTTTGGCTTTCGCCCAGTGCTTAAACTCCTCGACCGAACATTTGAGCGTATTCACCCGCTTGCTCTTCCGAAGCGGGCGGCCGCTTGATTCGAGCAGCAGTTTGAGATCGGTAAAAGCCGCGTATCGGTCAAAAGGATGTGCCACATGATTACGATAGCGATTTCCCCGCCAGGATTAAACGTATATTTTAACGACTTCGCCTATTCTGGCAGCGGTTTCCTGAACGGTCCAGGAATAAAATTGCCCGTCTGAAATCACATCGGCCACTGCGCCGGCAATGTCTTCGGGGAGCGATTTTCCTCGCAATAATTTTTTATCCAGGTCTCCAATTATTGTCAATCTGTTCAGCGAATCGAAAGAGCAATCCGCCAAAGACGTTTCCGGCTTCACATCATCCGGGTTG
>MFXU01000034.1:7101-9921 GCA_001788965.1 Candidatus Peribacteria bacterium RIFCSPHIGHO2_02_FULL_51_15 | reverse complement strand
TTCCTCTCTCCCTTTTTGGGAGAGAGGTGGCGCCGCAGCGCCGGAGTGAGGCGATGGCTGCAGAGTCAGTGAGCAGTTACCAAATATAAAATTGAATAATTACCGGATTTGATGTATAATACTTATGTTAACAAAAACAAATATGCCCAAAAATAATTTCGATCCTTTCGGTCCGATTTTCGGCCGCACAACAGAAGATGAAGAAGAGCAGTCCAAAAAGTCAGCAAAAAGCCAACCGAAGCCCGCTCAAAAGAAAAATCCAAACAAATAAATTTTATGCCGACCGCTGAAGCAAAACCGGTAAATCGTGCCGCCTTGCGCGGAAAGATTGTGATGCCTGCCGGCGCGCAGGTTTACGACGCGCTGATGGGCCAGATCGAGCCGGAGCTGATGCGCGCCAACCTGGACCGGCTGGACGCGCCGTACAAAGGTGAATCTGCAAGTGATCGCAAAGCGCGGTACCGCAAGTACTCGAAAGCCTTCGCCGCCTACAAGAAAGCCTTCGCCGCCTGGTCATTGAATCTGAAAAAAGCGGTCCAGACCTACAAGCACGCGGTCTTCAAGGCTTCGGAGCGTATCTCCTTGCGGGAGGAAGAGCAGAAGATGCAGGAGTTGGAAGAGCAAATTAATAATATATAAAAATCCCAATATCTTTATGCAGTTTCGACTCAATTCCTCTGAGAAAGAAAATCGTCTGATCCGACAGACGGAACTCGGCAGTCAGCAGCAACCCGGGAATCCGGAATTCTCAGGGGCTCCGGAATTCTCAGCGGCTCCGGAAGTCGCCGAATCAACCGAAACCACTGCTGAAATAACCGACATGCAGACGCCCGAAGACGTGCATGAGGCCTCTGATCATGCGATTACGAAAGCGAACATGACTTCCGATCCCGCACTGGAAAGTCTTCGTCAAACAGAAAGCCAGGTTCCCGGTGGATATGAAACAGTTTCTTCCGACCTGGCAGTTATGGAAGCCGAACAAAGTATAACTGATACGATCGGAGGTCAATTGACTCCCACGAAATCTACCGAGACCACGGTAACTCTCACTCAGAAACCCGAAGAAGCCGCGCAAATCCCTGATAATCCTGAAAACAATATCGATGTTTCGAATCCCCAAACCGTGGAAGGGGCGATCAATAGCCGATTCGAAAACGGCGCCGGAGGTGAGTACACGGGAGTAAAAATCGAGAGCATCTCCGACGGGGGCGGCCAGTACAGGATCAAAACCTATTCAAGCCCGGAAGGACTGAATAAGCTCGAAAAAATCAGATCATTCGCGGAAAAACACGGCCTGGCATCGACGGATATTAAAGACGGTGAATTTCAGATAACCGTTGCCGATTACGATCCGCATGGCACCGGTTTCACCGGACCCGATTATAGGCCGGTTAACGAAGGATCGATTCCCGCGGAGGCGGCTGCTCCAGCTCCACAATCGACTCCGACACCAACACCGGAGCAAACTGTGACTCTTATGCCTTCTGTAAACGAAGGATCGATTGCCGCGGAGGCGGCTGCTCCAACGCCGGAGCAAACTGCATCTTCGCCAACTCCGACACCTTCTGTTAATGAAGGAACCATTGCCGCGGAGGCGGCTGCTCCGGAGCAAGCGCGAATCACACCAGAAAATCAAAAGGAAGCATCGGATAAACAAAAAAGCCTCGAAGTGAAGAAGGCTGAGGAAACTCTGGATAATCCTGAAGCGACATCGGCCGAGCGCGCCGAAGCCATAAATACACTGACGGAAGCAAAATTGAGCGAGATGGAAGAAGCTTCCGCCCAGCCGGAAAACAAGCCTCAGAACCCGGAGGCGCGGAGGCCGGAAGTAAAAGAAGTCACTGAATCGAAGGATGATCCGAGAACCGACAAAGTGGTCCGCGCTCAACTTATGGCTGAGGTACGGAATCACCGACCGCCCAAGACCGTCGAGACGGTAATCAAAGATAAAACCGACGGCTTCAGTGAAGTTAAAGACCGGATAGATCAGGCGATGGACGGCCAGCAACGGCTGATAGACGCGCAGCAGACCCAGGTAACCTCGCTGGAGCAGAAACTAAACTCCGCGCGGCGAAAGGCCGCCGGTGAAAAAGACAGTCCGAAAAACCAGGAGGCGATCACCAGGCTTGAAACGGAGCTGAAGACGGCCAAAGAAACTCTTCAAGCCCATCAAAAGAACATGGAAACGATGGTAAAAAACCTGGACAAAGCTCACGACAAAACCGAGCGGGAAAAGAAAATGCTGGATACGATGAAAGAGGAAACTGTAAAACTGGCCGACCGCACAGATAAGAAGATCACAGAAATGGGTCGGAAACTTGTTTCACTTGGGGACGAAGAAACCGGAGGCATGGTCTCTGGCGTCCGGGTAGAGCACGACAAATCGCTCGGCCTCTCGGTCACTGTCCCACCGGATATGGTGGACAGGTTTTCATCCGTTATGGACGAAAAGTCGGCGCAAGAAATGGCCCGTAGCGACAATCCGGTACCGGTACTAAGCGGTCTTCAGGCCTTGATCAAGATGGCGGAAAAGAAGAAAGGGAAGGCCTAAACAGAATCCCTCATTTCATGCGATTATCTCCGCCCCTTCCCCGGTGATCAGCACGCTGTGTTCGAAATGCCCGGCCAGACTGTGATCTGAGGTGATCACGGTCCATTTGTCCTCGGCCGTGTAAACATCCGGCCGGCCCATCACGGCTATCGGTTCGATCGCGATCATTGTTCCCGCAGGCAGCACCGGCCCGGTGTCTTTTTTCCCGACATTGGGGACATCGGGGAATTGATGAAGCTTGGCTCCAAGCCCGTGGCCGGTAAGGGTCG
>MFXU01000034.1:0-6991 GCA_001788965.1 Candidatus Peribacteria bacterium RIFCSPHIGHO2_02_FULL_51_15 | reverse complement strand
AAAGAACGCCTGAATCGACGGATATTATATCGCCTTCTTTGAGTATCCGCTCTTTTGACGGCAGGCCGTGTACGACTTCGTCATTTACCGACGTGCAAAGAGCGGCCGGATAGCCGTAGTAACCTTTGAATGCGGGTATCGCGCCGCGGCTTCGGATGAATTCCTCCGCCGCCAGGTCGAGCGCCAAAGTGGTGACTCCGGGCTTGATCATGCTTTTTAAAAAATCCAGACATTCACGGAGTATTTTTCCCCCCTCCCGGAGGGTTTGTTTCTCAGTTGCAGTGAAAATCTGGCACTGGCTCATGGGGAAAGCATACAGGAAGGTAAGGGAGGTAAGGGAGGTAAGGGAGGTAAGGGAGGTGATGAAACAAAGGAACGAGGCACCTTCCTTACTTTCCTGACCTTCCTTACTTTCCTTACCTAATTTTTTCCTTCATCAGCTTCTCCACATCCCCCCTCACCTCCCCTATCGTTCCGCTGCCGTCTACCTCTTCCATCCACCCACGCTTTTCGTAGTCCCGGATCACCGGCAGAGTTTTCGTCCTGAATGTGTCCATACGCCGGCGGACGATCTCCTCTTTGGCATCATCGGAGCGTCCCTGGATCGTCGCCCGCTCAACGATTCTGCGGACTGCTTCGTCCTCATCAAGCCTAAAATGAATGCAACGGAATTCTCTTTTTTCCTCGCGCATTATGGCATCTAAATCGCGCATCTGTTCGCCGTCTCTGGGTATGCCGTCGAAAATAAGTTTGCCGTTTTGCGAATTGTTTTCGATGAATCGCTTCACGACCTGCATGATGATTTCATGCGGGACCAGCCGGCCGACGTCGATAAAGCTCTTCACCGTCTTACCGAGCTCCGTGCCGCCGGAGGCTATGCTCCGGAGTTCTCCGCCGGCCTCAAATATTTTGTAACCGTATTTATCCGCCAGCATTTTGGCTTGCGTGCCTTTGCCGGAGCCTTGGATGCCGAAGAGAACTAAGTCCATGAAAGGTAAGGAAAGTAAGGGAGGTAAGGGAGGTAAGGAAATATTTTAATATTGACTCAAAAAAACCATAGGTGTACGATCGTTCACATGCAATTTCTAAATGGTTTTAGAAAATTAATTGTCTGGCAAGAGGCGCATAAACTCACTGTCCAAATATACAAGGAAACTGCGGGGTTTCCAAAAACTGAGCTTTATGGAATAACGAACCAGTTACGACGTGCTTCATCTTCCATCGGCGCTCAAATCGCGGAAGGGTCACGAATGAAAACGGCAGCACATCGCTCTGTTTATTATGAACGAGCTTATGCGTCGGCGGCGGAGGTGGATAATTTTCTTCAACTATCGTTGGATTTGAAATACTTTCGCCATGAAAACTATGAAAATGTTCTTTCTGCCGTAAATCGTGTTTCATATCTCCTGCATCAATTAATCGAATCACTGGAAAAGTGAAACTGCACCTCCCTTACCTTCCTTACGTTCCTTACCTCCCTTACTTTCTTAAATTTACCTTTCCTAAACCAATTTCTCGTAGTCGTGAACCAGCAGTTGAGCATTCACCTGCCGTACGAGCTCCAGCACCACGCCGACGATGATGATCAGCCCCGAGCCGGAGATGATCAGATCCTGAGACGACAGGGTGGAATACCTGGTGAAAAGCAGCGGCACTATGGCCACGATGCCGAGGAAGATGCCGCCCCAGAGATTGAGGCGGTTGCTCACCTTTTCCAGCATCCTGGCGGTTTCCCGCCCCGGCCGGATGCCGGGAATGAACCCGCCGCGTTTCTGTATGTTCTCGGCGACCTGGTCCGGGCGGAAAGTGACCGAAACGTAGAAATAGGTAAAGGCGATATTCAGCAGGAAATAAGCCACGATATAAATCATCGAAGGGCTCTGCGAATTGAGGTAAATCTGGATGAAATTTACGACCGCCTGAAACCGCGGCGCGGTCTGCAGGAACTGGGCGATGATCCCCGGGAAGGTGATCAGCGAGATGGCGAAGATTATCGGAACCATGCCGGCCTGGTTGAGCCGGATCGGGATATTGGCTTTCACCCCCCGGCCGGCGCCCTGGTTGGCGTAAGTGATGGGGATGGCGCGGTGGGCGTCGGTAAAGAGCACCACTGCCACCAGCATCGCGAGCGAGATGATCAGGAACAGGTAAAATGCCGCTATCTTGTCCTGACCGGCTACGAACATCGCCGAGAGGGTGGAGGGCATCTGGGCGACGATGCCCGTGAAAATGATGAGCGATATCCCGTTGCCGATCCCTTTTTCGGTGATCAATTCCCCAAGCCACATTATAAAAACGCATCCGACCGAGACGAAAAGCATCGGCGCCAGCACCTGGGGAAACTGCATCGGGACGATATTCCCGCTGCCGCCGCGGTTTAGGAGCAGCAAAAAGCCGTAGCTCTGCATGAATGCCAGGATGATCGAGAGCCAGCGGGTGTAGGTGTTTATCTTTTGCTGGCCCTGGACGCCCTCTTTGCTGAGGGCCTCGAGCCTGGGTAATATCACGGTGCAAAGCTGGAGGATGATGGAGGCGTTGATATAAGGCGAAAGCCCGAGCAAAGCTATGGAGAAATTCTGCACCGCGCCGCCGGTCAGAGCCGTGAAGATGCCCAAAGCCCCGCCGCTGCTTGAGTTTTCCAAAAACTGCTTGAGCAGTTCTTTGTTCGCGCCGGGGATGGTTATATGGGAAACAGCGCGGTAAATGACCAGCAAAATTATCGTAAAAATAATTCTCTTTCTCAGATCATCGGACCGCCATAACTGACGAAGGTAGGTGAACATTTATTCAAGTCTGATGGAAGCTCTAAACATAATCTATTGTTAAATTGCTAAATTGTTAAATTGTTACGCAAGCGATAACGCACGATTTTTGCATGCAAAACAATTTAGCAATTTAACAATTTAGCAATCGTTACGTTTCCACCCGCTTTCTCAATCGCCTGTTTCGCGGATTTCGAAGCCCCTTGCAGCTTCAGCTCAAATTTCTTCGTCACAGAGCCGCGGCCAAGCAGCTTGACCGGGTTTTTGCCGGAAATAATCCGGAGCTTGGTGAGCGCACTGACATCGTAAGCGCCTGCCGGGACTTTCGCTTCCAGCACATCCAGGTTCAATACTTCAGATATGACTTTCATCGGCCGCTTGAAACCTCCCAGCTTCGGTTGTCGCCTGAGGAAAGGCGTCTGGCCTCCTTCGAAACCCAGTCTCCGCCCCTTCCCTGTGCGCGATTGCTGACCTTTTTGCCCGCGGCCGGCGGTCGTGCCGCGGCCGGAGCCGTTTCCACGGCCGACCCGTCGGCTGGTTTTCTTCGATCCCGGATTTGGCTTGAGAGTATGGAGCATGCGGAACAACAGGGTAATGATGAAATTGACAATTGACAATTGAAAATTGAAAATTGAAAATTGAAAATTTGTATGAGTCTTACGTACCTTACCTTCCGTACTTTCCTTACCTTTTATGTTTTCGCTTCCAGAATCTTCTGGAATGCCGAAGTGTTTCCCGTTTGCCAGGCTCGATAACATGCGTTCACTTCATCCCCCGTCACATACCCCCCCTTCTTGTAATAAAGCATATTCGCCAAAGCATATGCCGGTTCATAGACCGGAGGATTTTCTCTAAGTAATGCCAGCGCGATATCGCGGGTTTGTGCGGGTGGCGCAGCATCCACTACCTGCTTCAGCGCCGCAGTCACCGCGTTGTCTTTCAAGTTGCTTGCCCCGAGCTTGCCGCTGTCCCACGCCCTCGCGATCTCCTGCGCCTTGCCGGCAGCTCCCTCGGCTTTTGAAAAGTTTTCGCGCAGCATATTGGTCCGTCCTTCAAAATCCAGCGACTCGATGTGTTCCAGCGGATGAAGAGCCTGTTTTCTTTTTATGACCTGGGAGTCCCTGATACCGGGGAAGTTCGGACCGCGACCGAGCAGTACGCCCGCGACACCGCTGCGCTGGTTGGACTGGACGGCTCGGAAGTACGTCTCGGCTTGATCCACGCTTACGGTCCTGGATTTATCCCGCATTATGCGGACCCATGCGTCGGCCACTGCCTGGCAGTCGTGCGAATCTTGTTCCACAAGTTTCTGGATGGCCACCGCGCAACCGTCGGGATCGGCCTTGCCCATGCTTTCCATCGCGACTTCCAATGCCGGTCTGCAATATTCTTTTTCGTTCCACGCCGACTTCATTATTTCAGGCTTGTCGGCTCCCGGAGCCTTCATCATCTGCTCCAGGGTCTCGGCCCGCTTATAAAAATCCTGATTGCGGAGACTTTTTAGCAGGTCCGGATCAAGTCCCCTGGGTTTGGCCGCGGGCGCCGCGACGCCGGAACCGGCAAGCCCTGCGTCCATGAGCATTTGTGCTTGTTTACGAGTGAAGATACCGTCACGCATGAGTGTGAGACCTTTGAAAGTATTTTTTCCCACATCCCCTTCATCTATTGCACCAGGCAAGTTATGGGCTTTGAGCAAAGCTTCTTTTTGCTGAACTGTAAGAGATTTATCCAATATATTCTCTGCGATTTGGATTCGCTGTGTGTCGTCAACATTATTGGATTTTAGATAATTTTTTAAAACAATACTCTTTATTTTATTTATCTTAGATATGTCATTTGAATCTTGGATTGATTCTCTCAATGCAGTCTGAAGCTTCTGACTGTGCTCTGGGGGAATGCGCGACCGAATAGCACGAATAGCTGAGATGGCATCTTTCCCGTTGATTTCGTTTGCGTATTCCGGAAAATGCTCGATGAGACGCCCACGCAACAACTCGTAGCCAACTACTGTTCCAAATTCATGATCTCTAAGAGAGCCCTTCCCTCCCGAGATCATTTGAAGTCCTCTCGCATACTCAGCCCGGCCATAAGAAGACGGACCGAAATAATCCACTCCGGTGTAATAAGCAAGCTGAGAGGTAATTGAAAAAACTTCCACGGTGTCACCTCGAAACTTTGGCCCCGAAAATTCGGCGGCAAGTGATGTGTTCTCATGCGCATGCTCATGGTAAATGTGACCTGCAAGTTCTGTGATAATTTCCTGATCCGTGCAACCGCGACTTCGTAATGCTTTTACATGTTTTTGTAATTGTTGCATGTATACGACATCTTGAGCGTTTTCCATGAGTCCCCAATTCTTCTCTGTCCTATAGTTTAATTCTAATGAATGACTCATCTTTTCTCGTGGCACACCTAATATTTTTGCTGCGTTTTTTTGTTCAATAAGCGAATTAAGCAGGAGATTTCTGTAATTAGATTCCTCCGCTGGCGTAAGTCGTAATGTTTCGCCGGGCTCATTTAGCCGATTTGATCTGCGCAAATTATAAGTCTGTCCTTCGATCTCATAAGCACTGCCGGCTGACGGAGGATGCCAGAATTCCGGTAAATCCACAGGAGTCCCTGGTTTTTCCAAAAGCTGCATTTCCTCAATAGAGAGCCTTTTTGTTGCCCGCTCCGAATGCTTTTCCGGTTTCTTTACCTGTGCCGCCTCCGGCTTCTGCCCATACAGATATTTGTTCAGCCCCTGATACGTCTTGTCATTCTTGAATTTTTCGTGAAGCTTCTGGTTTAGCCCTGTCGCGCCGCCTATCGCCCCCATCCCCGCGCCCATCACGGCGCTCTTCGCCGTTTCTTTTGCCGCGTCCTTTAGTCCCTCTATAGCAGTCTTCTTCCCGGTGATGACATTCGAAGTTTCCTTCACGACCGCAGTACCTCCCCCGATTAATACACCCCCCGTTGCCCCGGAACCGGCACCCGCCACAGCGCTTCCCAGATGAGCGGCGAGCTTGGGATTACTGGCAAACTTGACAGCGTTTTTCTCCGCCCACTCTGAAATCTTTTTGGTGATGGATGCACCCATCTTGCCCTGCATCACGCGGCCCCCGACATGCGCCATCATGACGGTGAATCCCGCTTCCGTTAGCGCTTCTTTGGGCGTCTTCATGCCCGTTGCGATGTCCGTAAGCGAATGAGCGAGGGCATAGGTTTCCGCCCCACCCGGTATGAATCCGGCCGCTATCGAAGCCCCTGTATCAACGGTGTTTATGACCGTCTCCCAGATATCCAGCACTTTCCCGGACTCGGCGAGCTGACGGTTTATCTCGGCCCAGTCCACTTCCAAAGATTTGTCGCGCGACTGATGCGCCGCCACCGCCGCTTTCGTAAATTTGTCGTAATCCCCGGCCATGTCCACCGGTATCTCGGGGAGTCCCAGATCGCGGCGCACGGACTTGAGCCGGTCAAGCGTTCCGGCCGAATTCAATTCGCTCAAGCCCGATTGTATCTGCAACAATTTTTCAAGTACTCCCGTCTGCTGATTCAACGCGTCGGCGTTGCTGCTGTTGACCGTCTTGCCGAAAAGCCCGCCAAACTTGAATGTGGAGTCGAACCGCTTGCCCCATGATCCGCGGTTATATTCATTTTGCGCGTTTTCAACGCCTTTTCTCGCATATTCGATTCTGCCGCTTAAAACTTCGGCGGTGTCCTGCTTTAGGCGCGTGAAGATTTGTTCTCCTGACATCTCCTTCTGTTCCGGTTTTATGTCCAGCGCCTTGAGCTGCGCCTCCAAATTAGCCGCCTGATTGATAGCCTTGTCGGCTTCGGCGATGTCGCGGTTAACGACCGAAGTTATATCCGCCGGTTCCGTCACGGTATCCGCCGGTTTCTCGTGCCCGGTTTTTGGAACCTGCACCTCGGGATTTCCCGTTTGACCGAGTAACCGGTTTTCTCCCGCTGCCAAAGTAAAGCCCGGCCGCATAAAAAAGTATTGGTATTTGTTACTAATATTTTAGCAGAAAAGTGCGGTTTTTGCCATTCCTATAAACGTAACTGCTCACTGACCTTGCAGAAAATACCGCTAACCTTGCCGCCTCACCCCCTGCCCCTCTCCCGCATTCGCGGGCGAGGGGAGCTCTGCTTCACCTCCGAATGAAGTGTAATACGGATTCCTCTCTCCCTTTTTGGGAGAGAGGTGGCGCCGCAGCGCCGGAGTGAGGCGATGGCTGCAGAGT
>MFXU01000033.1:8969-15799 GCA_001788965.1 Candidatus Peribacteria bacterium RIFCSPHIGHO2_02_FULL_51_15 | reverse complement strand
GTCCGCGCGGACTCTGACTTAGGCCGGGATGCTTTGAGCACCGGCTACGACATCCGCTTCACCACGAGTACCGGCGTTTTGCTCCCCTACGAGCGCGAGCAGTATCACGTCTCCTCAGGTTCCGGTTCGGGCGACTTCTGGGTCAAAGTGCCGACGGTTTCGACGAGCAGCGATACCGAGCTCTACATGTACTACGGAAAGCGGGATGCGACGGATGGAAATGAATCTACGAATGTGTGGGACAGTGACTTCAAGGGGGTGTGGCATTTGAAGGAGACAGGAACCGGAACCGCCGGCGACTACCAGGATTCAACTTCCAATGGTAACGACAGCACAAACACCACAAATCAGCCGACAGCGACATCATCAGGCCAAGTGGATGGGGCGGAGAGTTTTGATGCGACGGATATTGTCGATATAGGCGCTTCAACGAGTCTGAATAATCTTCCTGCATACACCATTTCGGCATGGTTTAAGACTACTAGCACATCAACATATCAGGTGATCTTTAGCAAATTTGGTCCGTCGGGATACTTTGCGGGCCTTTATGCCGGACGGCTGTTCGTTCAGAACAATAGTAGTTGGACTAATGCTGGCAACGTTGTGCCAGATACCAACTGGCATCACATGGTCGCCACGTATGATGGCACAGATGGTCGAATATATCTCGATAGCAGTTTAGGGCAAACTGCCGCAATGGTTCCTCCTAGCGGATATTCTGGAGATGGATATATCAGCACATATAATGGGGCGAATTTTCCGATGAACGGTCTCCTCGACGACGTCCGCATCTCTGCTACCGCCCGCTCCGCCGCGTGGATCAAGTTCGAGTACCAGAATATGTCAAGCGCGACCAATGAAATCACGTGGGAGACCAAAACCAATACACTCGATGGCTGGACGCTCCGCAAGCCCATCACGATCAGCAAGACCAACGTGGACTCTACACTCACGGATTTCCCGCTTTACGTGAAGATCAGAGCGGATGCGGATCTGGGGACGAGCGCACGGAGCGATGGCTACGACATCCGCTTCGCGACCTCTACCGGCGTCATCCTCCCCTACGAGCGTGAGGACTTCCATATCCGCACAGGCTCGGGTGCTGGCGACTTCTGGGTCAAAGTGCCGCGCGTCAGCTCTACTGCGAACACCCTCCTGTATATGTACTACGGCAAAGCCGACGCCGCGGATGGTGCCACGTCAGATTCATCTGACGCGGCGGGCAGCGTATGGGACTCGAATTTCGTTGGCGTGTGGCACCTCGGCCAAACCAGTAGCGGCGCGCTCTCGGCGGCGGATTCCACGAGTAATGCGAATAATGGAGGTGTTGCTGGGGCGACGAATGGAACGGGGCAGGTGGATGGGGCGGGGAGTTTCAATGGAACGAGTAATTTCATAAGTTTAGCAAGTACAATAGATACTTCAGTTATGTCCGGCTGGTCTGCATTTTCTTGGGTGAACTACCAAGCAACAGGTAACTATGAGGCAATATTTGGCGGTTACACCCTGTACATCGATACATCTTCAATGATCGCTTCGTACGATGGAACCAGCTACAAAACGTCAACTGACACCGTGAGCGCGAGCACATGGACATACGTCGGTTTCACCTGCAGTTCCGGTCAAATCACCTTCTATAAAAACGGCGCCACCAGTGGAACGAGCGCCTATGATTGTGCCTATGCTGACGCGTACCGAATAAATCGTATCGGCAGCTATGCAGGAACAGCGACACATTGGTATGGCGGTCTTCTCGATGAGTCCCGCGTCTCCTCCGTCGCCCGCTCCGCCGAATGGATCAAGTTCGAATATCAGAACATGGCGAGCGGAACGAACGAAATCACGGTGGGTTCTTCGCAATCCGCGCTCATTACGGGAACGGCATATAGCGACCGGGGTGCTACGCCGCTTGCGGGGAAGACTGTGCGTATCGCGGTGAACGGAACGGACTACGGAGATACCGCGGAGACGAATGCGAGCGGGCAATTCACGATGAGCGGCGCTTCGTTTGTGACCGGTGACATCCTCACCTTCTACATGGAAGATGAAACGCAGGATGCCGTGACGGTGATGACGGCGAGCGGCGGGAACATGACCGGCATAGACATTTATCAGGACACTTTGATCGTGAGAAATGACAGTGGTGGCACGCTCAGCAATGCGGGCCTTGCCACGGCGGCAGTCGTGAGTGAATCGGATATATCGAATATTTACTCCGTCACGGGGAATATTCTTGCAACTGCCGCCGGGAAAAACCTCTTGGTATGGGCCAACCGGACCTTTACCCCCGGCGCGAACGTGAATGTCGGCTCGGGCGTGATATTGCGTGGAACGCTGACCTTGGGATCGAACACCGCGACGCTCTCCGGCGCATGGATCAAGCAGGCGGCAGGAACGTACACGTCCGGCAGCGGTACCGTCGTCCTGGATGGCGCCAATCAGACGCTCTCCGGCTCCACGATCTTCTGGAACCTCACCAAGTCCGTCACCTCGGCTTATACCTTATCTATAGCGAACGGAACGACTCAAACGATTGCGGGTACGCTGACCTTGAACGGCGCTGCCAATAATCGCTTGAGCCTGCGGTCAACGGTCTCCGGCTCTCGATGGAATTTGAATTCGATCAGAACGCGGACGATCAGCTATCTCGATGTGAAAGACAGCAATGCCGCAGCCGGCACGACGCCGATGGATGCGAGTGACGGGACGAACGTGGATAGCGGCAACAACGTCTACTGGGGCTTTGGGTGGTACGGGCATTACACAAACAGGAAGCTCATCACGATTGATCAGACAAATGTCGATGCAGACCTCACCGATTTCCCGCTCTTAGTCGCGATCAACGCCGATACCTCGCTCGGTTCCTATGCGCAGAGTGACGGCGACGACATCCGCTTTACGACGACCGCAGGTGCTCCCCTTTACTACGAACGGGAGGATTACCGCGTACGGAGTGGATCTGGAAGCGGCAACTTCTGGGTCCGTGTTCCCACCATCGACGACACGACCGATACCTCGATTTACGTGTACTACGGCTCGGGGAGCGCGGTAAACGGCGCGAGCAGGACGAATGTGTGGGACTCGAGTTTCAAAGGAGTCTGGCATCTCTCGGGCTCCACCTTGAGCGCGCTGGATTCAACGGCGAATGGGAATAATGGGACGAACAATGGGGCGACGGCGACGACGGGGCAGGTGGACGGTGGCGCAAATTTTAGCGGAAGCGCTCAATATATCACCGTCGCTAGTGATGGCACGGGTAAGTTTGACTCACCTTCGTATACTCTTGACCATTGGTTTTATGTAAGCAGCCTTTCTTCCTATCCAATTCTTTGGTCATATGATTACACATCGCATGCCACTCCTTATTATGCCCAACATTTGCGGATAGAATCGAATGGTCAAGTGTTTCTTGGTTGGAATGCAAGTGGCGGTACTCCTTTCCAATATATTGACACTCCCGCATCAACGGTCGTGCAAGGCAATTGGTATCATATTGTTGCGACGTATACTTCTGGAAGTCAAAAAATCTATATCAATGGTGTCCAACGGGCGTCAGGCACGAGAACGGATACGATTACTTATTATAGCCAACCCGTATGGATAGGTAATTCAAATTTTGGAGTTACGAAGGCCAGCGTGCAAGATGAAGTTCGTTTCTCCTCCACCGCCCGCTCCGCCGAGTGGATCAAGTTTGAGTATAACAACATGGGGAATGCGGACCATGAGCTGAGCTTTGGGAGTACGCAGACCACCGTCACCGGTACGGCGTACTCGGATGAAGGCGTCACGCCGCTCGCGAGCCAGACCGTGCGCCTGGCGATCAATGGCGTCGATGGCGGGACAGCGGAGACGAATGCCTCCGGTGTCTATACCCTCACCGGCGCGTATGTCTCCGGCGACATCCTCACGGTGTACCTGGAAGACGAAACCGCCGACGCCGTGACGGTCATCAACTCCAGCGGTACAAGTTTGACGGGAATCAACCTCTACCAGAACGAACTCATCACGCGGTCGGATAATTCCTCTCCTCTGACGAATGCAAATCTTGCGACCGCAGCCGTGAGCGGGGAAACAGATATCAGCGGGATTTACGCGGTGGCGGCGGGGGCGCTGACGGTTGCAAGCGGAAAAACTTTGTTTACGGGAACGGGACAAACGCTCACGCCTGGAGGGAACGTCACGGCAGGAGCAATGAAGCTCTATGGGACGTATAACCAAGGATCATCGACGCTCACGGTGAACGGCGCATTTACGCAGAGTGCGGGGACGTTCAATGGGGGGAGTGGGGATATTACGATTGCCAGTGATCTCATTCTCTCCAACGGCTCCTTCATCTCAACTAACGGCACACTATCTTTTACAAGGCCGTATGAAACTTCTCACACATTCACAATAACGAACGGTACATTCAATCATAATTTCGGAACCGTCCGGGTGGCAGGGAGTTGGAACTACATCGCGTTCGCTTCCGACGTTACACTCTACAATTACACATTTGACTCAGAAAGCAATTCGGCCGTCGACGCCGGTAAGACAGTGACAATTGCGGGGACGTTGACCCTGACGAATGGGATACTGGCAGGGACGGGGACCTTCCAGGCACAAGGTCCTGTCACTGTGGCCTCTACGTTTGATGGTGGATTGGGGGTTCTCACAATCAATGGATCCGGTGATCAGAGCTTCATCGTTTCTGATGGTACAGTGTTGCCGGGAATAATTTTGAATAGCGCTAACACAACTATAAGCTTTGCTAACAATGCAAATGCAAGTATAACGACGAATCTTACCCTCTCCAATGGGACTTTCATCTCAACTAACGGCACACTATCTTTTACAAGGCCGTCTGAAACTTCCCATACGTTCACAATAACTAGCGGGACGTTTAATCACAATAGCGGCACTGTCAGCATGACGGGAAGTTGGAATTATATAACTTTTGCTTCAGATGTTATTCTATACAATTACATCGCTGATTCAGAAAGTAGTACAACTGTCAGTTCGGGTAAAACAGTCACTATTTTAGGAGCACTCAATTTAACGAATGGTCGTATATACGGTCCTGGAACAATAATTGCAAAGGGTGATATAACCGTTGGTGCGAGCTGGCTTGGCGGCAACGCACCACTCACCCTCTCCGGTTCCTCCGCCCAAGTCCTGGAATCCGAGGGCGGTACATGGCCCTCGGGCACCTTCACCATCAACAAACCTTCCGGCACAGTCACACTCTCCGGAGCATTGACGCTCAATACGGCGGGGCAGGACCTCGCCCTCACCTCCGGCACCTTGAACCTCAACGGAAACAATCTGACAGTGAACGATCAATTTACGATTGCTTCCGCCGGGACTCTTCGTCTGAAGGGATCGGAGACGCTGAGCAAGAACCCCACGTCGAATGCCGGGACGGTGAACTTTAGCGACAGCTCAACCTATAGCTCGCTTGCCGCGGGGAACAGTTACCAGAATATCGTCTTCTCCGGTTCGGGCTTGTGGAAGCCATCCGCAGCCCTGACCGTTTCCGGCAATCTCACCATCGGCACCGGCTCTACCTTCGACGTCCACGGGAAATCTACGACCGTCACGGGAACATTTGAGAACGCCGGAACCTTCAAGCTCTCGGGAAACGAAACCACGATGAGCCTGACAAACGACACGAACTCCGGCCTGGTCCAGTACGTCGGGACGGGGAGCTACACGGGACTCAAAGCAGGCAACTCGTATAATAACGTGACGTTCAACGGCGCGGGCGGGACGTGGACGCTCGGGAGTGCTTTGACCGTCAATCGGAATCTCACGTTGAGCGGAGGAACCTTGGATGCCTCGGCTTCGAATTACGGAGTGGCTGTCGCGGGGAACTGGACGAAGAAATCCGCCGGAGGATTCACTGCAAGGGAAGGAACGGTTACTTTGAACGGAACGAATCAGACGATGAGCGGCTCCACGAGTTTCTACAATCTGACGAAAACGGTCGCGAGCGCGGATACGCTGACTCTCGCGGCCACCACCACGCAATCGCTTACCGGAACGCTTACGCTCAATGGCGCATCTACTTCAAATCGCTTGAGTCTGCGGTCGACGCTTGCCGGCACTCGCGCGCGCATCCTTCTCGCTTCCGCCGGGACCAATTCTTTGCAGTACCTCGACGTGCAGGATTCCGACGCTGCTGCAGGGAGTGTCCTGGTCTGTTTCATAAATGCGGGCGGATGCGCCGACAGTGGAAACAATACCGGCTGGTACTTCGGCGTCACCGGAACGGGCAATATCCTCGGCAACGTTTGGAATGACGAGAATGGCAACGGAACCAAAGAGGCGGGCGAAGTCCTGGGTCTAAATAACGTAACCGTAAATCTCACCGGAAACTCGCTTACCGGTGCTTCGATAAGCTTCGGCTCGGTCACGACTTCGACCGGCAGCTACGCCTTCCGCTCCGTGGTGCGCAGCAACTCCGCCGGTTACACCGTGGCGGTAAGTACGGCGACCCTTCCTGCCGGATACCTCCGCACGACGATCATGTCTTCGGGCGGTATCGTGTTTGGAACCGGAGCGACCAAAACCCAGAGCTTCGGACTGGTCGCAGTGAATACTCTCACCGGCTCGGCCTTCATCGACCTAAACGGAAACCGGCTGAAAGATGAAAACGAACGTGGATTTTCCGGTACGACCATCGCGCTTGCGGGAACATCGGCTACCGGGAACACGCTGAACATGACCGCGAGGACGAACGCGAGCGGGACTTATGCGTTCTCCGGTCTTCCGACAAGCACGGGCAGCTGGCTGGTAGTAGCCGCGGCTCCGTCAGGTTATCAAACCAATACCACCGATTCGCGTACGAT
>MFXU01000033.1:2857-8950 GCA_001788965.1 Candidatus Peribacteria bacterium RIFCSPHIGHO2_02_FULL_51_15 | reverse complement strand
TCCCGACGGGAGAGGGGAATGGAAACACCTCCCTTCTCACCTCGGGAGAAGGGCCGGGGATGAGGGAAGGAGCGGCAAGCAGCGCTCCGGCGATTGTGATTCCGATGGAATTGGCACCCGCCAATCCTCCGCCGTATGTACCGGGACACGATGTCCCGGCTGCGGAAAATAATAACGTTGCCCCGGCTGCGGGAAATAAAGGGAATGACATCCCGGCTGCGGCAATGGAAAGCCAAGCCCCAACCCAAACCCAAACCCAATCCCTCGCCCGCGAGCGTCGCATCTCCCGCCTCGCTGAACGAATCAACCGCAGCCTGGAAATAAGCATGCCGACGCCGTCAATGATACTTTCCAACGTGATACCCGCGGAAGCCGTACCGTTATTTGAGTCCATCGCGGACAAAACTTTGGAAATTGTCGGGACTTTGGCCGGACAAGCCAAAAAAGCCACACTCGGTGTTGTCGGATTGATAAACGATGCCTCCGCTTCGGCGCTTGAAAATATTTCCTCCGCCGCGGACACCCTGAGAAACGTCGCGTCGGGAGCCGCAGATTACCTCAAGTCAACCGCGCGGGGAGCGGCAACCATCTCACGCCTCGGCGTGTCTTTGGCGGCCGAAGAAATCAAAAGCCTGAGCAGGGGAACCGCCAACCTGGCGAAAAATTCGCTGCTGGCCGTTGAATCAATCGGCGACCGCATGACGCGGGAAGGCGCCAAGCTGGCCGAAGCCCAGAGAGTGCGCGGCGAAAGGTTCAAAGAAGCGGTATCACTTGCGATCGTCATCACCGGGCGCGAGATACGCGGCGCGGCCGCCATAGCGCAGGTGACTGCCGGTTCTTTGGCGAACTCAGCGGGAGAGATAGCAAGTGTGATCGGCAACCTGGCGGGACAGGGACTCTCCGGAGCGGGACACGGAGTTTCGACTGTCGCCCGCGGGATCGGAGCGCTGGCCGATCATTCGATCAGAACCGCCGGAAACGCGCTGATCGCAACAGATATCTCGGCCCGCAATCTGCTTCTTGACGGCGGCGCGCATGTTCAAAACGTGATTTCGGCCGGCGGGGCCGCCATTGCGAAAGCGAGTGAATCCGCAGGATCGACTGTTGCGTTGATTGCTTATCGGACAGGCCAGGAGATCGAAGCGGCTTCGGAATTGATCGCTGCGGCTTACGTCGGCACGGCTGGCGGCGTCTCGTTCATTGCGGCGAAAACCGGCGAGCTGGCCGCTGTCCTATATCAGGATGTTTCCGCTGTCCCCGATAGAGTCAGAGAATTGGCCAACCTGGACAAAGAAACGGCTATTCATCGCGCCGCCATAGCCGAGCCGCTGCAGAAATACTCGACCAGTATCAAGAATGACCGAAAGAGCGGCAAAATAATACTCGCCGCGCTTAACCTGAGCGTGTTTGATTCATTCGGCAATCCGTATGCCAGGACGCCGGTGGCGCTTTTCTCCACTCCGAAAATAGCCGTCACGAACGATGAAGGCATCGCCACCTTCCACGACGTGGAAGCAGGTGAACACCGCGTCGAAGTGGCGATGAAGAACGGTGGAACCGAGATCAGACAGATTTCGATCGAGCCGCCCTCCGGCATCGCCAAAAATATCGAGAAGCCCACACAAGTGGTTCTACCTGTCGCCCGCGTGATAGTCACGGAATCGCTGCACGGAGCCGCGGCAGAGGGCCGGTCGATGATCGGAATAATCATCGGAACCGCGGTAACGTTCCTATTGATCGGCGTCGGGGGCGGGATGTATTGGGTGAGACGAAAAAAATTGAGAATTGAGAATTGACGATTTATTTTCCGCAGCATGGAAGACGTGCTGGTTTTATATTTTTATAGTCGATACTTCTATTTGGTTTATAAACCTTCAGGTCGGGCAAGAATGCCCGGCACAAGCCCATGGCGTTCGCGCCTGGGCTTGAGTAGATCTTCGAATCTCCGGGACACGATGTCCCGGTTGCGGAAATTAATCTCCATATCTGTACATCTCTCTTCTTTCCGCTAAACTACGGCGTCTGCTCATCTAATGGAATTTAGAACCGTTGCCATCACCCGACTTCGCTCCTCAGCTTCGCTTCGGAGCTTCGCCGGGCAGGTCGCTTTCAAAATTTATCCTTATGGAATTTAGAACCGTTGCCATCATCGCGCATATCGACCACGGCAAGACCACATTGGTCGACCAGATCCTGCGGCAGGGCGGCGCTTTTGAGTCGCATGAGGAATTGACCGAACGCGTGATGGATTCCGACGAACAGGAGAAAGAGCGGGGGATCACCATCTATGCCAAAAACTGTTCTATCATTTACCAGGATTCGAAAATCAATATAGTCGACACTCCCGGACATGCCGACTTCGGCTCGGAGGTCGAGCGGGTTCTCAGGATGTGCGACTGCGTCCTGCTGCTTGTCGACGCCTTCGACGGACCCATGCCCCAGACGCGATTCGTTCTGAAAAAATCGCTTGAAATAGGTCTGAAGCCGATAGTGATTATCAATAAAATCGATCGTCCGGGCGCCGATCCGGACAAGGCGCTTTCGCAGGTTTTCGATCTTTTCGTGCAGCTCGGCGCCAATCACGATCAGCTGGACTTTCCTTATGTCTTCGCTGTCGGTCGCGACGGCATAGCCAAAAACAAACTGACCGAAGAATCAAAAAATCTCAATCCGCTTTTCGATCTGATACTGAAGCGCGTGAAACCGGCTACGGGTGATCCCGAAAAGTCTTTGCTTTTGCAGCCGGTGAATCTGTCTTACGATTCCTATGCCGGCCGCATGGCGATTGGCCGCGTTTTGCAGGGAACGGTGAAAAAGAACCAGCAGGTTTATATGATAAAAGAGAACGGAAGCCGCATCTCCGGCCGAGTGACTAAAATATTCGTCTACCGCGGAATCGGACAGGCCGAAGTGGAATCCGCCGGACCCGGAGAAGTGATCCAGATCGCCGGTCTGCCGGAGATCTACGTCGGCGACACGATATCGGATGATGAAAATACGAAACCTTTGCCACTGATCACGGTTGATCCGCCGACGGTTGCCATGGATTTTCTGGTCAATGATTCGCCCTTCGCCGGGAAGGAGGGGACGCAGGTGACTACGCGGCAGATCAGAGAAAGGCTCACTCGCGAGCTGGAGACAAACGTGGGGCTGAAGATCGAGTTCGGTGAGCGGGCGGACGCTTTCAGGGTTTCCGGACGGGGGGAGATGCACCTGGGAGTTCTCATCGAAGCCATGCGCCGCGAAGGGTTCGAGCTCGCTGTCTCACGGCCGGAAGTTATCATGCGCGAAACGGCCAGGAAAAAGATGGAGCCGCTGGAAACCGCATACATCGACGTGCCGGACCAGTTCGCCGGCACTATCATCGAAAAACTTGGTCGCCGTCGAGGAATAATGCAAAACATGCAGTCGAAAAACGGCATCACCCGGCTGACTTACGAAGTCCCGACCAGAGGGCTTCTCGGCTTCCGGAATGAATTTGTCATCGATACCCGCGGCGAAGGGATTTTGACTCATGCTTTCAAGGAATACGCGCTTTATATGGGGGAGATGCCAGGCCGCTCGACAGGATCCATCATTTCCGGAGTAACCGGAAATTCGGTGGCTTATGCGATATGGCAACTCCAGGAGCGCGGGACTTTTTTCATCGGGCCGGGAACTCCGGTTTATGCCGGGATGATCGTCGGCGAGACGCCGAGCGGCCAGGACATCATCGTTAATATCGGGAAAGAAAAACGTCTTTCAAACGTTCGCGCTTCGGGCAGCGACGAGGCCATCCGCCTGATACCTCCGCTCAACATGACCCTCGACATGGCACTGGAATACATCCAGGAGGACGAGCTCGTGGAAGTCACGCCGAAGAGCATCCGGCTACGAAAAAAAATTCTCGATGAAGTCGCCAGGAAGCGGGATACGAGGGCGAAGGCGGACAAGAAATGACCTCTTTTCATCTGTATACCTTCGACCGGTGAGCGATGTCCAGAATGATGACTGTTGTTTTGCGCGTGAAGTAGATAACGCGATAATCCCCGACGCGCAGCCTGCGGCGACCTTTGAGTGCGTAACGGAGCGGTTTGCCGAACGTATCCGGAGCGCTCGCCAGTTTCGTCGCAATGGCATCCTTGATTGAATCGCGAATATCCGAGGGCATCCTTTTCAACTCTTTTGGATAAAAGCTGTCGGCAAATTCAATCTTGTACTTCATAGCACCTTGGCCCAGAATTCTGCCGCAGAGACAGTCTTTTTCATGTTCCTGAACCGCTCATCGGCGATACGGCTGAAATACAGATCCTCTTCGATTTCCATGGCGAGTTCGATCATCTGCGCGGCTTTGGTGGCCTCGGGCATGTCGTCGCGCAGAGCCAATTTCTTGAGGTACAAGGCCACGTCTTTCTTGAGGGTGATATTGATCCGGCGTTTCTTTGTAGGCATAAGTGATGGGAAAGTGTATCTATAGTGTATCACTTGAGTATCACCGTGTCAACGGAGATCTGCCGTTTCTTCGCCGTAACGCAATTGCGTATAAGGCTCGCGACCGTCAGCGGCCCTACACCTCCCGGAACGGGCGTGATGGCGGAAGCAACCTCTTTCACGTTCTCGAAATCCACGTCGCCCTTGAGTCCTTTATCCGTGCGTGACACCCCGATATCCACAACCACGGCTCCGGGTTTGACCATTTCCTTCGTAATGAGCTTGGGCTTTCCCACAGCCGTGAAGAGGAGATCGGCCTGTGTAGTGTAAAACGCCAGATCGTCAGTCCGGCTATGGCAGACGGTTACCGTCGCGCCGCGGTTAATAAGCATCACGGCGAGCGGCTTCCCGACGATATTGCTCCGGCCGACGACTACGGAGTGTTTTCCCGCGACGTCGATCTCGTAATACTTCAGCATTTCAAAAATCCCGGCTGGAGTGGCGGGGGGCAGATGCTCAAACTCTTTCGACAGAAACATTTTTCCGAGATTGTAAGCACCGAAACCGTCCACGTCTTTCTTCGGATTTATCGCCCGGGTTATCTCCGGTACATGGTCGTTTAGATCCCCGGGAAGGGGAACCTGAACGATAAAACCGGTAACATCAGGATCCTTGTTAAGCTCATCAATTACGGATAGAAGCTGCTTGAGCGTTGTCTTTTTGTCCAGATGACGGTGTTCATTCCTCATGTCTACCGCTTCGCAGCTTTTCAGTTTCTGGCGTATGTAGCTGTCGCTGGACGGATCATCCCCGACTTGCACCACGACCAGCTTGGGATCCAGCTCTTTCACGTCTTTTTTCAAATCCTGGAGCATTTTCTCAGCCACAGGTTTGCCGAGGAGGATTAAGGCGGACATGTTTAAAGCATACCATAAAGGTTTTTTTTATATTTCCGTAACCGGGACATCGTGTCCCGGATATTGGCTCAAGCCGGGACACGATGTCCCGGTTACGGAGACTTTTTCAAAGACATTACCTGCAACTTTATTAACCTCACCCGACGTATCAATCATATGCACCAGCGGATCTTCAACAGTTATCTTTTCATAAAGGTCATAAATCTTTTTCTGGAAGTTTGTGTTTTCGAAAATGTCCAGCTGCTCCCTTTTGCGGATTCTTTCCAGGCAGAACCGGAGCGGCGGCAGTGCGACAAAAAGGACATCGGGTTCGACAAAGGGAGTATTGATCTTGAGCAGCCACTCGGGGTCGAGTCCCAGAGCTTCCCCGTAAACCAGGGTTGAAATCACATACCGGTCCGAGATGACGGTTTTCCCCGCGGCGAGCGCCGGCTTGATCACTTTTTCCAGGTGCCAGGCCCGGTCGGCGCAGAATAAAAGCTGCAAAGCCGATGGCGATTCGATTTTGTTCTTCTTAAGCTGATTCCGGATGAAACGTCCTATCGGACCGTCGGTCGGTTCCGCAGTAAGGAGGACCTTATACCCGGATTTTTTCAAATTCTTCGCCAGCAGATTGCTGTGCGTCGTGGTGCCCGACCCATCGGGGCCCTCAAGGACGATTAGTTTGCCTTTCATCACAAGAAAGTATATTGCTAAATTGTTAAATTGCTAAATTGTTAATCTCAACCAAACTTGCGAATCGCTTGCGACCTTCGACCAGCTCAGG
>MFXU01000033.1:0-2821 GCA_001788965.1 Candidatus Peribacteria bacterium RIFCSPHIGHO2_02_FULL_51_15 | reverse complement strand
CTCAGGTCGCCCGGAATGACACAGATGATTGTGCCAGATAAGGTCGCCCTGAGTTAATCGAACGGGCGAGCAATTTAGCAATTTATATTCTGCTTATAAGGTCGTTCAACATATGCGTCAGCCCCTTAACGACCGATTTTAGAGGCATGTCCTTGAGCGAATAAACCAGCTGGACGTTTTCCGGATCGGCATGGAAACCGAGGACGATGAACGCGGGCACGTTGATCTGCTTGAGGAAAGCCTCGCATTGCTTCTGGATTTCTTCGGTGTTCATGGCCATATGATACCATTTTGCATTTAAAACATAACTAATCGGTCATTCGTAACGGCATCATCTCGTACCGCGTAGCGTTTACTCAAGCCAAGAACTCCATACCGCCAGCGCGTCTGATTAAGAACGTTTTAAACGCGAAGTGGTATGATTGGTGCGGGAAAAGTAAGGGGCAGTATATCTTTTTTCCGAAATTTACGGAATGGAAAATCGTCTCGAAAGGAAACCGAAGAATCCGACGAAACCGAGGAGTCCGAAGAGAAATTGATCTTCTTCGGTCTCTTCGGTTTCGTCGGTTTCCTCGGTTTCTTTTAATACTCGCCCATTCCTCCGCCCGGCATCGGCGGGGTCGGGGATTCTTTTTTCGGCACGTCGACGATGCCGACTTCGATAGTCAGGAACATGGCGGCGACCGAGGCGGCGTTCTGCAGCGCCGACCGCGTGACTTTCTTCGGATCGATGACTCCCGATGCGACCAGATCTTCGACTTTTTCGTTTACGACGTTGTAACCCATCTTGGAGTCCTTGGTCTGCTTGACCTGTTCCACGATGACCGAGCCCTCCAGCCCGGCGTTCGTGGCGATGCATTTGGTGGGATAAACAAGCGACATCTTAACGATATCGATGCCTATCTGTTCGTCTTCGTCATTGCCTTTCAGTTTTTCGACGCTCTTCAGAGCATGTATCAGGGCGGCTCCGCCTCCTGCCACTATGCCTTCTTCCGCGGCGGCCCTGGTCGCGCTGAGCGCGTCTTCGACCCGGTGCTGAAGCTCTTTCTGCTCCACCTCGGTCGGCGCGCCGACGCTTATTACGGCCACGCCGCCGGAAAGCTTGGCCATCCGTTCCTGCAGTTTCTCGCGGTCGAAATCGCTCTTGGTCTGATCCATCATCATTTTGATTTCAGAGATCCGCTCATGGATTTCTTTCTTGTCGCCGGCGCCGTTTACGATCAGCGTGTCGTCCTTGGTCACCACGATTTTTCCGGCCTGACCCAGGTCCTCGATCTTCGTATTTTCCAGTTTCAGTCCGACTTCCTCGGTGATGACCCGCCCGCCGGTAAGTATGGCGATGTCCTTCAGTATCTCCTTTCGGCGGTCGCCGAAGGCCGGGGCTTTTACCGCGACGGTATTGAATGTTCCGCGGATCTTGTTGACGATCAGCGTGGCGAGAGCCTCGCCTTCCACGTTCTCGGAGATGATCACTATTTCTTTTTTGCCTTTCTGGGCCAGCGCCTCGAGAATCGGGAGAATGTCCTGGATCGCGCTTATCTTGCGGTCGGTGATCAAAATGTACGGGTTTTTATAAACCGCTTCCATCCGGCCCGCATCGGTCACGAAGTACGGAGAAATATAACCGGAATCAAACTGCATCCCTTCGACGTATTCTTTCTCGAGACCCATCGTCTGACCGGCTTCCACGGTCACGACGCCGTCCGACCCGACCTGGTCCATGACTTCGGATATTATCTTTCCGACATGGGGATCCTGGGCGCTGATGGTTGCGACCGCCGAATATTCTTCTTTGGTCGAAATTGTCTTTTTCTGTTTATCGAGGTCGGCGACCACGGCTTCGACGGCCTTCATTATCCCGTTTTTCATCGAGATGGCGTTGGCTCCCGCCGTGAGGAACTTTAGCCCTTCGGCGATCATGCCTTCGGCCAGCACGGTGGCCGTCGTGGTGCCGTCTCCGGCGGCGTCATTGGTTTTGGTCGCGGCTTCTTTCACCAGCTGAGCGCCCATGTTTTCCCAGGGGTCTTCGAGCTCGACTTCCCTGGCCACCGATACGCCGTCCTTGGTCACGGTCGGCGCGCCGTAGCTTTTAGCGATCAGCGCGTTCCGGCCGTTCGGTCCCATAGTCACTCTCACGGCGTCCGCCAGTTTGCGTATGCCGACGACGATCTTGTGCCGGGCGTCGTCTCCGAAGGTAAGCAGTTTTGCTGACATAATATTTTGGGATAAAAATTAATAAATAGAATCAGGAATCAAGAATTAAAAAATTCATTTAACGATGCCCAGCACCGAGTCGAGATGCAGTATTTTCACTTCGACGTCCTTGCCGCTCTTGCTCTTGAGCTTCACGTCGTCACCGGAATATTTCCCGAAGAGGACTATGTCGCCGATTTTCAGAAATTTTCCGGGATCGGGGGACATGACGCCTTTGTCGCCGATGATCCCGCCTTTGCCGAGGGCGATGACTACGCCTTCCTGAGGCTTCTCTTTGCTGGTCGTTTCAGGAATCACGATTCCTGAAGCGGAGACCTGCTCTTTCTCGAGCGGCATGACTATTACGCGGTCACCCAGCGGTTCGATGGTGACGGCGAGCTCCTCTGCTTTGGGGGATACTTTCGCGGACATAAGATTATAGGGGAATGGATGATGAAAAAATTAAATAATTTTTTAACGTCGTTTTATTAGCAGTCGCTAGTTTAGAGTGCCAGATGGGTATCGTCAAGAGACAGTCTTCTCTCATACAAGATGAGACTGAACACATAGCCTCTTTCTCACGCAAGATGAGACTGAACGACCGGGGAAGTACAAGCTCCTTCCCCTA
>MFXU01000032.1 GCA_001788965.1 Candidatus Peribacteria bacterium RIFCSPHIGHO2_02_FULL_51_15 | reverse complement strand
AGATGATGCCGTTACGAATGACCGATTAGTTATGTTTTAAATGCAAAATTGTATGACAAATAACCGTCATGTACACTATCAGGAAATGCGTGTCTTCCGTGACTACCCCCGCCTCCTCCTTCTCGGAGTCTCCATCGCAGCTGCGTACATCTTGTACCTCTGGGGATGGTTCGATCCCTTCGCCTCACTCACCAACGGCGGAGGGTACGTTGCACTCTTCATCGCCGGGATACTCTTCAGCTTCGGATTCACCGCTGCGTTCGGTTTCGCCATCTTCGTGGAACTGGCCCACGTGACGAACCCGTTCTTCGGTGCGGTTGCGGGCGGACTCGGTGCGCTGACCGCGGATCTGACTATCTTCCAGCTCATGCGGTTCGAGTTCTTCCACGAGGAGCTGCACCGCCTCAAGGGAACGCGATTCCTCCAACGCGTGCGAAGCATCCTGTACCACGAGCGATTTCCAGAACGCTTGCGGAGCTATATCCTCTGGTCATTCGCTGGCATAGTCATCGCCTCCCCTCTCCCAGATGAAATAGGCGTGGTATTGGTAAGCAGCCTCGCGGAAATCAACCAACGCACTTTTGCTTTATTTTGCTTCTTTCTGAATACGGCTGGGATCTTGCTGATACTGCTCGCCACGCGCTTGTGAATTCAAATTATTTCATCTCTTCCCCCACCTTCACTTTCGCCGGCCTCAAAACCTTACCATGCAATTCATAACCGTCCTCGATCACTTCGATCACTTTCCCCGCTTCGCCCGGGACCGCCATCAAAATCTCGTGCCGCTCGTGATCCACAGGTTTGCCCAGGCTTTCAAATCGCCTTAATCCCATCTCGCCGACCTGTTTCAGAAATTGCTGTTCCAGCACGACGATGCCTTTGGTCCACTCCAGAAATTCCTTCGGAATTCCGCCGTCTTTTTCAAGCTCCTTCGGCAGATGCTTAAGCGCCCGCTGCAGATTGTCGATTGTCGGGATCAGATTGATGAAGACTGTCGCCGAGGCGTATTTCCGCAACTCCGTTGATTCTTTTTCCATTCTGATTTTCGCGTTCTGCAGCTCCGCCTGAGCCCTGGACGCGACTTCGGTAAGCCGCTTGATCTGATCGGTCAATTCCTTGTTGGCTTGCTCCAGTTCTTCGATCCGCTGAGCCGGCTCCCCATCGGTTTTTGGATCTTTTTTTGAATCCGAAACCGGCTTTTGAACCTGGTTTTGCGATTTTTTTTCTTCTTTCATGATCGGATAATAAGTAAGTTTTCACAAGCTGGCAACGGATTTGTTTTCGTGGTTTTCAAGCCCAGGCGCGAACGCCTAGGCTTGTGCCGGGCGAGAACGCCCGGCCTATTCAAATTAATTAAAATTATTTTACATGTTCTAGGCCAGGCGTTCGCGCCTGGCATCAGATCGGGCATTCTTGCCCGATCTGACCACTGTCATCCCAAACTTCTCCTTATTATCCCCGCCTCCACGATATCCCGCTCAATCTTCTCTTTTGGACAATCTTTGGCAAAAAGCCGCTGATAAACATTCGATGTGAGATTCCTGTGGATGAAGTGCCTGGGTTTCTCCGGATCAAGCAAAATTTTCAGAATTTTCTCGATCGAATCTATGTCCTCGACGATATCCCTCCAAATGCCTTGTTTATCGGCAAGTAATTTCAGATTTTCCCGATTCAGATATTTTCCGGCATGCTTCAGGTCTTCGCGGAGCAACGGATAATATTTTTCAATCGTTTCGAGCAAACCCAGCTTACGTGCGACCGCAAGCCCCCGACCGGTAGCGATGAGCTCCGGCGGAACGCCAAGCGAATAAAGCGCGGCGGTAAAACCAATGGCCCGCGGCAACCTGACCGCCCCCACCCCGCGGCTGTAACCGAAGAGGCCGATATGCTGAAGCCTTTCCCGCCGCGGAGGAACGAATGTTGCGACTTCATTAATTATCGGAGCCAGCTTTTCGATTGTCGGTTTCCAGATTTCCCAAAATATATCGCAAAGCCGGCCGATTTTTTCACGGTCAGTTTTGTTTATTTTCACCACTTTACGTTTTGGCGTCTCCTTGCGTATATTCTCCAGCGCTTTTTTCACCGCTTCTTTCGGGTAATCGTAACGGAAAGCCGACTGGATCGAATAAGTCCGGACCCCGGCGTATTGTGAAAGAAACGGATCGACATAAAGCGGATTGACACTGCCCCGGAACGGAAGCGAACCGGTTCCCAGTATGGGGGCCACCTCGATGCCGAGTTTTTCTCCCGTCTCATAAGCCTGGCTCAAAGCCACTTTGACCGCCAAAACGGCAGGTACGAGACCGGAATTCAGCGCCGGATCGGACCTCGCCAGAAAGATGCGCTGAAAATCAGTCCCCGGCCGCTCCTTTTTCAAGCTTGACCAGTAAGGCCCGATAATTTTCTCAATCGACAACAGGGAAGGCACGTCTTCAACCAAAGCAGTCACTTCAAAAATATTTAAAAGATCTTTTTTCCGGGGTACCGAATGAAAAACCGACCGGTGATAGCCCGCGATTTCCCGGAAAGCTTTTCTGACCTTTATCGGCTGCCCGGCATCAGTCGTCAGCGGCAGAAACATCTCGAAAACCGGCGGTTCACTTATGCCGATGTCCGCGCCGAAATCAGCCAAAGACAAAATGTTCATAAAAGCCCGGGCCATGCGGTTCATCCTGGTTCCGTCGAACGCCGGTATGCGGTAAGTCAGACGAACGTCACCGCCCAGAGGGTGTCTCAGAAAAAATTCCCGGCCGCGTGAAAAAAGCTTCTCCCCCACCGACTCGTCGACATATTTTCCCTCCCAGTCCCACATATATTCGTCGATCGGAAGGTCGGAGAAAAGCGTCAGCACTTCATCTATTTCATCCTGCGTCGGTATGAAAGCCTCGTTTCTCCACCACGGAACCGCAGCATTGTCCGGATGCTGCGTCGCCATGGTGATGGGAATTTTTCTCACGAGACAACATTAACATAAGTCGTCAGAGGACGGACAAATTGATAATTGACAATGAACAATTGACCCTCCTTCGCCTTCCGCTACAGCAGAGCAGGCAATGAATTCTCAATTATCAATTTTTAATAAAAGAAAAATCCTGCTGTACTACAATAACCGCGTGACGCAGGATGATGCTGTTGCTCACTGGCGACAAAGATCACGTTCAGAACTGAAAGCTGCGCGTATTTTCTTCGGGAAGAAGGAATCAGATGTGTACTGGGAAGTCCTTTTTCATTGTCATCTAGCCATCGAACTGGCCCTAAAAGCCGAATACATTCGTGAAAAAGACAGAGCCGCGCCTTTCACGCACGATCTCGGTGAGCTGGCTGAAGACTTAAAAATAGAGTGGACTGCAGATGAACAGGAGAGTCTCGACGAAATTACGGATTTCGGCGCGCTCTCCCGTTACGGGGATGAAAACTGGTTCGCATCGAATGCGACAAAATCGAACGCCGAACAATGTCTCGAGAAAGCGACACAATTCCTTTCCAAACTCTTGCCATAATGCGACAGAAGGAAGCTCTTAATTTGGCACGTCAATATAAACGTTTACTGCAAGAAGCGCATATTCCTGTTATGACGATCATCGTCTTCGGTTCAGCCGCGAGAGACAAAATGCATGAACAAAGCGACATCGATGTCGCTGTTGTCGGTACGTCTTTTAAGGGGGATCGCATGCAGGAAATGCACGACATCCGCAAATTACGCCGTTCACTCGGTTATAAACTTCAGCCGATCTGGTTCTACCCTGATACCATTTTGCATTTAAAACATAACTAATCGGTCATTCGTAACGGCATCATCTCGTACCGCGTAGCGTTTACTCAAGCCAAGAACTCCATACCGCCAGCGCGTCTGATTAAGAACGTTTTAAACGCGAAGTGGTATGAGCATCTGGAAGACAAATATTCGACCCTCGCGCAAGAAATAAAAAAAGACGGAATCGAGGTTTGACCTCTTCTTCCAATCGAGATATTCCTGCATAATTCCCAAGGTAAGGAAAACTTGATCATTTAAAAAAGCGTGGCTAAGCGCGGGTCTTGCGGGTTCCCGCTCTGGAGCCGCTCCGCTTAAAGGAAAAGAGAGCCCGCGAGAGAAAAACGCAGTTTTCCTTTCGCGATGAATGCCACGGTAGCTCAGTTGGTAGAGCACAGGACTCATAAGCCTGGGGTCGCCGGTTCAATCCCGGCCCGTGGCACCACGTAAAATCGCCTCAAGCGCTGAGGCGCTTTTTGGCGATCACGTGGCGCCGCCATTATATTAGGGCGATTTTACGTGCCACGTGGCGAACGAAGTGAGCTTTACGTGGCCTCAGCTAAGAACAAACCTTGATACAATCATAGTGTGCACCACGTCTACCTCATCGAAGGCGAACCGAAAGGCACTTGGTACATCGGCTACACAACGGATCTGAAACGTAGACTTACCGAACACAACAATCATAAAAATATCTCCACAGCCAAAGAATCATCTTGGAAACTCATCTACTGCGAAACATACGTGAACAAGATGGATGCACTTGGGCGGGAGAAGTTTCTGAAAAGTGGATCCGGCTGGAAATTTCTGAAGAAGCAGCTTCGGCATTACCTCGAAGAGAACGTGATATAGTCGACTCATGCAGCAAGCACTCCTCACAATCCTTACTGTTCTTTATGGAGTCGGCGGTATTGTCACATTCGCCGGGTTCCTCCCGACTATTCGCGATTTATGGAATGGGAAACCGAGTGCAAATGCAACAACCTACTGGGCCTGGGGAGCTACCACTTTCATCACCTCATTGTACGGCTTCTTCATTCTGGATAACTTTGTTTTCAACATTGTGATCAACTTGCAGCTTCTCGCCTGCGTAATCGTCCTCGTGCTCCGCCTGAGGCTTCCGCGATAGCAAATCTTGGTAGAACTGCTTCGACTACCAAAAGATATGATCTCTGGTGATCCATCCCACCACCTCAATCTCTTTCTGTTTTTCATACATTCATTGCAATAAATGCGAAGGCGCATTTCGATACACCAATCGCTGCAATTGTCGTGTTGCAGAGCGTAACTCGCTAACTAAATGGTAATCAGGACATGACTCAGCAGTGATTATGAATCCGCTGAGTTTATTCATATCACTGTGAACATTGCAAGACGCATGAGATGCAGGAGACAAAACTTCATCTTTTTCAACACCCAGGCACATACCAAAAACCGAAAGGGCATCGTCATGCGTGTTACCCGCCAAGATCCTGATGATATTCGCAGGTTTCTTGCCTTCTGGGAAAGCATCTACCATTTCTTGCAAGAGCATGCGCATAGCAGTTAGCCCCTCTCGTGATCTCCGCCGATAATCATCAAGTTCGATGGTTCTGGCCATAGAAAGGTTCGCATTATTGTCCCGTTTTGGGCTAGTAACAAGAGCGTGTGGCATCGCCTCTAACTTCTTATAATTATTTTCTCAAAAGCCTGAACGCATGCGTCCACTCATTATGCAGGAATCCCGGGATGCACCAAAGAATGCACAGCGGTTCTATATAACTTTTCAAATCCGTTTTCAAAAGCGACTCTTCTTTCCACTCGATACTCTTGTCCGGATGTTTGGTGTCGAAAATTATTTCATATCCGTTCGTAAAAAAACCGGCGCCGAGCGTCTGCCCCACCGGACCGGTGCCGAGTATCGCGACTTTTTTCATCCTATAAAGATAATTTTTACCTAATGAAAACGGAAGCGTTTCAACGATTTTTTGGCAAAAATAAAAGCCGATACATGCGAACAATATAGCAATATAGCAATATAGCAATTTTCAGAGTTTCCCTAGAATCTTCTCATGACCAAAGCATTGGTTTGTCTTCACGGCTGGGGCGGGTCTAAAGAATCTTTCACCGAACTCCGGCAGGCCATGGAAGGCTCCGATATACATATCCTCACTCCGGATCTTCCCGGCTTCGGATCGGAACCGGAACCGGATCGGCCATGGAACACCGATGACTTCGCTGATTGGGTCGAAAATTGGTTGACCTCACAGCTCAAAGCTCACAGCTCAAAGCTCACAGCTCTCCATCTCCTCGGCCATTCGCACGGCGGGCGCATCGCATTGAAGCTGGCTTACAGACAATCAGCCAAAAGCCAATTGCCAATTGCCAATTGCCAAATCTCGCATTTGTATCTCTGCGCCGCGGCCGGCATCCGCCATCCCCGTCATTTCCGAAGAATCGCCGGACTGATACTGGCAAAAGGCGGCCAAACATTGATTAAAATTCCGGGACTTAAGAGCTTACAAGCCCCGGCAAAGAAAATTCTGTACAAGCTTTTCCGCGTCCATGATTACGAGAACGCATCGCCGGTTATGAGGAAGACCATGATAAAAGTATCCGCCGAAGATTTGTCGCCGCTGCTCGGAAAAATAAAAATCCCGACGGATATTTTCTGGGGCAAGCTGGACCGCATGACTCCTTTTTCGGACGCCGAACTTATGAACCGGAAAATCGAGGGAAGCCGGCTGCATGCCTTCGACGGAGTACGGCATCGGGTACACCGCGACCGGGCGGCTGAGATAGCGAAGACGATTCGCGCTAGAATGAATCCGATATGACTCTCTGGACTGCCATACCCCTGGTATTCATCGCCGCCTCGTCCCCTATTTTTACTCTGCTCAGGCTCTGGCAGGTGAAGGAATGGCGGCTGGACCGGCTCCGCGAACATCTGGCCCACGAAAACTGGTTCAAACAGGCTTATGGCTGGGTCCGCCCGGCGGTATTGGCGGCCTGGATACTGCTGAACGGAGCGGTGTATCTCTTCTCCGGCTTCAACGCGCCGGCAGTAAATCAACTGGCAATTTTGCTCCTGCTGACACTCGCTACCCTGACCTGCATCCAAATCGGATTTAAGAAACAACATCTGCCGATATGGTCCGCGAAAGCCATGAGCCTGGCCGGAATTTGTGGCGCTCTGGTCATTTCCGCCACGATAGTTTTCGGATTTGTTGTGAACGAACCTCTCCGAAATATTTTGATTTCAGTTCTGCCGTTTCTCGCGCCCTTCTTCGTCGGAGTCGCCTGGATAATGCTGAAACCTGTCGACGTTCTTTTGAAAAAACGCATCATAAACCGGGCTATCGCCGTCCGCAGAGCCCATCCCAGAGTGATCGTCATCGGCGTTACCGGTAGCGTCGGCAAAACCACGACGAAAGAATTGCTGGCAAATGTACTGAAACCGCTCGATGCAATCTCGACACCGGCTCATCTGAATACCGAGATCGGAGTAGCCAGATGGTTGACCGGCAATCTGAAAAATTTTCCGCCGGACAAACCCCTGATAATCATCGTCGAGATGGGTGCGTATCGGGCTGGAGAGATAGAGTTGCTGGCCAAAATCACCCAACCCCAGATCGGGATAGTAACTTATATCGGCGAACAGCATTTGTCGCTATTCGGCAGTCGGGAAGCCATCCGGCAAGCCAAAGGCGAACTGCTTCTCGCTTTGCCCGAAAACGGTCATGCATTCCTGAACAGCGACAATGAAGCTTTCGCTGAATTGAAAAAAATGTGCCGCTCTCCCGTTACCGCCATCGGCACGGACGGACATGCCGACATGACCGCGTTTGACATAGAAGAAACCGAACGCGGCCTTAAGTTCCGGGCGCTTGAAACCGCCTTCGAGGTGCCGATTGCCGGAACTCACAACATCACCAGCGTCCTCTTTTCCATCGCCGTCGGCCGACATCTGAATATTCCGATAAATGATATCGCCAGATCGCTGAAAAACTTTTCCCCGCTGAGGCACACTTTCGAAATCCAAAATATAAGGGGCGTCACCGTACTTGATGACACCTACAACCTGAGTCCCATGAGCTTCCGTGCCGCGCTGAAGTGGGCCCGCAGACAGCCGCATACGAAGAAAATCCTCCTGACCGGCGGCATTATCGAATTGGGGAATCAGGAAGAGAAAATCCACCTGGAGTTGGCCCGCGAGGCCGCGGATATTTTTGACCAGACATATATTTTAAGCCCCCGGTTTCTGAAATATTTCCGGGAGGGCGGGTTTGGCGACCGGGCGAAACCCGCCATTGACGCGAAAAAAATCGAAGCCGGAGATTTGCTGGTTTGTTCCGGACGTCTGCCACGATCGCTAATTGATAAATTTTTGCCTTCCTCTTAAACCGCGACGCGGGCGACTTGTGCTGCGGGTGAAAAAAGTTTTAATTCTCAATTATCAATTGTTATCCCCTATTCATCACACTTTCGGCCCGCACGTCAACCGGTCTTACATGAGCCGGGTGCTGGCCTTGTCCTATGCGCCTTGGGCATATCGAAATGGAAAATATATCGAGATGTTGAGAACAGAACTTGCGAATAAATTCGGTGCTCCTGTGTGTCTGTTTGCATCCGGCCGGGAAGCTCTTTTTGCTTATCTGAAAGCGATAAATCTCATTCCGGGTGAAGAAGTCATTGTCCAGGGTTATACCTGCGTCGTGGTTCCGAATGCGATCCACGCCGCCGGCGGCTCGCCGGTTTTCGCCGATATCGCTCGCGAAACTCTAAATCTCGATCCGGAATCGGTTGATAAGCTGATTAATTCACGTACGCGCGCGGTCATCTGCCAGCATACCTTCGGCGTTCCCTCGGATACGGCAAAGCTCCGTGAAATCTGCGACCGGCGCAAAATACTTTTGATAGAAGATTGCGCGCATGTTCTCCCCGACCGGAACGGACCGGAAGAAATCGGAGGATATGGCGACGCGCTCATGCTGAGTTTCGGCCGTGACAAAGCCATTTCCGGCATCACAGGCGGAGCGGTTATTCCCAGGAATCCGTCCTTTGCCGATTCTCTCGGTTCACTTGAGAAACAGGCTGTCGATTTGTCCTGGTGGGAGGTATTGAAACTCCTGGAATACGCCCCGCGAATGCGAATGGTCAGAAACTTGAAATGGACCGGTTTCGACAAACCGGTTTTGAAGATTTTAAAGTCCCTGAATCTGATCTCGCTGGTCGTCACTGATGAAGAGAAAAAAGGATTCCAGTCTCCCCTTCTTCATAAGATTCCGAATGTCTGCGCGGCTTTGGCATGCTGGTCGCTTGGAAATCTTGAAAAAACAAACGATCACCGGCGTCAAATCACGAATTTCTTTTTGGGTCACGGCCTGAAACATGGCTGGCCGGTTCTAAAAGGCATAAAACCCGGCTTGCCGCTCCAAAAATTCCCGCTTTTCGTGCATGATGCGCAGGGAAAAAGAAAATCTTTAAAGAAACACAACGTTTATCTGGACGACGGCTGGACTGGCTGCGTCGTTTGTCCGGAAACCGTCGATCTTCCATCAACCGGTTATGAGTGGGGCGACAATCCCGAAGCCGAAAAAGCCTGCGGGCAGATTCTCTCCCTCCCGACGCACCCGACGATGACGATGAGGCAGGCGGAATATTTGGCCAGACAAATTGACACCCTTTTATAACGCTATAATCATTTCGATGAATATCTCCGAAGCCTCCGATTCTCAAACTTGGGACGCTTTTTTCCTGTCCCAACACTGGAAACCTTTTCTCCAGAGCTGGACTATGGGCGAGGTTTACCGCGAAATCGGGCAGGAGCCGGTACGTTTGATCGTAACCGATAATGAAAGAATCGTCGCAATCTGCTTCGGTCATGTAGTTCCGGCTAAACGCGGCAAGCACTTATCCGTACCTTACGGTCCGGTAATAGACAAAGACATATCGGAATCCAAACGAGCCGAAACCTCCAAAATACTTTTTCAGGCCTTGAAAGAAGAAGCTGAGAAGAAGAAATGTTCATTTTTGCGGATCAGTCCGTTCTGGCCGGAAAGTCCGACTCAAACCCAAACCACGGCGAAACCCCCCTTTCTCCCTTCGGGGGAAAGTGGCCGGGGGATAGGGGGATTTGTCCCCTCTCCTCTCCACCTCCTCGCCGAACATATCTGGTATCTGAAATTGAAAGAAAAAGGAGTCGCGAAAACCGAAGAAAGCCTTCTCGCCGGAATGCGTAAAACAACCCGGAATCTGGTACGCCGCGCAAGTAAAGACGGTGTCACGGTAACCGCATCGGATAGCCCTGAAAGGGATATAGAAATTTTCCTGAAACTCCACAACGAAACCCATCGGCGCCACGGTTTTACCCCTTATACGGAAGCATTTTTCCGGGCCCAAGTTTGGCACTTCGCGCCGAAAAAACAATGCTCGATCTACCTGGCGGAATTCCAGGGTGAAGTGATCGCCACTTCGATTCATATGCACTTCGGCGGTGAAACCAGCTATCACCATGGCGCCAGCTCGGACAGATTTTCAAAGGTTCCGGCCAGTTACCTGCTCCAATGGGCGGCGATCAGCGATTCACTCAGGCGGGGCGACGATATTTACAACTTCTGGGGAATCGCTCCTCCATCCTCTCCCGCCCCGGACACCCCCCCTTCTCCACTCGGGAAAAAGGGGCCGGGGGATAGAGGGAAACATCCGTTTGCAGGGGTTACTTTGTTCAAAACCGGTTTTGGCGGCGAACTTTTGAATCTGACCCACTGTTTCGATATCCCGCTTACAAAAAAATACTGGCTGACTTACTGGTTCGAAAAAATCAGGAAGTGGCGGAGAGGGTTTTGAAAAAAAGTATTAAGTATTGAGTATGAAGTATTGAGTATAACGGCTCAAAAGCAAAACTGCGGGAGAAAATTATATTATCCAAACCCTCTTATTTCCACCTCAGCAGCGGCCCTCCGTTTTCCACCTCAGCAGCGGCCCTCCGTGGCCGCGGAGTGGATAGAAGGGTAGTACTTTTGGTCTTTCGGCGTCCGCTTGCGAACATGACACTCCGTTCTGTACCGGATGCCTTTGCACCAAAACGAAACGAATACCAGAATCGCCGCGGCCACGGAGGGCCGCTGCTGATCATAATTATTATTTCCCGTAGTTTTGCTGTTGACCCAGTATAACTACATTATCGGACTTAATAATTTGCATACCGATACCTGATACTTGATACTGATTTCCGGTTCCTTCCCTCACTTTATGGCAAAAAACACTTCGGTTCCCGCTTCCATAGACGAAAAAATCGATCAGATAGTGCTTCATTTACAGCGAATGGACCGGCGTGACCGCCTGCGCACGATCGGGGGTTTTTTCAAATTCATCATTTCGCTTATCCCGATACTTCTGGTGGTCTGGAGCGCCTGGTATTTCGTTCAGAACTGGGATGAAATCATGAAACAGATCGCCAACCAGGCCGCCTCATCCGCGGCTGAATATACCCAAAAGCAAGGATCGGGGCTTCTGGACCAGTTCAAGAAACAATACGACGTTCCGAAGAAATGATATCGGATTTATCCCCTACTTCGCGAGCTTCAGGACATCATCGCCCGTCATCCCGCCGGTTATGATCAAACTCGGCAGCCTCAAAAATTGGCTGCGCGTGAATTTTTTGTCCGGCGACTGGCTCAAGCCGAAGAGATAAGCCAGGTCAGAAGCCTGTTTCATGATCCGGTCGTTTACCCCGCCGTGCGGATACGAAACCGCATAAACTTCCTTTTTTGTCAGATCCTCGATCAATTTCTTGCTCTGGCCCAGCTCCAGCATCACCTGTGAATCGGTCATCGACCTGAGATCGTCGCCTGTATGCCCGCCGGACTGGAGATCGTTGCCGTTCGCGAGCAGGTTCAGGATGGTCTTTTCCGTTATTCCGGCAAGACCGATATCTCTGGTCTGGATGAAAAGCGTCGCGCTCACGCCGGCATTTTGCAGCGCGTCCGAAACCAGCTTCACATTCTTTGAAGTCACGCCTTCAACGATGAGAACCACCGTATCGGGACTGATGCGGGCATCTTTGGTTTCCTGCGCGATAACTGTGTCGTACAGCGCGCGCAAAGTCATAATCTTCTTCCCTGCCGTTTTCAGGGCAGCCACATGTTTGGGCAGGATGCCGACAGCCGAACTGTCGTCGGCGCTGTAACGCAGAAGCGGAAGAGAATATTCCTCTCCGCGCACCAGAAATACCGGCAGAAACGGCTTCAGATACTGAGTTGAGACATATCCTTCCTTCCCGTTATAAACCACGCGGGCCCACTGGGCGTTCATGGACAGCGGCTTGATTATCGTCTGGCCGGGTAGTTCCCCGATCTTCTCGGCCTGAGTCGACGGATCCTTGCGGATATTCAGGAAAGCATAATCGACGAAATACTTGCCCTCAAACTGCTTCTTTTCTTCGGCCAGGCGTTGTTCGGTGGTGGGTTTCGCCAGATACCTGAAAGCCACGAATCCTTCCTTGCCGTCCGTGAGCTTCACTTTGGCCCATTCGGCATCCGGTATTTCGGTCACCGTGACTATGTTACCGCTATTTAGCTGAACAATCAGTTCCGATCCGACATCCATCGCCCGCCTCACGTTCAAAAACGGGTTGTTTACGCGGTAAATGTTGCCCCCTTGGTCAGTCAGGCTCTTACGCACGTTTTCATAAAGTTTCTGTTTCTCCTTGTCGATGGTGATGGCGGCATTGTCCGTCAGTACGGTAGAACCCGAGCTGCCGATTACGCTGAATGCTGGTATAGAACCAGATTCATCCGATGAAGTTATCCCGACCGGTGGCAATATTCCGCTGCCGGTAGAACCTCCGCCCGAGGAAAGCTCCTCGATTTTTTGGAGATCGGTATCCGAGAAAGTGAATTCTTCGAAGCTCTTGTCCGGTTCGGCTTTGGCGCAACCGGCGAAAAGTATTCCGAACGTGACGATGAGTAGAAAAGTGGTGAGTGTGGAACGGGACATGATAATTGGGGAAAACGGTTTACATCCGCTCGGGAACGCGGAGAGTTAGAATTTCGGCTCCGGTTTTTATGACCCGAGCCGTGAGGGCTGTCAGATTGAGCCGGAACTGCCGCAGATCTTTTTCCGCCTGCAGGATCGGTTCGGTGTTATAAAAAGAATTGAATGCCTGGCAAAGTCCGTATAAATAATTCGTCAGCCTGTGCGGCATGCGCGAGTCGCGGGCATCGGCCAGAGTCTCGGGGAACAGTAAAATATTTTTCAGCAAATAACGGTCTTTCGGCGTCAAATCCCCGGTTTTTGAATTTTTTATCTCATCGGACCCGGCCTTGCGCAAAACCGATCTGGCCCGCGCATATGAATATTGCAGGTACGGCGCACTGTTGCCTTCGAACGAAAGCATTTTGTCCCAGTCGAAAACTATGTCCATCTTCCGGTTTTGGCTCAGGATCCCGTAAACCAGCGCCCCGACCCCCATCATTTCAGCCAGCTTTTCCGCGTCGTCGGTTTTGATCGTTTCGCGGTGTTCGTCTATTACTTTCCTGGCCTTTTCGACGGCCCGATCGATGACTGCTTCGAGCTTCAACGCGGTGCCCTTTCTCGTACTCATGGCGGCGTCGGCAAAACGCATATGCCCGAAAACCGTATGTTCCAGCTCCGGGAGATCCCATCCGAGCAGTTTACAAGTCGCAAAAAGTTGTTTTAAATGCAAGCTCTGGGCTATGTCGACAACATAATAAATCGCACGGGGTTTGCAGGAGTCCAGCCGGTATCGGATCATGGCCAGATCCCTCGTGGCATAGAGCGTGGTGCCGTCACCTTTCCTGAGCAGGTATGGCGGCAGTTTCCATTCATCCGGGAAGGAAACGATCAATGCGCCGCCCTCTCCTTCCTTTAAAATCCCCTTACGTACCCCCTCTTCCAGGATGGGAACCATTTTGTCATCGTAAAAACTCTCTCCTGTTTCCTTGTCGATATGAACATGCAGGCGGTCACAAAGTGACTTTAGAGCCTTGGCGGTGACGGACACCACGTCCAGCCGAAAAGCTTCCAGTTGACTGTCCCCCGCCTCAAGCTTCTTAAACGCCAGCCGGGCCTCATCCTCAAGTGACAAGTCGGTCTCCGCGTCCGCATGGAACCGGACATAAAGTTCCAGTAACTCATCGAGCGAATATTCACTTACCGGTTTTTTACGCCCCCACTTGGCAAATGCCACGGCCAGCTTTCCGAACTGTGTCCCATAGTCACCCGGGTAGCTCCAGCCGATTACGGGGTATCCGGTATGACGATAAAGATTTATGATCGCCTGTCCGATACTCGTACTGAGGATATGATGAATCCCAAGCGGTTTCGCAACGTTTGGACCGAAATAATCCACTATCACCGGGCTTTCGTCCCGTGTGGGCTTTGGAAAACATTCTTCGAGAACCGAATCCATCCCCTGACCCAAAAAAATGTTATCCAAAAAAACGTTTACGTAGCCGTTGCCTGCTATTTCCACATTTTCAACGCCCTCCATCTTTTTGATTGACAGGGTTATAGCCTTGGCAACATCGGCCGGCTTCTTGCCGAGCTGCCTGGCAAGTTGCATCGCAGCAGACGTTGTTAAGTCGCCTCTGCCTTCCTCTAAAGCAATATCGAAGTGGATACTTGTCGACACATCAAATTTTTCCTTCAAATCTTCTTCAATCGTACCCGATAATTTTTTTCTTATATCGTACACAGGATATGTTCAAAGTATGACCGCAAGTCTATACGGTTTTCAATCGATGAACAGTCGAAATATAAATTTGATCTTGATCACACTTTTTCTTCATTGTTTTACATAGTTTTGAACAAAAAATTTATGCACACTCGTACACCTGAAATTGAGCAACTAAAATACTCAACTGTGTGGATAACCCTGTGGATATTTTGTGAACAAGGAAAAAGTTTTCCTCATTCCAAAAACGAAAAACCATGTTTGTAACTGCTCACTGACTCTGCAGCCATCGCCTCACTCCGGCGCTGCGGCGCCACCTCTCTCCCAAAAAGGGAGAGAGGAATCCGTATTACACTTCATTCGGAGGTGAAGCGGAGCTCCCCTCGCCCGCGAATGCGGGAGAGGGGCAGGGGGTGAGGCGGCAAGGTTAGCGGTATTTTCTGCAAGGTCAGTGAGCAGTTACCCATGTTTATATTTACCTTTTTGGTAAATAATGGTATAATAACTTGTAAACAATTTTATGGGTTTTATGCGTTTTAATGTAATTGTCCTGCTGACATTAATGGCTGTTTCATTCTCTGCCTGTCTAAAAAAGGAGTCCGTGAAGCAAAAAGTCAGCGGCGGCAAAAGCGCCGTTTTTTCCGTTGATTCAGTGATCCAAAATTCTACCCGCCGGAGAGCTCCGCGCAGCGCGGCTATGCTTGGCATATTTGTTTCTGAATATCTGTCCGGCACTCCACTGGCCTTCGCGGCTGAAGGAAGCCTGAAAGGTGTGGATGTCCAATCCAAAATAATTTCCGCCCAAACTTCCGTGACTGATCCGGATTTTGACCTGCTGCAGGCTTTTGCCGACGCGCTGGAAGTGGACGTAGTGGATCTGCTAAACCGGAGCGTGGACCGCCAGGCATCGTTGGACGCTTACAGCGATGCTTTGACCAATGTGGCGACCAAAGCCGCTGACCGATTCAAGGAACTGAATTCCGTCCTGACGGAACTGAAACAAGCCGCCAAGGATCAAAACAAGGAAATGACCGCTTTTCAGAGAAATCTGAAGAAAGCCCTGGACTCCAAAGATTTTCAAAACGCCGGAGAATTGCAAAAAAAAGCCTTCGAAGCCCAGGAGGCTTATTCCCAGACAAGCCTGAAACAAAAAGAGGTTCAGCAGCTCCTGGATACTATGGACAAACTTCTTGAGTTATATGGCCAAAAAATACTGGCAATACAACAAAACCGTGAAATACTGATTTCCGGCAATCGGGTGGTGGACGTGCCGGGAATAGACGATTTGAAGATTATTCAGAGGATAAAGAAGCCCGGAACGAGTTGAGGTAATAAGATGAAAAAGGGAGGAAACCGAAGAAACCGAGGAGTCCGAAGAGTCCGAGGAAAAAGGTATATATTATACGCGGTTTCTTCGGTTTCTTCGGTTTCTTCGGTTTCTTCGGTTTCTTCGGTTTCTTTCGCCTTAATGTAACTGCTCACTGACCTTGTAGGAGGTGTCGTTAAACTTGTCGCCTCACCCCCGGCCCCTCTCCCGCTGCGGCTCTGGAGAGGGGAGCTTCGCTTCACCTCCGAATGAAGTGTGATACGGATTCCTCTCTCCCCCATCGGGAGAGAGGTGGCGCCGCAGCGCCGGAGTGAGGGCGAATGGCCGCAAGGTCAGTGAGCACTTTCGCCTTAATCTCTTTTATGAATAACCAATTTATGGTATAATAATTCGATGGCTACGCCTTCAGCCAAACCCAAACACGCTCCGTCTCCGGCGGTAGAAAAAATCTTCTCCGCGATGGACGAACTGCTCGGCTTGCACCGCAAGATCGAAGTAATCGCGGAGTCCGACAAAGAGGAAGAGCTGACGAAGGAAGAAAAAGAGGTAATCCGCCGGTACGAGGAAGGGATCCAGAAATTGCTGGATGTGATAGCCCCGGCGGGACTGAAATTTGAAAGGAGCCACTTCCAGCTGAATGAACAGCTTGTCGGGCGCAGTTTCTATGCCTACAACTGGCCCAGCCAGATATATCCCAACTGGCTGTCTCAATTCATCAATTTTGATATTCAGGCGGACATATCGATGTTCATCTATCCGGCCTCGAACAAGGTCATCATGAAAATGCTCCGGAAAAAAGTGGCCGAGATGCGCAGCTCCATCAGGATGCTGCAACAGCGCGGGATAGTGCGGGACCCCCAGCTCGAAGCCGCGCTCCAGGATGCCGAGGAACTCCGGGATCTCCTGGCCAGGGGAAGCGAAAAGCTTTTCCAGCTCGCCTTTTATTTCACGATCTATGCCGAAAATCAGGAGAAGCTGAAGAAGCTCCAGACCGACGTGGAAGCCATACTCGGCGGCAAACTCATCCTCACCAAGCCGGCTGCGTTTCAGATGGAACACGCGTGGAATTCCTGCCTGCCATACTGCATGGATGAGCTGGACTTCAGCCGCAACATGAATACGGCCGCGCTGGCCACGAGCTTTCCTTTTTCCAGCTCGGATCTGACCGATGACCACGGCATCCTCTACGGAATAAACCGGCACAACGATTCTCTCATAATCTTCGACCGATTCGATTTGCCGAACGCCAATTCCAACGTTTTCGCCACCTCCGGCGCGGGAAAATCATACGTCGTTAAGCTCGAAATACTTCGGTCATTGATTCAGGGGGTGCAGGCTTACGTCATCGACCCGGAAAACGAATACGCGGATCTCTGCCGGACCGTGGGCGGAGCCATGATCCCCATCTCGCTGCAAAGCTCATTCCGGATTAATCCTTTCGATCTGCCGAAAGCCGTGCGCGGCGATGAAGCCGAAGTCGGCGAAATAGTCCGCGGTGCGGTGATCAACCTGCACGGCCTCTTCAAATTGATGCTGGGAAACATCACTCCGGCGGAAGAAGGTGTGCTGGACAAAGCGATCCTCGACACCTATGCGCTGCGAGGCATTATGCTCACCACTCCGGACCCCACCAAGATAGATCCTCCGACACTCGGCGATCTCGTCGAAGTATTGATGACCACCGACGGCGGCGAAGCGATGGCGCAGACATTGCAGAAGTTCACCAAGGGAAGCTTCTCAGGCCTGTTCGACCGAGAAACAAACCTGGAACTGGAAAAAGAAATGGTGGTTTTTCAGATCCGTGATCTGGAAGACGTTTTGCGCCCGATCGCCATTTACGTGGTGCTGAATTTCCTTTGGAACCGAGTGCGCGCCGACATGCGCAAGCGCCTGCTCGTGGTAGATGAAGCCTGGAACCTGATGCAGTACGAGGATTCCGCCCAATTCCTTTATGGGCTCATCAAGCGCGCGCGGAAATATTTCCTCGGAGTCACGACCATCACCCAGGACATCGACGACTTCATCAATTCCCCGTACGGCCGGCCGATCATCTCGAACACTTCGCTTCAGATGCTTTTGAAGCAATCGGCCTCTTCGGTAGATAACCTGGCCAAACTTTTTTACCTTACCGAGGGGGAAAAATACCTGCTTATGAATTCCGGCGTGGGTCAGGGAGTGCTTTTTGCCGGCAACACGCACGTCGCCATCCAGATCGTAGCCAGCCCGAACGAACATTCCATCATCACCACCAAGCCGGAAGAAGTGATGAAGAAAAAACAAGACGCCAAAGACGCTTCGACGGCGGAGAAAGAGGAAAACAAAATTGAGAATTGATAATTCTCTCCATTTTCATCGCTTTTTATACCATTTTGCATTTAAAACATAACTAATCGGTCATTCGTAACGGCATCATCTCGTACCGCGTAGCGTTTACTCAAGCCA
>MFXU01000031.1 GCA_001788965.1 Candidatus Peribacteria bacterium RIFCSPHIGHO2_02_FULL_51_15 | reverse complement strand
AAGTGTAATACGGATTCCTCTCTCCCTTTTTGGGAGAGAGGTGGCGCCGCAGCGCCGGAGTGAGGCGATGGCTGCAGAGTCAGTGAGCAGTTACCTATAAACGTAAGCCCGCCGTCGGCGTTTTTTAAACGCACCTTGACTTTCCGCCCTATTACTTCACTATATCGCAAACCTTTTTCCCTGATGATTCATGGAAACCGCGCTCCAACTCAATATTCATCTGCCAAACCGGCCCGGCACACTGGCGCGCATGACCGACATGCTTAGAGCCGCCGAGGTGAATATCGAAGCGCTTTTTTGCGAGAAAGAAAGCGACATAACGCTGGTCCACGTGATCGTGAACGACCCGGAAACGGCCAAAATCGTGCTGAAAGAAATCAATGAAGTCACTGCGACCGAAGTCCTGGCAGTCAGGATAAAGAACAAGCCGGGAGCCATAGCCCACATAGCCCGGATGTGCGCCGGCGCGAGCATAAATATCGGACATATCTATGCCACCAGCCTGGGGAAAGAGGCGATGGTTTATCTGTCGGTGGATGATCCGGAGAAGGCGAAGAAATTACTAAAATAATTGATAATTTAGAATTGAAAATTCATCCCATACATTACGCCTCAAGAAAATCGGATTTAATTTTCAATTATTAATTTTCATACCATTTTGCATTTAAAACATAACTAATCGGTCATTCGTAACGGCATCATCTCGTACCGCGTAGCGTTTACTCAAGCCAAGAACTCCATACCGCCAGCGCGTCTGATTAAGAACGTTTTAAACGCGAAGTGGTATCAATTCTCAATTCCGCAAACGTTTTTCCGAACACTTCCGCGGCCATCGGACCGTTTCCCGTCACTATTTTTCCGTCGACAGTTACTGCTTCGCCGGTGTAAATCGCGCCTGAGGCCTTCAGAAGCGCTGCCTGCTCTCCATCCGAGTCCCAGACCGTGGCTCGCCGGCCATTCAGGACTCCGGCGCGGGCCAAAATCACGGGGGCAATGCATATCGCGCCAAGTATTTTCCCGGCTGCCAGCGTCTCGACCGCCAATGCCTTCGCATCGCCTCTTTCCGCCAGCGACAGGGCTCCGGGGCCGCCGATGAAAACCGTCCGGTCATAGTCATTTATTATAGCGTCTGTGATTGCCGTTTCAGCATTTTCAACCGATCCGAATTTTCCGGTGCAGGGACCGGCCCTGGTGCTACCGATAATTATCAGGAAACCTGCGGCTTTCAGCGCATTTCTCACCCCAGCCAATTCATGATCCTGGAAACCCTCCCGCGCGATGATGACGAGAACCTTTTTTACCATGCCAGTATTATACGCCGAAGCTATGATACCATTTTGCATTTAAAACATAACTAATCGGTCATTCGTAACGGCATCATCTCGTACCGCGTAGCGTTTACTCAAGCCAAGAACTCCATACCGCCAGCGCGTCTGATTAAGAACGTTTTAAACGCGAAGTGGTATCAATTCTCAATTCCGCAAACGTTTTTCCGAACACTTCCGCGGCCATCGGACCGTTTCCCGTCACTATTTTTCCGTCGACAGTTACTGCTTCGCCGGTGTAAATCGCGCCTGAGGCCTTCAGAAGCGCTGCCTGCTCTCCATCCGAGTCCCAGACCGTGGCTCGCCGGCCATTCAGGACTCCGGCGCGGGCCAAAATCACGGGGGCAATGCATATCGCGCCAAGTATTTTCCCGGCTGCCAGCGTCTCGACCGCCAATGCCTTCGCATCGCCTCTTTCCGCCAGCGACAGGGCTCCGGGGCCGCCGATGAAAACCGTCCGGTCATAGTCATTTATTATAGCGTCTTTGATTGCCGTTTCAGCATTTTCAACCGATCCGAATTTTCCGGTGCAGGGACCGGCCCTGGTGCTACCGATAATTATCAGGAAACCTGCGGCTTTCAGCGCATTTCTCACCCCAGCCAATTCATGATCCTGGAAACCCTCCCGCGCGATGATGACGAGAACCTTTTTTACCATGCCAGTATTATACGCCGAAGCTATGATACCATTTTGCATTTAAAACATAACTAATCGGTCATTCGTAACGGCATCATCTCGTACCGCGTAGCGTTTACTCAAGCCAAGAACTCCATACCGCCAGCGCGTCTGATTAAGAACGTTTTAAACGCGAAGTGGTATGAGCGCTAAGCTTTGAGCTATGAGAAAAACACCGTTGAACACGCTAGCTGTCCTCAAAGCTCATAGCCCATAGCTCAAAGCTATTTTTATCCTCTCGGTCCCGCGCCCAGGTTTTTTATATCCTCCGCGCTGGCCTTCACCTGTTTTATCGGCAAGTTCTCCTCCGGATGCCCGGCGATCACCGACTTCGCTATCACCGGCACCGGTTTGACTGCGGCGACGGTGGACCGGTCACCGCGCAATGATCCCAGGGCTTTCATTGCCGCCTGAGCATTCACCAACTTGTTTCCGGTGCCGAACCTTTTTGCCAGGACGTCTTTTACTCCGGCCAGATCCAAAATAATCCGCAACGGTCCTCCGGCTATTATCCCGGTGCCTTTGCTTGCCGGCATCAGCCTGAGCTTCGCTGACTTGTGCTTGATGTTTACCTCATGCGGGATCGTGTCCCCCTTCATCGGAATTATGATCATCGATTTCCTGGCTACCCGCTGGGCTTTTTGGATCGCAGCCTGGATTTCTCCGGCTTTACCCGTGCCAAGTCCGACTTTCCCTTTTTTGTTGCCGAGAACGACTACCGCCCGGAAACGCATCCGGCGGCCGCCTTTCACGACGCGGGTGACCCGGTCGATCGCGAGCGTCGCATCCTCATATTCGGACGGCTCGCGGCGCGAGTCACGCCGGTCGTTTCTTTTTCGGTCTGGTCGGGAGGATTTCGCCATTTAAAAAGGAAAAATAATTAGAACTTTAATCCGGACTTGCGCGCTGCTTCAGCCAAAGCCTTCACCCGACCGTGATATTTCCTGCCGTTCCGGTCGAAAACCACAGTCTCGACCTTTAGATCTTTGGCTTTTTTGGCAATCGCTTCACCCACCTTCGATGCCGCGGCGATGTTTTTATGCCCTTTTTTCGATGTGACGCCGGTCATAGTTTTGCCGGCAGCATCGTCGATCAGCTGTGCGCTGACTCTTAGCAGGGAACAGAAAACCGAAAGCCTTGGACGCGCTGAAATACCCGAAACTTTGGCACGGATGCGCCTTTTTCTTTGAGTCCGGAGCTGATGCTTGGATGATTTCATAAGAAGGAAAGTTGCGAAGTTGATGAGACAAACCAGTAAACCTAGGCCGCGGCAGTCTTTGCAGCGGCGGCTTTTCCGGGCTTGCGGCGGACAAATTCGTCGGAGTAGCGGATGCCTTTTCCTTTGTACGGTTCAGGCGGCCGGAGACTCCGGAGATTGGCCGCGACCTGACCGACCAGCTGTTTGTCGATTCCCTTGATGGTGATCAGATTCTTGTTTTTTTCATCCTGAACCACTTCTATCCCCGGCGGCAGCGGATAGTCCACGGGGTGCGAAAAACCCAGGCTCAATACCAATATTTTGCCTTTAAGCTGGGCTTTGTATCCGACTCCAACTATTTCCAGTTTGCGTTCGTGACCTTCGGCCACACCGATAATCATGTTCTGGATCAGGCTGCGGGCGAGACCATGCCGGGCTTTGGCTTCCGGATTTTCGATGACTCTTTTCACCTTCACCGTTTTCCCGTCCGTATCGACGCCGATTTCCTTCAAAAGTTTGTAAGTCAATTCACCCTTCGGGCCTTTCACGAGCACCACGCCGCCGGCCGACTCAACCGTGACGCCGTTTGGTATTTCGATGCTTTTGGCTCCGATTCGCGACATTGGTTCAGGAAATGGTACAAATAAGTTCACCGCCGATTTTTCTCTTGATGGCTTCATGATGCGTGAGTAATCCCGAGCTGGTCGTGAGAATCGCCAGGTCATTGCCGTGGAGGAGTGCGCGTATTCCTGATTTACCCACGTATTTTCTGCTCCCGGGGGTCGATATCCGCTTAAGCGTCAGCGGAGCCCGATCCTTGCGGAAGGTCACTGCGATTTCTTTTTTGGAACCCTCCCCTTCCACCCGGATGGTGTCCAGGTAACCATGTTCCTTCAGAAGCTCGCACATCGACTGCTTTATTTTCGACCAGCCGGCCCGGCATTCGGCTAGGCGGCCGTGCTGGGCGTTGCGCATGCGGGTGAGGAAATCGCCGATGGGATCGTTTACTGGCATATTGGCTCTTGGCAATTGGCAATCGGCTTGTGGCTTTGGCTAAAAATTAAATCGGTTACCATGATGATTTCTTTATACCGGGTACTTCGCCTGCGATGGCTAGTTCTCTGAAACAAATGCGGCAAATGCCGAAATAGCGCATAAATCCGCCCTTCCTGCCACAAAGCTCGCAGCGGTTATAGGCGCGCGTGGGAAACTTCGGCTTTTTTCCGGCGGCCTTTGCGCGGTTTAGTTCTTCACGTTTGTTCCGCCAGCTGATGAGTAGTGCGTCACGAGCCATATGAACCAAAGAAAACTATTTGAGGGTGGGATGCAGTAGATGGATAAAACTATTGTTAAATGTTATATTGTTAAATTGCTGACAAAGCAAGACCTGTGATTAAAAAAGTAACAATTTAGCAATTTAACAATTTAACAGTGGAGAGAGAATGATTTAAAAAAAATCTAAGAGACTTCTGTTTCTTTGGAACCCTTTTTTTGGGGACGGCGGAACGGGAAACCCATTTGCCGGAACAATGCCATTCCGCGCGCATCCGTCCGGGCGGAGGTGGTCACCTGGATCTGCATGCCGAAAATCTTGCTGGCTTCGGGGGAGGGAACCTCGGGAAACACCGAATGGTCCTGTATACCGATCGCGAAATTCCCCTGTCCGTCCAGCTTCGGTGTAAGCCCGCGGAAATCGCGGATCCGGGGCAGGGCATAACAGAGCAGGCGATCCAGGAAAGCGTACATGCGTTTTCCGCGAAGCGTGACCCGGAGACCTACGATCATGTTTTGCCTGATATTGAAGTTGCTTATCGCTTTCCGGGATTTGCGACTGCTCGGCCTTTGACCGGCAATGAGGGCGATTGAATCAGCGATGTACTGCTGGATGTCTTTTGAGGAATATTTTTTCTGGTTCAGCCCGACATTGAGTATCACTTTTTTCACCTGAGGCAGGGCATGATCATTCGTCACTTTCAGCTCTTCTTTCAGGGCTTTTGCGATATCGGTCTTGAGCCGTTTTTGGAGTGGGACAAATGCCATGCGTATCAGGATCCGCGGCCGGCGGAACGGGTATGGGTTGCAGCGGGCTTCGCAGGACCGGCTTCTGTCTTGGTCGCGCCCTCTTCGGAAATAGCTTGGGCGCCGAACCCGCCCTTTTTCCAGAAAGGCGATTTCTTGGCTTTTTCTTTGGCTTCCGGCTTTATTTCCCTGGCTGCCTCGGCTTTCTCTTTATCGGCCTTCGGGATTTTTGTCCTGGTGAGAACCGACTTTGAAATCTTTGCGAACCGGACTTTCTTGCCCTGATCAATCCGGTAGCCGATCCTCGTGGGCTTGCCGGTTTTCGGGTCCAGTATCATCACGTTACTCGAGTGGATGGACGCCTCGAACCGTATTTTCTTCCCGGCCGTCTCCGCGTTTTTCTTCACGTGCCTGGTCACCAGGTTGATCCCGCTGACAATCAAACGGCTTTCAGCGTGGAGTACGCGCATGACGATCCCTTTTTTTCCTCTATCCTTGCCGGTAATGACTTGGACGGCGTCGCCTTGTGAAATTTTCATAGTATTGAGTCGCGATGAGAATCGAAAAGAAATTGTTAAATTGTTAAATTGTTAAATTGCTTGTTTGGCGGTCCCCAAGCGCTTCGCTTGCGAACAATATAGCAATTTAGCAATATAATAATTTTCATTGGTGAGACGGGGGAAAATTCAAAGAACATCGGGCGCCTGGGAAATGATCTTCTGATAACCCGCAGCGCGCAGCTCACGGGCGACCGGGCCGAAAATACGAGTGCCTTTCGGCTCCAGGTTGCCGTCGATTATCACGCAGGCATTGTCATCGAACCGAATCGCGCTTCCGTCTTTTCTGCGGGTCATGGATTTCGTCCGGACGATCACTGCCCGTTCGACTGCATGCCGTTTCACCGTCCCGCGCGGAGAAGCGTCTTTTATCGCCACCACGATGACATCGCCGACTGCGGCATAACGCCGCCTCGTGCCGCCGAGCACCTTGATGCACATGCATGTCTTGGCGCCAGTATTGTCGGCCACGGAAAGAATTGTTTGCTGCTGGATCATTGTGGTTTGGTGGTTTCTTTGGACTCGGGACTTTTTACTTTCTCAAAATTGACGTCGCGGTGATCGCGTTTCACCTGCTTTTCCACTTCTTCCATCTTCACATCGGCCAAGCGGGGAGCCCTCTTTCTCACATCGATTATCTTGAAACATTTGCGCTTGCTGATCGGCCGGCATTCGGTGATCTCCACTTCATCTCCCACTCCCGCATCCTGCCCGTTCAAATCGGCCAGAAACTTTTTGCTGACGCGAAAACGCTTGCCGTACATCGGATGCATCACATAGCGGTGCACCGTCACAGTGACGGTTTTTGTCATTTTGGCCGAGGTTACGAATCCGATCTTGGTGCGCATCGATAAGAAGAAACAGGGATTAAGACGACGAAGAGGATTTTCTGCTTTTTGCCGTTACGACAGATTTCGCAGCAATTTCAGAGCCCGTATTTTTTACAGCATTATCTGTCGCTTGGGAAGCCATAATCTTCTTTGTCTTCTTGATCGTTTTTTTCGTCTCATTCTTTTCATCCTTGTCGAGCTGGCCCAAAACCGTAAGCATCCGAGCCAATTCCCTGCGTTTGGTTCGGTACAGAGCGTGGTTTTTCTCGCTTTGGACGCCGATTCCCATGCGCATTTTGGCGCATTCGGCGCGACGAAGGCAGATCTCCTTGCGAAGTTCGTCCGGGGACATGCGCATTAGCTCGGCAACGCGGGATTCGGTACTCATGCTGCGTGTTTATGAATTGAGACAATCATCTTGGTGGATACCGGTAATTTGTGCGCCGCCAAGCGAAAAGCCTCCTTGGCCAGAGCTTCTGGCAGGCCGTCCATTTCAAAAAGGATAGTCCCCGGTTTCACGACCGCCGCATAAAATTCGACGGATCCTTTACCGGCCCCCATGGGCACCTCCGGCGATTTCCGCGTTATCGGTTTGTGGGGGAAAATCCTGATCCATATCTTTCCGCCTCTGGCCGCCGCGTGAGTAATCGCGCGTCTGGCTGCCTCCAGCTGGCGGGCTGTGATCTCCCCGCCGGATTGCGCTTTCAGCCCGTAACTGCCGAATGCCAGCTCGGCTCCGCGGCTTGCCTTTCCCTTAAACTGCCCGCGGCCGCGGTGCTGTTTGCGATACTTTGTTTTGAGAGGCTGGAGCATAAAAAAAGCTATGAGCGGTGAGCGGTGAGCGGTGAGCTTCTCATAGCTGATAGCTCATAGCACAAAGCTCTGCCGGGAAAACGTTTACAGTTCTCCAAAAAATAAAAATGAAATACTGGAATCATGTGGCTTGGGAAAGAGAAGTTAATGCTGCGGATTTGGCTTCCTGGATCTTTTTGAAAACCATTCCTTTGTGAACCCAGACCTGCACGCCGATGGTGCCGTAAGTCGTCCGGGCATGCTTGGTGGCAAATTGAATGTTGGCCCGCAGGGTATGCAGCGGCACATTGCCCTCCTTGAAGCTGTCGCTGCGCGCGATTTCCGCTCCGTTGAGCCGTCCGGAGACTCCTACTTTGATGCCGACGGCTCCGGATTGCATGGCTTTTTCTATCGCCATCTTGCAGGCGCGGCGGTATGGCATGCGCCTTTCTATCTGGCCCTGTATGTTTTCCGCGATGCAAACGGCATCGGCATCCGGACTCCGGATTTCCTGAACATTGATTTCAAATGAGCCCCCGAAAGTTTTTTCCAGTTCTTTCCTCAAATCCTCGATCTGCGCGCCCTGTTTCCCGATGATCACTCCGGGCTTGGAAGTGTGGATCATCACCGAAACTTTTTTACCGCGTTCGATCTCCAACAGGCTTATCCCGGAATCCTTGAATTTTTTCTGGATATGGCGGCGGATCCGCACGTCGTCCAGAAACATGTTCCTGAATTTCGTCTTGGTCGCAAACCAGGTACTCGGCCACGAATGCGTGATGCCGATGCGAAAGCCGTTGGGGTTGACTTTTTGTCCCATAGTTATGAGGAGGAAACCGAGGAAACCGAAGAAGGCTTCTGCTTTTCGCTCGAACTTATATCAGATTTTATCTTATTAGCAGGAATAATTGACTCATTTTTTTTCTTCGGACTCCTCGGATTCTTCGGTTTCTTCGGACTCTTCTCCTCAGTTTCGGGAAAACCCAAGGTAACGCTTATGTGCGATAAAAACTTTTTGATCGGCCTCACCCTCCCACGGGCCATCGGGATACCGCGCCGGTAGGCCGTCCCCTGATTTACGACAACGGTCTTCAGTATCATCATCTGCGGATCCTGCTTGAAATTGTGCTCGGCGTTCGCGGCGGCGCTGCGGATCACATTTTCAAAAAGGCGCGCGCTTTTTTTGGAGGTTTTCCTGAGAAGCTCGATGGCATCCGGAACCGTCAGCCCACGGACTATTTTGGCCATCAGATTGGCTTTTTTTGGAGCGAGCCGGGTGGAACGGATGGAAGCGTGCATAAAACGAAGTTGTGCGGCGGTATTCGGGTAAATAATTGCTAAATTGCTAAATTGCTAAATTGTTCAAATGGGATAAAACTCGGTGTTCGCTTGCGCAACAATTTAGCAATGTAACAATTTAACAATTTCCCTGCCGACTCTAAAAACAAATTAAACATAGGATTATTTCTTTTCAGAAGTTGAAGATTGGATCGCCGCAGCCGAAGCGGCGGTTTTGGACAGAGTGGAGCTTTCCTCCGCTCTGGTCATTTTTCCGCCGTGGATCCGGAACTTGGTGGTGAATGAAAACTCGCCGAGTTTGTGACCGACCATCTGCTCGGTGATATATACCGGCATGAATTCCTTTCCGTTATGAACCGCGAATGTGAATCCGACGAATTCCGGCGGGATATCGCAGTCCCGCGACCAGGTTTTGATGATCTTTTTTTCCTGGCGTTCGATCATCCGCATCACCTTTTTCATGAGCTTCGGATCGACGTAGGGGCCTTTCTTCAGGGAACGGGTCACGGGTTATTGGAAAAAGAAATAAATAATCAATTGTTAAATTGTTAAATTGTTAAATTGTTGCAGGCAACAAACCGGGAGCGGCCTTTCTGGCCGCGCAGGCAAAAAGCCTGCTCCCGACAATTTAGCAATTTTTTCATGGTTATAAGAAAAACTTTATAAAGTCGTCGTGGTAAGGATAAAAGCGATGGCAATGAGCGGGATGATGATCTTGTACATACTGATAAGGGGGTTAGAGGACCAAAAAAGATACTACACTATTT
>MFXU01000030.1 GCA_001788965.1 Candidatus Peribacteria bacterium RIFCSPHIGHO2_02_FULL_51_15 | reverse complement strand
TTCCCAAAGCATTTCATCGGAAAGTGCCAATCTGATCGCCGCCGCCAAGGTTTCCGGCTCCGCTTTGGTCAGAAGGCCGGTTTCCCAGTTTTTTACCGTGGTGCGTAGACCCGCGACATTCGAAGCCACCACGGGCGTCCCGGCGGCGATTGATTGCGCGGCACTCAAACCGAAACCTTCCAGACGGGACGGACAAACCGTGAGCCGGCTTTCACCGACGATTTTCCGGAGGCTTTCATCGGTGATTTTTCCAAGGTAACGGATGCCCGGAACCGGTCCGGCATCGAATCCGACGACTTCCAAAACCGCATCGGGGTTCGAGACCAGAACTTTCGGCCAGGCGCTCATGAGTATGTCCCAGCCTTTGCGCTTGTCTGGCCGCCCGATGAAAACGACAGAAAGTTTCCTCATGTCCGGCTCGAGATCGGATCCTGCCCAGAGTTCGAGCGGAAAGCCGCAGGGTATCACGGAAATTTTTTCGCGCGGTATCCCGTAATCGGCCCCGACCGCCGCCGCGGTGTCGGAAGAAATAGAAATCACGCGATCGGCGCAAGCGTATGTAATTCTCTCGAAAGGAATCAATGACCTTTTCCAGTTTTCACCCGGAAGCCGCGATTGGCGGCTGTAAGTATGATTCGCCGTGACGACTGTCGGTATCCCGGCGGCATCAAAAAGAAAAACGCCTCCGGGCCCGGTGTGGACATGGAGGACATCGATGAAGTTTTGTTTGATCCATTTCCTCAGATGAAATTTTAGCATCAATGAAAATCCCAGATTGCGGCACCGGAATGTTTTTATATCTTTCCCTGACAATACCGAGACATTGAGCCCTCTGGACCGAAGGCCGGTAACCAGATTTTTCACATGGCGGCCCATCCCGCCGATCGGGGGATCGTAGTCCCAGGAAACCATGCCGATATGGAGACCGGAAAGATCCACGAAGATAGGTTATACCACTTCGCGTTTAAAACGTTCTTAATCAGACGCGCTGGCGGTATGGAGTTCTTGGCTTGAGTAAACGCTACGCGGTACGAGATGATGCCGTTACGAATGACCGATTAGTTATGTTTTAAATGCAAAATGGTATTATAGGCTTCGGAAACCTCTGAAAAATGTTAAGTTGCTAAATTGTTAAATTGCTGACAATAAACCCGCGCGGCGCTTGCGACCTTCGACCAGCTCAGGTCGCCCGGAATGACACAGATGATTGTGCCAGATAAGGTCGCCCTGAGTTAATCGAACGGGCGAACAATTTAGCAATTTAACAATTTAACAATTATTTCAGGGTAGTAATAAAAAGCAGTTAATCGGAGCTTCCTAAATCTCAAACACTTGCGTTAAATAAAGGTCCACGATTTTTCCCGCGCTGAAATTTTTCATGCAGGCCTCCCGTATTTTGTCCGGATCCCAAGAGTAATTGAGTGTTTTTTCGATGGCTTCAAGCGCCGAAGCGGGGTTTACCGGTTCAAAGAAAAACCCTGTTTCGCCTGCCAATACCGCGTCCTTCACCCCTTCCAGCTCAGCTGCGACGACGGGCAAGCCCGATATCGCCGCCTCCAGGCATGTGATGCCGAACCCTTCCATGTCGTTTCTGACCGGAATGCAGGGCATTAAAAAAATATCATTCGCGCAAAATTGCTCTATTTTTTCATGTTCGGCAAGATCGCCCAGTATCGAAATGTTCGCCTGGCCGAAATTTCCGGCGGCGTCTTTTATCGCATTCATTTCCGGTCCTGATCCTGCGATTTTGAGACGGGCTTCCGGATATTTCTCCAGTACCAACGGAAAAACTTCTTGCAAAAACCAAACTGTTCCTTTTCTTTTTATTTGGCGGCCGAAAATCAGAAACTTCGGTTCTGAGAGATTTATGTCATTTTTATTCATGAGTTTTTCACCGGAAGGAAATCCGGAAATCGGGCAAGGAATCACTGTTATGGCTTCGGCACTGGCTCCGCGGTTTTCCGCTTCTTTCGCCGTCGCCCGGCTTATCGCGACGGTTTTCCCGGCGAACGGAAGGCAAAAACGCAGAATGTTCTGATAAAAAAACGGGGCGTATTTCAAATCCAGGCCGAAGACCGTGATTGACCTTTTTATTCCCGGACGGAAAAGCCAAATCAACGGCAGAAGCGGGGAAAGAACCACATCGCCGATATGGATGTATTCTCCGCGGAAAAACAGGCACGAAAAAAATGCCCGGATAAAGAAGAAGTGTAAAAAAAAATTCTTCCCGGCGAATCCGGTCACTCTAAGCGAAATGTCTTGCCGGGACTTTAACTCCTCGAAAAGAGTACGAGTGTAGCGCTGCATGCCGCCATGTGCCGGCTGAAGACACCGGGTGATAAATAAAATCCTGGAACGCATGATCCAAGCTTATAATGACCAAATCCCAATGACCAATGACCAACTAATTTTCAAATGACTAAAACGGATCAAATCCAAAACAACGGGAAATAATAATTATGATCAGCAGCGGCCCTCCGTGGCCGCGGAGTAGTTAGGGCAGCATTTTTTGATCTTCAGATATCCGCCTACGAACATGACACTCCGTTCCGTCCCGGATGCCTCTATACCAAAACGAAACGAATACCAGAATCACCGCGGCCACGGAGGGCCGCTGCTGAAATGGAAAGAAATGTTTTTTACCTTCCAAAAACCGTGAAATCTATCTTCCATATCTGTCCCTGCCGGCTTACGTAATCCACCCGCATCAGCGGCAGCGGCCAGGCATTGCCGTCAAGCAAATCGGACGCGACGGGGGAAAGAGCCGCACGGATCCGCGAGACGCCGCTCTCAAGCAACGCTGTTTTTATCTCCACCGCAGTCCGGGCCGGCATGTCGCGGACCATTTGGTTCTCGTACCCGTCGGGGTCGGAGGCATACTGCAAAAAGTCCATATAAAGGAAATTTTCGGCGGCCGGCAGGGACATAGGGGCCGAGCTTTCCACGGCCAGGAGAATTTCATCCCGTATATCGCCACTCAGCGCGTCTTTTACCATCATGTCACCGCTGAAGAAAAGAATCTGCAGCAAACGCGCTACCGACTGGTAATTCCCGCTGAGCATGATGCTGCCGCTCAGAGTTTTGATGCTGCCGAAATTCGCCGCATTGTGAGCGAATGAAATCTTCGAAATCGAAACCGGGTCCGCTTTTGTTTTTTTATTCATTGAATTCACGATCTGCTGCAGTACGCGCGCAACCCTCGTGCCGGACGGATTTTCCGGCAATACAAAAATCGCCGCCTGTTCCTCGCGGGATGTCAGCGCGTTTTTCTCGAATATCTGTTCCGCTTCGGTGTTGGCCGCCAGTATCGCCACCCGGGTTTTAAGCTCGGGCAGGATGGTCCCGATCATCACCGCAGTATTTCTCTTTTCTGAAAAAACCCGCGTATGGGCAACCAGCAGGCCGACCGAAGCCACGCACAAAACCAGGCCGCATATAAAAAACGCCAGTCCCCCTCTCCGCCAAAATCCTGGAGATAAGTCAGTCATTTTTCAGATAAATTGAAATTTTGAAAGGCGACCGTGTCCCTCCGTCCGGATCGGAATTTTGCAGGTATTCCGGCTCGGAAACCCGGAGCCCCGCATTCCTGAGGCCGTCGATGAATCTGGTCAATATGTCCTGCGATCTGTTTCCGGTGTCCCGCACTTCTCCGGAAACGACCACTATCCCGGCATCGCCTTGAAATTCCACGCCGGGCAGGGAGATTGGGTCTATCCCTCCGTATATGAAAGTCCGGCGTATCTCATCCACCCTGGAAAGCGCATCCCCGACCGCCAGCCGGTCTTCTTTGATCTTCGATACCTTATGCAGGACGGGGGACCTGTTTGCCTGGTCCAGCATGGCTTTGGTTTCACGCAGCCTGGCTTCCCTGTCCCGCAGGGCTTTCTCTTCGTCCACCAAATCCCCGATCCGGACTGTGCGGTCAGGAAGTCTCACCGGAAACCGGTCCGGTGAAAGCAGAATTTTGAATCCCAGTGAAGAGATGAAGAAAATCGCTCCGAACAAAAAAATCGGCAACCCCGATTTTTCTATCGTCTTTATAATCGCTCCGGCGGAGCGCGCCGTATTTTGCGTTTCAACGACAGTTTGATCAGCCGCATATTTTCGCCAGGTTAAGCCGTTCATAGAATCTCCATATGATAGCAGATTTCATATTTTTCTGCTAGCCTGAAGAAGGATCGGATTGCCCTTTTGCCTTATTGCCCTTTGTCAATTGTTAATTGTCAATTGTCAATTGTTATTTTTCCCCCTTCCCCATGGATGAGCTTATCGCCAAGCTTCATGAGCTGCTGAATGCTCTGAACATGGGCAAGGACTCTCTTTGAGAAACGAAAAATACCGCAGCAGATAGAGGTTCTCGAAAAAGAAGTCTCCGGCCCGGACATCTGGAATGACAGACGGTATGCGGAAGAATTGTTCAACAAAATCAAGGCTCTAAAAAAGCAGTGGCTGCCGATACTGAACCTGCTTGCCGAAACCAAAGACCTTCACGAGCTCGCCACTGCCGGCAGGGCAGAAGACATTCCTGAACTGGAAAAGGAATACAAACTAATCGCCGAGAAGTGGAGTGTCGCCGAAAGGGCTTTGTATCTGGGAGGCAAGTATGACCTCGGCAACGCTTATTTGAGCATAACCAGCGGCGCGGGCGGCACCGAAGCCCAGGACTGGGCCGGGATGATCGGCCGGATGTACTTGAGATACGCCGAAAGAAAAGAATGGAAAACGGAAGTAGTGGAACGTACGGACGGACAAGAAGCTGGCATAAAATCCATGACCATCCATGTAGCCGGGGATGCGGCTTACGGCCATCTCAAATGCGAACGCGGTACGCACCGGCTGGTGAGACTTTCGCCTTTCAACGCAAAAAACCTGAGACAGACTTCATTCGCCCTGGTGGAAGTCCTGCCCGACATGAGCGGCACGAATGAAATCGAAGTCCGGCAGGAAGACCTCCGTATCGACACCTACCGCTCGGGGGGCGCCGGCGGCCAGCACGTCAACAAGACCGACAGCGCCGTCCGGCTGACCCACATCCCGACCGGCATGGTGGTCGCCTGCCAAAACGAGCGCAGTCAGCTGCAGAATCGCGAGCGGGCGATGAACATGCTGAAGGCGAAACTGCTGGAAAAAAAACAGGCGGAAGAGGAAGCCGAGAAAAAAAGGCTGAAGGGCTCGCACGTCAGCGCTGATTTCGGCAGCCAGATCAGAAGCTACGTCCTGCACCCGTATCAGATGGTGAAGGATCTGCGTACGAATTATGAAACCAGCGATACTACAGGGGTGCTCGACGGTGATCTGGACATCCTCATCGAAGCCGAGCTGAAACGCGAGGCGAGGGAGGAGTAACGAAATTGACAATTGAGAATTGACCCCACTTCGTCCAGCCAAAAAAAATCCAGGCTGGACTTCGGGGGGCGGGCAATTGACAATTAAAAATGTGTTCGTCACAAACCTGTTTCAGCAAACCGGCCGGATAGTTACCCCGATTTTGCTTTCGGAATCATTTTTACAAAGCGGACATGAAGAAGCTTGAGAAGCGCTACGAAATCACGGAAGAAAAAGTTTTTGAACACAACGGATACGAGTTGCCGGTGAGCGTAATGGCATTGAAAAAAATAAAGTAAAAATATGTTACGCTTTAACAACTGGAGAGGTGGCCGAGTGGCCTGCCACGAACCGGAGCGAAGCGACTGGTTCATGATCGAAAATATAAATGTCTATGATAGGCTAGGAGTAAGGAGAGGTGGCCGAGTGGCCGAAGGCGCGCGACTCGAAATCGCGTAACCCCCAAAAGGGGTTCGAGGGTTCGAATCCCTCCCTCTCCGCCATGATGTTTTGGGCCTAATGGACCCACATACGTAGGGGAAGCTGCGGTTCTGGGGTGACCCACTCCCTTACTTGATTTATTTTTTGGTGGGGACGCTGGCTCCACAACTCGGCTACGAAAAGGTATATTGTGAGTAATGCACATCAACTGTCATAAATGTCAGAAGGCATTTCAGATCAAAGAGAATGACCTGGCATTCTACGATCATGTCAGTCCGGTCTTTGCTGGGAGGAAATACTCGATTCCGCCTCCGATCAATTGTCCTCATTGCCGACAATGTCATCGTTTGGCATTCCGCAATCAAACGGCATTATTCCCAAGAACAGCCTTTCCGGGAGGCGAAAAAATCTTCTCCATGTATCCGCCGAGTGCCCCATTTCCCGTCATGCGCAATGAAGACTGGTTCAGCGATCGCTGGAATGCACTCGACTATGGCAGGGAATATTCATTTGAAAAATCATTCATGGAACAATTGTATGAACTTCATAAAGTCGTTCCTCGCTACACTGCCATCAACAACATCCGGACGGAGAACTGCGAGTACTGCAATAACGCTTCGGATGACAAGAATTGCTACCTGACATTCAGCATGTCCAATGCCGAGGACTGTCTTTACAGCGAAAGCGTGTGGGGGTCAAAAGATTGCGTAGAAAGTACGCTGACCATTGAATCGGAACTTTGTTACGACTGTACGAATTGCACCCGATCTTTTCGTCTGCAGAGCAGCTTCAACTCCGAAAACTGTAGTGACAGCCTCTTCCTTTTAAACTGCCGCAACTGCCGTGATTGTTTCGGTTGCGTGAATCTGCGAAACAAGAAGTACTGCATTTGGAATGAACAAAAAAGCAAAGAAGAATACGAATTATTCTTGCGCAGCTTCGACGGTAGTTCATTTCAAACGCGAGAAAAATATCGAAAGGAATTTGAAGACATGACGCACCAACATCCACGCCCTCATACCATCATGCATCAAGTAGAAGACTGCACGGGTAATTGTGTCCTTGAATCTCGCAATGTGAAGAATAGTAACTTCATTCAACACGGCGAGAATCTCGACAATTGCTTCAATCTCTACGACAAAACGAACGATTGCCGCGACTATACATTCTTCGGTCGTTCGGCTGAACTTATCTATGATTGCTGCACGTGTGGTAACAATATTTCCCGTTTGATCTTTTGTTATACATGCAGAAATCAGAGTTCTGATTTGTTCTACTGCATTTCCTGTGACGGATGCAAGAACTGTTTTGGGTGCGTTGGCCTCTGGAAAAGGGAATACTGCATTCTGAATAAGCAATACACCAAAGATGAGTACGAAAAAATGGCCACGAGGATTATTGAACACATGCGGACGACGAAGGAATGGGGAGAATTTTTCCCGGTCCGTTTCAATCCCATGCCGTACAATCGCTCGATTGCCTATCGGTACTACCCGATCTCCGAAGAAGAGGCAAAACTCAAGGGATATTCTTGGTATGAAGAAGACATCAAAGATTTTCCGGATGCAATCAAAGCAAGTCAACTTCCCGATGGACTTCCGGAAACGGATGCTCCGATTACCGTGAAAAGCGCACTCTCAGGCAGGCCATTCCGCATCACGACTCAGGAAATCGAACGATATCGTGAGCTGAATGTTCCGCTGCCGCGAGAATCCTATGAGGAACGAATGAACAAACGTGCACAGAAACTTGGAAGTCCGCAACTCTACGAGCGCACATGTGCGAAAACCGGCAAAGCAATCCTCACTCCCTATCCACCCGATTCACCTTACATTATTTGGGACAGAAAGGAGTATGAGGATACTTTTCAATAATGGTGCTCACTCTATGAATCTCTGGATGCTCAGGCAACTGTGTGAATCTCGGCATTTTGGGAGCTTCAATGAAAATTTCTTTTGACGTACCCCGTATTTCTGCTACACTGGCTTTGTAACACCTGAGACGGAGTCGTTCGTAGAGTCCGTCTCTTTTAGTATCTGTCGGTATTCTAGGAGAGACCGAAGGTTATCAAGATTTGCGAAATTCGCACCAAAGAGCTTCTTGAGTTCTTTGGCAGTCTTTTTCGGGCTTGCGAGGAGCCAAACCTTCTCTTTCTTTTGAACAAGGTGCTCGAGAAGCCAGAAAAAATCACCGTCCCCCGTCATAAAGACGGCTCGGTCGTATTTATCCTGACAATGCATCGCCTTGAAGGCCATTCGCGCATCGACATCCGCCTTCAGGTACCACTCACCTCGCTCGTTCACGAATCGCTTCACGGGATTGAGGTGCAACTCATAGCCCCACTCTTCCAGTTTCCTATAAATATGAATCTGTGTTCTGTTCCGATCGTCGAGACCTCCAAAATAGAAGACCTTCGACGCGCCAAAACGTTCCTTCAGATATTTGATGAGCTTCTTCAGATCGATCTTCCATGGATTGGGTTCGCTGTCGCGGTAGATGATGTTTGCCGCATCTACGAATGCGTACGTAGTTTTCTGCCGCTCATGGTTCAAAATATTCATTGGCGGAAGATGGTAGCCGAATACCCGTTCTGATGCCACATTCTGTATGTGACGGGTTGATTGGTAACACTTTGAACTGTTTCAGCACCGAACCAGATAACCTACGCGGAAAGATCTGCTTTCAACTGAAGATCTTATTGAGGACTTCAGCTCGCCCCAGAAAGGTAGGATTATTTTTGTGCGTCTCAACGAAGTCC
>MFXU01000029.1:2277-10828 GCA_001788965.1 Candidatus Peribacteria bacterium RIFCSPHIGHO2_02_FULL_51_15 | reverse complement strand
GGTGGAAGCATGACTAGAAAATAATGCTAAATTGCTAAATTGCTAAATTGTTAGCAGGAATTAACCAAACGTTCCGCTTGCGAACAATTTAACAATATAGCAATTTAACAATCCCAGCGGGCTATAAAATAATCTCCCAGCTCTCGCGTCTCACCGGCCGGCAGCCAAAGCTTTCCTTGAAGAAAAAGAGTCCTTCGTTTACTTTCGTCCCCCCGTCTTCGGTGGAGACGCCGAGATGCAGAGCCCGCCTCTTCTCCCATATCGCCAGCTTCAAAGCCTCCACCAGTACCAGATGCATGGGATGGAATTTTTGGGATTCGTAATCCTGAGCCATATACAACGTATAAACCGCTATTTCATTGATTGTAACCAGAACCGTCCCGGCGACCATTTTTTCTTTTATAAAAGCCGCCAGTAAACGAATGTCGTTCGGCATTAACGATTTGAGCCGCACGATTTCTTCAAGAGTATGCGTCGGGCGCGCTCCATGCCGCGAATCCAGAACCGATTCGAGAAGTGACCAATAAGCTTTGAAATCATCAGAGATTGAAACCAACACGTTTCCCCTTTCGGCCTGCCTGACCATATTGCGGCATTTGCCGCTTAGAGAAGCCATAATATTGTCTTCCTTCATTCCGGATACATCGACCGCTCCGTCCATCTCGCAGCGGATCATGCCCCAGCCCTGCTGATACATCCAGTACGGGAGGTCCTCAGAAAACTCCACCTGGAGACTGGCGGGAGGAAGCCTGAGAAATGAAATCGAATGAAAGCCGTTCTCTTTGGCAAAGCTAAAGACCAATGAAAGCATTTCCCCGGTTTCCTTCATCCCCGCCCCCTTCGGCAGGACGAGGCCGCCATAAGACGCTCCCGGATGGGAAACCAACATCTTTTTTCCGGAATCGGTTTTCACGGCCGCCGGTAGTAGTCCGACGATTTTCTCTCCGTCCAGGAAAAGAAGCGAGGCGTCCTCAAACCGCGCTTCGGGGTGATAAGCCAAAAACCGCCGGGTATGAAATAGCGTCCCATTGCGGGATTCTGCGACAAAATCGTCCCACGCCTTTTCCCGTTTGCCGGAGTAGGGCTCGATCTTCAGACTCATGACTGGCTTTTGAAATAATCGGAGCGGCTAAGCGCCATGGTTAATTTGATCTTACCATCGATTGATTCTTTCCCGATCAGTTTGAACCCGCTCTTCATATAAGACTTTACGGCCCTTAGGTTGTTTTCCAGCACCTTGAGCCCCAGCTTTTCGAAGTCCGCTGACTCGAACGCATATTTTTTCAACAAACCTATCGCTTCGGAACCCAGGCCTTTGCCGAGAAATTCCGGGTGGCCGATGGTTATGCGCATAGTCGCCGTTTTCCGGTCTTCATCAATATCCACGAACCCGGCGTTCCCGATAAGTTTCTCGTCCGGCACGGTAACCAGCGAGAAAAATTTACGATCGGGCTTTTGGACCCGCTTAAACCAGTTTGACTGATCTTCCGCAGTTGGAATCTTCAGGTCGTCGATGAGTTCGCGGAGTCCGGCGTTTTCGCTCAGCCACTTACGGAAAAATGGCTGGTCCTCGGCCAACATCTCGGCCAAGGCAACCCGTTCACCATGAAGAATAATTTTTCGATTGGACATGGAATAATTATACATATATCGATTACCGCGGCTCGGCAGGGCCGCTCTCATTTTATTTTTTATTACTAGAGCGGGTCTACTGACCCGCGGCACCGGATTTATAATTATCAATTGTCAATTATCAATTATCAATTATTCTCGTTCTATGCCCGTCCCTTTCCTCGACCTCAAAGCCCAATACAAATCGATCAAGACCGAAGTCGATCCGGTGATTCAATCCGTCGTGGAAACGTGTGCCTTCGCTCTCGGTCCGGCGGTGGAGAAATTTGAAAAAGACTTCGCGGCTTACTCGGGCGCGAAACATTGCATCGGCGTGGGTTCGGGCACGGCCGCGCTGGAACTGATCCTGAGGGGACTGGAAGTCGGACCGGATGACGAGGTGATGACCGTAGCCAATACTTTTTTTGCCACCGCCGAAGCCATCTCGCTCGTCGGAGCTGCTCCGGTTTTGGTCGACTGCCGCGAGAGCGATGCGTTGATCGATACCGACAAAATAGAAGAAGCAATCACCGACAGAACAAAAGCGATCATTCCCGTCCATCTCTACGGTCAATGCGCGGACATGGCTTCAATCAATGCCATTGCCGAAAAATACAGCTTATATGTGATCGAGGACGCCTGTCAGGCGCATGGAAGCGGCTTCCGGGGGAAAAAGGCCGGCGCGCTCGCCGATGCCGCGGCATTTAGTTTTTATCCCGGAAAAAACCTTGGCGCTTATGGCGAAGGCGGAGGGATCACCACCGATGACGACGAGTTGGCCAAGCAGCTCCGAATGCTGCGCAACCACGGCATGCCGGAAAAATATAAACACTCGATTGTTGGCAGTAACGAGCGTCTGGACGGCATTCAAGGAGCCGTTCTGGATGTGAAACTGAAACACCTGGACCAATGGAACGGCGGACGCCGGACAAATGCGGCTCTTTATCGCAAATTGTTGAGTGATGTTCCGGGCATAATTCTTTTCGAGACACATGAAAACCGTGAACACAATTATCATCTCTTCGTCATCCGGGTAAAAAACCGCGACGAAGTTCAGAATAAATTGAAAGAGAAAGGGATCTCGACGGGTATCCATTATCCGATCCCGATCCATCTCCAAAAAGCTTATGAGGGAGTTGGATGGAAAAAGGGCGATTTTCCGGTCGCCGAGAAACTGGCCGGAGAAATTTTGTCGCTTCCGATGTTTGCGGAATTGACGGAAGGGCAGGTTCGCGAGGTATCCGAAGCTGTAGCCGCTTCGATCTAGTGTTGCTTCCACAAAGTTTGTGCATGTCAAAATTCAACCGGACAACCAGCTTTGAGCGATGAGCTGTGAGCTTTGAGAAGCGGCAAACTCATCGCTCAAAGCTCAAAGCTCATAGCACTTCGGTCAACGATTTACATGAACGGACATCGCGGAAGCAATACTAGGTAGTGTTCACAAAAAAACCTGCATGCCGCGGCCGCGGAGGGCCGCTGCTGATGAGGTCTGTATTATTTGCACTCAGCAGCACCCCTCCGTGGGTGCGGCGGTTCAATAAAATTGTTCTGGAAGCCAAACAACATGTTAACGCAACCTAATTGCCGGCTCGGATATACACGCCCATTTTTTTTATAAGCCCCTCCAATCCATGCTTTTCCGCCACGATCCGGTACATCTCTTCGGATGACATTGGAAGTTTCTCCGAATTTTTTAAAACGAAATCCGCGACGGTTTCCGGCAAGTCGTTTTCCGACGCTTGATTCAACCCGATCGCTTTTGCATTCGCCATCGTTGTCACCGGATAGCAACCGCATGTCATGGCTTCGAGCATCGTTTTATCGATGGTTTCCGACGCCATGTTCATGATCAATGAATGTCTTGTGTAGATTTCGGAAAGCTGTTTCATCGGGATAGTCCCATGAAATGTAACCCGGCTATTCAGATTTAATTTTTGTACCAGAGATTTTAAATCCCGAACATAATCCGGTTCAGCCTCGATGCCGTAAATCTCCAGCCTGTATTTCTCCGGCAATGATTTAAGGACTTGCAAAACGATTTCTACCCGCTTGGACCGGCTCAGACGATGGACCATCAATAAATCACAAGGATCCTGGCAGTTATTTTGCCGCTTCGCCCAAAAATCCATATCGATCCCGTGACCAACAACGATTTTTTTATCGGAGCCGTCGAACTGCGGCAAACTTTGGGAAGTGGCGCAGAAAAATCGCCGGCCGAACCACCCGAAAAGCCTGACTCCCGTCTGCATCTTGTAATGCGTGTACCACATATAGACCGGAGTACCCCGGATAATCCACCACCAAAAACCGAGCGTGTACCAGACCGGCGACATGTGAACGAAGACCCGGTCATACTCGAGACTTACGATCGTCTTTTCGAAATTTAAAACCGATTTCGCGCGCGTAGCACCCTTTTCTTTGCCCATCGATATGACCGGAAAGCCGAATTCTTCATTTCCTTTTTCCAGACACAGCACCGTCACTTCATAACCCTGGCGCACGAATTCCCGGACCCACAGGACTCCGAAGGAATCCTGGCCATGAAGCTTTTGGGTGATAAACAGAAGGCGCATAAACAATTGCTATATTGCTAAATTGCTAAATTGTTTGCATAGCATTTCCGCATGTTGTTGCTTGCTGACAATTTAACAATATAACAATTTAACAATTCACACATCCCTTCAAATATTCAGCGTAATCCTTTATAAGCCGTTTCTTATCAAACTTTGTGAGTATTGCTTTCGCTGTCTCGCCAATTGACCGCATTTTTTCTTCATTTTTCAGCAGATCTTCGATTTTTGACTTCAAGTCACCGCTTGTGCCGTCGAAAAATATCCCATTCGTTTCATCCTCTATCACTTCGGGTAAAACGCCGACTCTTGTAGCGATCACCGGCAGGCCTATCGCCATCGCTTCCAGCGCGATCCTGGGGCCGCCCTCGCTCAGAGAGGGTAAAACGAAAGCTCTGGCGGACTGGAGCTCACCAATCACCCCATCTTGATCCGCAAGCCAGCCGAGGAAAGTCACGCGGTGCGTTAAACCCAAAGAAACAACCAGCTTCTCCGAATAATTTCTCTCCGGACCGTCGCCGATAATCAGCAATTTTTTCTCCGGAATATTTTTCAGAGCCTCCAGCAGGACCGGAAGACCCTTGTTTTTTACCAACCGACCGCAAAAAACCAAATCATATTTCTTCTGTATCGAGGAATCCGGTTTCAGATGCGAACTATCCAGATAAAAGGACGGCACAATCCGGATTTTTTCTTCTCCCACTCCGATTGCAGCCAATTTCTCGGCGACGATCTTGCTCACAACTCTCACGGCATCGAATTTTTTCGAATGTGATACAAGAAATAATTTCGAAAGCCAGTAACCGATTTTTTCGCTTAAGGATGCGGCCTTAGGCCATCCGACGATATGGTGAATCTCAAGTATGGTTTTTGGTTTTTGGTTACTGGTTTTTGGTTTATCCAACAAAAGACGTGCTCCGATTCCGTTGTAAAAAGGCGGGTATTCGTGGACCGTTATCGAGTCGTGATGAAATTCATCGAGCAATTTCTTTCCGCATTTTTTGATCCAAAAAGGCTGATACCAAAGTCCGCGCGGTGAAGGATGGAAATGAACGTTTCCAAAAAAATTCATCTCCCCTCCCCCGGCTGCTCCGCAGAGCCCGGGGGAGGGGCTGGGGGAGGGGGCAGGACATATCACATCAATCCGCTCGAAATTCTTTGATAGTTCTTCCAGCGTATACCGGAACGCCCCTTTCTTTCCGGAAAGAATCGAGCGGTCGCCGGAGATCATCAGGAGTCGCATAACTAATCGGACTTCATAAAATTAAAGCTTGGAATTGTTCAACAAACTCTCAAATACTTTCAAATGTTCGTTGGCTACTATATCCCAACCACGCGCGATAACGGGCTCCGCGGCGCTATCCGCAATTTTCACGTAATCTTTCTCGACTTCCAAAATGGCATCCGCGATCAGCTCGGAAGTAGATAAATCCCGTAAAACCATTCCCTTTGAAAGCTCCGGACTCAATCCTGTTTCCTTTGAAAGTAATACCGGAAGGCTTGAAGCCCTGGCTTCCAGCGCGACATTTGGGCTTATCTCGGTTATCGATGGAATGACCATCAAGTCGTGTATCCTGAATATTTCATGCAGCTGTTCCCGCGGCAGCGTGCCCACAAAAAGAACTTTTTCCTGAAGTGAAAGCCTTTCGACCAAAGCCTTCAGATTTTCCGATTCCGGCCCTTCACCCACTATCGTCAGATTTGCATCCTGTAATTTGGTTATCGCTTCAATGAGCGCCGGAAGGTTTTTGAATTTTACGAATCGTCCGACGAAGAGCAGACGCATCGGGTGGCTCATTGCCTGTCTGCTCCTCAGAGAAGGGTTTGGGATTGGGTTGGGGTTCGGTAACGCATTTTCAAGCACACTGAAGCCTTTCATCCGATAATGTTTTCTGTAAATTCCCTGCTCAAATTCAGTGGAGAAAATTATGTGATCAAATGTCCTGAGAAGCCTCTCCGTCAACCAGATTGATTTAGGTTTCTTTTGATACCAATCTCTCAAACCAAGCTTCCCGCCCCGGCCGGTATAGCGTTCCCACATGAAATCCCCGCCCAGCCGCAAAACTTTCTTAGGTTTCGTGAGTCTCGCAATCATCACCGGCACCCCGGCGCTGACCGAGGAGAAAGCCTCGACGATATCCGCATCTCTGGCGTATTTCTTCAATTCCCTGGCAAACAAAAACCAGCGCAGCAGAGGCTTCCGGCGATACGGAACCGTCACGACTTTCCACCTTTTTTCGTCGGGTTTGAATTGGCCATAGGCGATCACGACTACTTCGTGCCCCTTTTTGGTCAGCTCCTCAGCCAAAGCCTTCACATAAGTCGCCGGTCCGCCGATGTCCGGAGGATAAATGCCGGTTGCGATAACAACTTGCATAGATATGTAAGTAGCATACTAGTCTACTGTGGGTTCGATCCAAACTGAAGCCAAGACTAGTACCACTCGACTGTCTTCCTGACCCCCTCCCCGAAACTGACCTTTGGTTTCCAGCCCAAATTCCGGACACCCGACGAATCCAGCGCATACCGCCAGTCATGGCCGGGACGATCCTTCACCGATTTCAAAAGTGTTTCCGGTTTACCAAGAATTTTGAGGATCATTTTAGCGACATCGATATTGCGCTTCTCATCGTCGGCTGAAACATTGAAGATCCGGTCTCCGGACCAATCCGCTTTCAAAATTATTTCTATGGCATCGGTGTGATCGGTGACATACAGCCAGTCACGCTTGTTTTTGCCTTCGGCATAGATCGGCACGGGCTGATCCGCGGAAGCCGTGCGGATGACGGTCGGAATGAATTTTTCGGCAGCCTGATGCGGGCCGAAGTTGTTTGTGCAACGTGAGATCGCCGCATCTATGCCATAAGTGCGGATCGCGGCAAGAACGAGCATATCCCCCGCCGCTTTGCTGGCGGCATAGGGAGAGCTGGGCCGCAAAGGATCTGTGGTTTTCTTCGGCAAATCTTCATCGGACAAGTCCCCGTACACTTCATCGGTCGAAATATGAAGCAGGCGGGTACCCGGATTTTTGCGGCAGACATCGATCAAGCTCTGGACCCCCAGGACATTGGTATGTAAAAAAGGGAAAGGGTCTTCGATGCTGCGATCAACATGCGTTTCGGCGGCGAAATTCACGATGGACTGGATTTTGTGATCCTTAACGATTTTTTCAACCAGCTTTGTATCGGCAATATCTCCTTTTACAAATTCGATTTCTCTTTCAACCGATTTCAAATAATCCGGATTTCCGGCATAAGTCAGCTTGTCCAGGACCACCACCTTATCCTCAGCAAAAGAAGCACAATGGCGCAAAACAAAATGCGATCCGATGAATCCCGCGCCGCCGGTAATTAATAAATTGTTAGGCATGTGATCCGATTTTCGTAGAAATCATACCTCCCCCAGACAAATTGCTAAATTGTTAAATTGCTAAATTGCTACGCAAGCGAAACGTGCGTTGTTGCCTGCAAACAATTTAGCAATTTAACAATTTTCTTTGAGCCTTCGGAGGCCTCTGCTACCGTACCGCCGATGAAAGGCGTCCTTATTTGTGGCGGCTCAGGCAGCCGTCTCCGGCCGCTTACGGACATAACCAACAAAAGTCTTTTGCCGGTTTACGACAAGCCGTTGATCCTTTATCCCCTTCAGGTGCTGCTCGATGCCGGCATAAAACAGATCGTTGTGATTTCCGGCCGCGAACACGTCGATCAGATGGCGGGGTTCCTCGGCAGCGGCGGCCGGTTTGGCTGCGAATTCAGCTACCTGGTCCAGGATCTGCCGGACGGCATAGCCCAGGCCCTCGGGCTGGCCGAGAGTTTTGCTTGCGGCGACAAGATCTGCGCCATACTCGGCGACAACGTTTTTTTCGATGACATTTCGAAGGACATTCAAAATTTTGATTCCGGCGCCCGGCTCTTCCTGAAAGAAGTGCCGGACCCGGAACGATTCGGTGTCGCAACACTTGAAAACGGAAAAGTGGTTTCGGTCGAAGAAAAACCGCCTAAGGCCACCTCGAATTTCGCCGTAACCGGTTGCTATCTGTACGACAGCCGCTGTTTCGATATTATCCGCAAGCTGAAGCCCTCGCCCCGCGGCGAGCTGGAAATAACCGACGTGAGCGACTGGTACGTGAAAAACGGCGAAGCGTCCGCCACGGTTTTGAAAAAAGAATGGATCGACGCCGGGACGTTCGAAAGCCTCTTCCGGGCAGCAGCGCTTGTAAGAGATTCAAGAATAACACCGAATATCAGGGATAAATAAAAAAAAGGACCGAGGGAACCGAAGGAACCGACGTGACCGAAGTGAAACTGAAGCACCTCGGTAACTTCGGTCCAATTGGTCTCTTCGGTAACCTCTTATTATTACGAAGA
>MFXU01000029.1:0-2262 GCA_001788965.1 Candidatus Peribacteria bacterium RIFCSPHIGHO2_02_FULL_51_15 | reverse complement strand
GTCCCATCCCTTTCGCACGGTCTTTCCGTCCGTCTGCTTGTATTCCACTTCTATTTTTGAAAATCCGAATACGACTTCATCCTGCAAGCCGTCCCCCTGCGTGTTGCCGACTGTTTTGAAAGAGGCGACATAGACGTCGGTCAGTATCCATTTCAAAAAATCTTCTTTGGAATTGTCCCTGCGCACGGCCAAAATTACTTTCGGCACTCTGGTACCCGCCGCGCCGTACAGAAAAAGCGAAGGGGAAGCCTTGCTTACCCGCATAGTGACGCGGAATCCGTCCATCGCCGGCCGTCCGGAGGAAGCATCTCTCTGAATCTGCCATGCGAATGAATCCGCGTCTGTTTCACTGCGATGTTTCTCATCGGCAGAGTCGCCGGTCACGGTATCCACTTTCAAAAACATTTTATAAACAGAAGCATCTTCCTTCGCCACCGCGGTCAAAATACCCGCATCACTCAAATCTTTTACGCCCCCCACCCTGTCTCCCGAAAAATTGTACAAATATGAAAGTACGGCGAGAAGCGCCAGAGCGAGAGCGATGAAAGGCTTTCGCAACTTGTTCTTTGAGAAATTCGTGTAGTCCATAATTAACGCCGATATTCTATCCACTTCGTGAAAATTTGCAGAGAAGTACCGACCATAAGACGAAAAAGTCAACCAACTATTTTGCAGAATAAAAATCGGATAGAACGTAGGTTTAACCGGTAAAAAATGTTAAATTGCTAAATGGTTAAATTGTTCGCTAGCGTAACGCTCGTTGATTCCCTGTTAACAATTTAGCAATTTAACAATTTAGCAATTACCGAAACATGAATCGCACCGTGACATTATGCAATATCAAAGGCCGAAAAACAGGAATAGAAGATTCTTTTGAGGCCCATGTTAAAGGCTTACTGCATCTGGCCTTCTCGGTTTATCTGTTTGATCCGGACCGAACCAAGCTTCTGATCCAGAAACGCAGCCGAAAGAAAATGCTCTGGCCCGGGATCTGGGCCAACACCTGCTGCAGCCATCCGTTTGAAAATGAAACGGCAGTTGAAGCCGGGGAGAGAAGGCTTTTTGAAGAGCTTGGAATGAGGTGTCCGCTTATATCGGGAACTTCTTTCGTTTACCGCTCGGAAGATCCGGCGGGACGCGGCACTGAACACGAGCACGTTACCCTGCTTTCGAGTACTGTTTCCGATTCCGTAATGCCAAAGCCCGATCCCGATGAAGTCGAAGACTGGAAATGGATTGAAATCCCGAAAATGCTGGATGATTTCAAAAAAAATCCGGATATTTACGCACCTTGGTTAAAAATCGGATTTAATAAAATTTTTGAAGTTAACAATTTAGCAATTTAACAATTTAGCAATTTGCCAAATAATCCCTCCTCCAAGCCCGGCCTTCACCTCGCCCTGATCCCGGACGGCAACCGCCGCTGGGCCCGTGAACATAAATTTAAAAACGTCTGGAAGGGGCATGAACAGGCTATCGAAAATTTCCGCTCGATTACCGAGTGGTGCCGGAAAAATCCCGAGATAAAAATCCTGACGGTCTGGTGTTTCTCCACGGAAAACTGGCAACGGGATCCCGCGGAAATCACGATGTTGATGAACATGCTGGAGCAGTACCTCCGTAAAGAACAACTCGGATTTATCGATCAAAAAACCCGCTTCGTGCATTCAGGCCGCCGGGACCGCATCCCTCCATCTCTGAAAAAACTCATCGAAGAAACGGAGGAACTGACGAAGGACGAAACAGATTTCACTTTGAATCTCGCGGTGGATTATGGCGGGAAGGACGAAATCCTGCGGGCAATCCAAAAAGGGCAATTGGCAAATTGGCAATTAGCAGTTGACGAAAAAGCCAAAAGCCAATTGCCTGCTCGTCCGAAGTCCGCTGCGGACAGAGGAGGGCTAATTGATCCGATCACCGATAAAATCTTCCGTTCACGCCTGGATCATCCAGAGCTTCCCGATATCGACCTGGTCCTGCGTTCTGCCGGTGAAATGCGCACCAGCAATTTTTCCCTGTGGCAAAGCGCATACGCCGAATGGATCTTTTCACCGAAGTATTTTCCGGACATCGATATCGCCGATTTGGAGGCGGCCATGGAAGAGTACCATCGTCGAAAAAGGCGTTTTGGATTTTGATCCCGGTCTGATGTCAATACGCACAGCTTCCGCTACAGGCAAGATAATCCTTACCGGCGAATATGCCGTGCTTTTCGGAAAACGCGGGATCGCCGTGCCTTCGAAAGAAACCATGACTGTTTCG
>MFXU01000028.1 GCA_001788965.1 Candidatus Peribacteria bacterium RIFCSPHIGHO2_02_FULL_51_15 | reverse complement strand
GCGGTATGGAGTTCTTGGCTTGAGTAAACGCTACGCGGTACGAGATGATGCCGTTACGAATGACCGATTAGTTATGTTTTAAATGCAAAATGGTACGACATTGGCACAGCCGGTAAATGATTTTTATCCGCCGGTCTTGATACTTGATACCCGATACCTGATACTTCCTCCGATGTTCGGAAAACGGCCGTTTGTTTTTGCACTGGCTTTCTTCCTGCTTTCCCTCCCTGCGGGTGCTTTCGCGAAAGACTCGCTGATTTTTGAATTTTCCGAGGGAAAGGTAAACGCCACCTGGACCGGACACGGGCTGATAAAAATGCAAAAAGATCCCGCGGGAGTGATCCTTTCCACCACGGGCACCGGCATCTTTCTGACGGATCTGCCCGAGGATTTCTATCCCCAGGCTGCGGAGGTGACTGTTTCCGCGAAAAGGCGCGAACAAATTTATTTTGTCTGGATCTACAAAGATGATCCTGAGAGAGAGAATTTCGACGTGCCGATGACTGTGCCGCCAGGGAAACCCAATGTCATACTGTTTTCCCTGTCGGATCGAAAAGACTGGAAATCAAGACCCAAGGAAATAGGGCTGGCTTTGCCGCCAAACACCGAGGTCATAGCGCACCGGATAGAACTGATCAGCTGGTCACCCCTGGAAATGTTTTTCGACCGGATAAAATCTTTCTGGACCATGGATTCATATGCGCCCTACAGCATCAATTTCCTGTGGGGACCCGAGCTCGCTTCGAATCCGGTCCAGCGCAAGGTTCTTTTTGATTCGCAGCCGCCCGCGGGGTTTTCCGCCACTTTGATATTGAATTCCGCTCTGCTTCTTTTGGCGATTTCGGCCTTGTTTTTTGACAAAGCCGGAAGACAAAGAAAACGGTTTTACAAAATCGCGGCAGGTCTTTTCTTTCTGTTCTGGCTGGTCCTCGACCTCCGGATGAGCAGCGAATTTTTAAGCTGGACGGCGCATGATTACCGGACATTTATTTCCGAACCCGTAAATGCCCGGACTTTCCGCGACCGCGGCCGGTTTTACGATTTCGCCGAATACGTCCGCCCGTATCTTTTCGACCGCTCAAGCTATGTTTTCTTTGCCACATCGATGTGGCCTTATCTCGGAAACATGCGATATCTGACTTACCCGGCCATCCCGGGGATCGATTATGACAATGATGACACCTGGGTGATCTATGGCCGTCCGGACGTCACGGTGGGGACATCGAACAATCTGGTGATGGACAATGAAATTATTTCCGAACCCGGCCGGATTTTGGTCCGTTTTGACGACTCTTCGTTTGTCTTCAGGACTTTCCAGAAACCGTCGCCCGGTCATTTATCCGAATGAAAATATGAATCTGATCGCGCTTACTTTCGGCCTCGCTCTGCCTGCCGCTCTCGCCTGGACGGCAATGCTGCTGATCGAAAAGGACAAGCCGGTGCTCACCCCGGCTGAACGCGTCGTATGGGCTTTGATTCTCGGTCCCGCTTTTTTTGCGTTTATCGCGTTCTTAACCCATATTCTGGGGCTGACCAAATTGAATCTGATCGGATTTATAGCGCCGAACCTGATGGTATTTTTTGTTTTAGCCGTTTTCGCCAAAAGAAAAGGCGCTTTTTCAGCCTATAAAAACCGGGTTCGGCCGGGAAAAATTCCCGGCCCGGTTTTATCTCGGCCGGTCATGGTTTTTTTGGGGATTCTCGGAATATGGACCGCCGTTAAAATTATCGCCGGCGCGATAGACCTCTGGAGTGTCCCGACATACTGGGATGATTCGTTCAACAACTGGAATATGCGGGGCAAACTTTTTTATGAAACGGAACGACTGGAGCTTAAGATCCCGAACGGCAACGGGTACATCCAGACCGCCGAGGGCGTCAGCTCCTATCCGCCGGCCCTGCCTCTGATAAAAACCTGGCTTTCCACTCTTCGCGGCGGATGGCAGGAACCACTGGTCAACGGGGTGCATCTCGTATGGTTCATCGGCCTGATCGCGGCTTTTTATCTTTATGTACTCCGGAAGCATTCGCGGAGTTTCTCGTTTCTGGGCGTGTATATGCTGGTTTCACTGCCTTTGCTTCTGGTTCACGGAATGAATCCTTATGCCGAAGTTTTCCTCGCTTCACATCTTTTTCTCACGGTTATCAGCCTTTTAAATGCCGCGGAGGCGCAGTCATCCGGAGAATCCTCTGCCTGGCTCAAGCTGTCCGCTTTTTCACTCGGATTGCTGCTCTTTACGAAAAACGAGTCTTCCGTCATTTATGCGCCGGTCATTCTTCTGCTGGCCGCCTGGATCACGAGAGAGAAATTGAAATCGGGACAGATAGACCGTGATGCCCTGAAACGATTCATCGCCATCCCGATCGCGATCCTTGCGGCGGTCGGCCTGCCGTGGCTGGCGTTCAAATGGCTCAACGGCCTGACTTTCGGAAATGCGAAGGCCGTATCGAACATGGGAGTGGGCTTTTCTTTTCCGGCCTTGAAGGCCATATGGTTCCAGCTGAGCAGTGAACCGAATTGGCTGTTTCTGCCGCTTTTGCTGCCAGTCATATTATTTTTCACCGGAAAGAATTCTTTCAAATACCCACAGGGACTTTTGACGGTTTTTATTCTTATCTGTTTCGCGGTTCAAGTTTCGATTTTCATAATTGCAATTCCTCTGGCGCGCGAAGCAGTGATGCAAACCGGATTCAACCGCGGGCTTTTGCATCTGGCACCGCTGGCGCTGCTTTTGATGATTTTGAGTGCGAGGCGGTTAATTTGGGAACCGGATTAACCTCCCGCAGCCGGGACATCGTGTCCCGGTCAAGCGGTAAAAAATACAAAATCAGAACAATTTATTAATTCCCCGTTGATTGCCCGATCACCGGGACACGATGTCCCGGCTGCGGACAAGCGATCGAATCCACCCCACAACCCCCGGCAATATCGAAACAAAGATAATCACCAGAATCACGATAGTGAAGTTTTCCTCTACGAACGGTATGGACCCGAAGAAGTATCCGGCGCCCAGAAATAAAATCACCCAAAGCAACCCGCCGAAGACGTTATAGGAAATAAATTTGAAATAATTCATTTTCCCCACCCCCGCCACGAAGGGCGCGAAAGTGCGGATGATGGGCATGAATCGCGCGAACACGATGGTCTTTCCGCCATGTCTGGCATAAAAAGCCCTGGTCCGCCCGATGTATTCCCGCTTTATAAGCCTGGAGTTCCGATTTTCAATCGCCGCGCCGAATTTCTTCCCGATTGAAAAGTTAAGCGAATCGCCCAGTATCGCGGCCACCGACAATAAAATAAAAAGAATCGTGATGTCCATCATCCCCTTCGCCGCAAAAGCTCCGGCGGCGAATAAAAGCGAATCTCCTGGGAGAAACGGTGTGACTACGAGTCCGGTTTCGCACAGGACGATCAAAAAAAGAATGGCATAAGTCAAGGCTCCGTATGCGTTCAAAATGGATTCGAGCCGAACGTCGATGTGCAGAAAAAGGTCGATGAGTTGGGCAAACATAGACGAGTAAAAGCAGGGGTATTGTACCTGATATCATTTTGCATTTAAAACATAACTAATCGGTCATTCGTAACGGCATCATCTCGTACCGCGTAGCGTTTACTCAAGCCAAGAACTCCATACCGCCAGCGCGTCTGATTAAGAACGTTTTAAACGCGAAGTGGTATGAGACAGGAAAACTCTGAATTTATTGCTAAATTGTTACACTCAATTGCTTTGATAATTTCGATTCTTCAATTCGTTTTTTCAATACAGCAGCGGCCTTTCGGGCCGCGGCGTTCGAGGTTAATTGAGCCGGTTGGTATAGCAGACAAAAACGCACGGTTCTCTTGCCCGCCCGGCCAAGATATGGCCATTCGGACGGGCGAACAATTTAGCAATTTAGCCATTTAACAATTAGTTTAAAGCTGCTGCCGTTGCCGAAAGCTCGGCCAGCTCCGCCGTGATCCCCGCCTGCCGGGTTTGGTTGTAGGTAAGCGTCAGATCATCCAGTATGTCCGAAGCGTTGTCCGAGGCATTGCGCATGGCGACCATGCGGGCCGAATGTTCCGAAGCAGCCAGCTCGAGAACGGCCTGAAAGACCTGTATCTCGGTCAGTTGCGGAAGAATCGTCTTCAATATTTCATCCTGAGAAGGCTCGAAAATATATTCTTTGACGTCGATCTGATCCAGAAATGCTTCCGTCTCTTTTCGGTATTTCCGCGCCAGGATGGTCAGCAACATGTCTTTGAGCCCCGTCCGGGAAAAGGGCAGAAGCACCTTCACCGTTGCCTCCTGGGCGATGGCCGAGATGAAGTCGGGGAAAATGAGGGAAACGTGATCGTACGTGCCGCCGAGGAAACCGTCGGTCGCCATCCGGGTGATTGGCAGAACGTCCTTGAACGTCGGATATCCCGAAAATCCCGGAAAGGCCGCGATGATCTTCTGGTTCAGCCGGAGCAGAAACTGCTGGCCTTTTTTGCCTACCGTTATGAAGTCGATATTCTCGAATGTCTGAAGCCCGCTTAAGCCTTTCAAGTACTGGGAAACGGTGCGAAACAGCTGCGCGTTCAGGTTCCCGCAAAGCCCGCGGTCCGGCGTGAATAAAATCGCCAGTATCCGCCTGGGTTCACGTTCCTGCAGATAGGGATGCAGCTCGGGCTGGACTTTCGCCAGCTTCGAAAGAATTTGCCATGCCGTGAAAGCGTAGTGCCTGAGCTTCTGCGCATTGGCCACCGCCCGGCGCATTTTGGACGCAGCCACCAGCTCCATGGCCTTGGTGACCTGGTGCGCAGATCTGATCGCTTTCATCTTGCGGCGGATGTCTCGGAGATTTCTGGCCATGCGGTTAGTGTAAATTCAGATCGTACTAAGAATTAAATTGATAATTGATAATTGAGAATTAATTCAAGCTGCAGATGGACCATTGATAATGTAACATGAAGGGAAGAAGTGACTTTAAGCGAGAAAGGGCGAAATATTGGGGGAATTCTCAATTATCAATTTTTCGAGAAGGTTTCCTTAAACGAACCAATCAACCGCTTCAGCTGTTCCTCGAATTCCGGCTTTATCTCATCCGAAAGCGCCTCCAGTATCTTCGGATGCCTGGCTTTCAGAAAGGTTATGAATTCCTTCTCAAACTTCTTCACGCTATCGACCGGGATATCGTCCAGATAACCCTGTGTGCCGGCGTAAAGCGAAGCCACCTGCTCGCCGACCGGAAGCGGCTGATACTGGAGCTGTTTCAGAAGCTCGGTAAGCCTGGCGCCGCGATCCAGCTGCCTCCTGGTCTCCGGATCCAGATCCGAACCGAACTGGGCGAAAACCGCCAGCTCGCGGTATTGGGCCAGTTCGAGCCGCAGCTTCCCCGCCACTTTCTTCATCGACTTGCGCTGGGCGGCGGAGCCGACCCTGGAAACCGAAAGGCCGACATTGACCGCCGGACGTATGCCTTTGTAGAAAAGGTCGGACTCCAAAAATATCTGGCCGTCGGTGATCGAGATCACGTTGGTCGGGATATAAGCCGACAGGTCGCCGGCCTGCGTCTCGATGATCGGCAAAGCCGTGAGCGTGCCGCCGCCATGCTTTTCGTCCAGACAGCAGGCGCGCTCCAGTAAACGAGAATGGAGGTAAAAGACGTCGCCGGGATATGCTTCGCGTCCGGGAGGCCTCCTCAGAACCAGTGAGATCTGGCGGTAAGCCCAGGCATGTTTGCTCAAGTCATCGAAAATGCAGAGAACGTCCTTGCCCTGGGCGACGAAGTACTCGCCCATGGAACAGCCGGCGAACGGCGCGACATACGAGAGCGGCGCGGGGTCGGCGGCCGAAGCCGAGACGACGATGGTGTAATCCATCGCTCCGCGCGCTTTCAGCTCTTTCACGATTTTGGCGATTTTTGATTCTCTTTGCCCGATGGCGACATAGATGCAGATCACCGGCCGGTCCGATTTTTGGGTTTCTTTCTGGTTCAGGATGGTATCGATCACGATGGCGGTCTTGCCGGTCTGGCGGTCGCCGATGATCAGCTCGCGCTGGCCTCGGCCGATGGGGATCATCGAGTCGATGGCCGCGATGCCGGTCTGCAGCGGGACGGTGACCGATTTGCGTTCGATGACCCGCGGAGCGATCTTCTCCACCGGATAGTGTTCTTTGGCTTTTATGGAAGGCCCGCCGTCTTTCGATTCTCCAAGCGGTGAGACGACCCTGCCGACCAGCCCTTCGCCGACCGGAACCGACAAGATCTTCCCGGTGGCCTTCACCGTATCGCCTTCTTTAATCTTGGTGAAATCCCCCAGAATTATCGCTCCTACGGAATCCTCTTCCAGGTTGAAGGCGACTCCCATGACCCCCTGGCCGAAATCTATCATTTCCGATGAACCGATGCGGGACAAGCCGGAAATCTTGGCTATGCCGTCACCGATCTGAACCACGGTCCCGACGTGCTCATGCTTCACTTCCTTGCGGTATGAAGCGATCCGCTCCTCGAGGGTTTTTACCAGAGTTTGACTGACGGACATAAAATTGGGGGGAATTCAGGATTTGATTGTCACTGGTGCGGCAAGCTGACTTCCAAGCTCATTCATCGCGGTTCTCAAAGTACAGTCGAAACGTTCGTCGCCGACCGCCAACATCAGACCGCCGATGATTTTCGGATCTTTGACTTCCTCCATGAGGCAACGCCGATTAAGCGAGGTTTCCAAAATCGAAACCAGCTGCTTTTTAAAAACTTCCGGTTCGCCGCCGGGTGTCGTTATTTTTACATGCGTGACGCCTTCCTGCTTCTGCCAGAGCCTGTCGACCAAACTCAGGAACTTGCGGCTTTCTTTCAGGAGTCCGCTCCTTTGGAGCAGCCAAGTGGCGGCCTCGGAAAGCTCGGCATACGTCTCGCCCGGCTGCAACCGGGCGACATCGACGACTGCGCGGGCCATGAGCGACACGGTCAATTTCATACGGCTTTGCGATAAAGAGATATCGAAAGGTTTATTATTAGCCGATCTAGATGGCGGTGAAGCGATATCGCTACGCCGATATTGGTGCTGCAATGAGTAAACATAATTAAAATTTTAAGCGCGAAACCGCATCATGATTTCAGGAGAGCGGGAAGTTCTTTTACAAACGATTCGGAAATGCGTTTCTGGTCGGCGGCGGAAAATTCGCGTTCCAGTATTTTCTCGGTCATTTTTATCACGACTGTCCGGACGGTGGAGAGGACATCCTCCATCATTTTCCGGCGGTCTTCTTCTATGCGCCTCATGGCCGCCTGGATCAGGTTTTCGGCTTCAATCTTTGCTGAAGCGATCAGCTCTTCATGCAGCGCATCGGCCTGTTTTTTCATCCGGTCGAAATACGCGCCGCTTTCCATATCCATGCGCCGGAGTTCGCGCTGGCGGATCTCATCCAATTCTTTCGCCTGGTTCTCGATGCGGCTTGCCTCCTCCATCGATTTACGTATCCGCTCACGCCTGGCATCGATCAGATTGAGAATCGGCTTATAAACGAAGTAAGACAGCGCCCCCACGACGATCATGAAATTTACGACCTGTGCGAGCAAAAGCTGCCAATTGATGCCGAGTTTTGTGAGGAGTTCCATGGAAGTAAGATGGCGAAAGACATTCAATGAACGGCAATTGGCTGTTGGCAATTGGCTCTTAGCTAATTGCTACAAGCCAATAGCTAACTGCCAATCATCAGACGAACTTAATGATCAAAGCTACGACGAGCGAGTAGATCGCGATTGCTTCCGCGAAGGCGATGGAGAGCACCATCGGCGTCTGGATGCGATTCGCAGCCTCGGGATTGCGGCCAATGGCATCCATGGCTTTGGAGCCGATCCAACCGATGGAGAAGGCCGGGACGATGGCGCCGAAACCCATGGTCATGGAGACCAGCAGGTTTTTGTCGAGGGCCGAGACTTGAGCGGCGACTTCAGTCGCGGCAGTGACTGCTTCTGGCGTTGGCATAGAGATGAGGAGAAAAGGGGATAAAAGAGGTAAAGGGATGTTAACTAGAATTGGGGAGGAATCAAGAGTCAAAAGAATCCGAAGAAACCGACCATTCGACCTCGAGCTCATGGCCGAGAGGAGAGTCCGAGGAACAGCGACATTTCATCGGTTTCTTCGGATTCTTCGGTTTCCTGCCAGTGAGTGAGTAAATAAAATCAAGCATGCGCAACATTGTGAATGGATTCATGTCCCCCGTGTCCCGTCACAGCCATCTTGAGGAAGACCGCCGTCAGCATCGAGAAGACCAATGCCTGGATGAAGCCGACGAAGAGTTCGAGGCCCAAAAACGGGATGGGCGCGAGGTACGGCATGAGGAAGCTGATGACCACGAGCAGCACTTCGCCGGCGAAAATATTGCCGAAGAGACGGAAAGAAAACGATATCACTTTCGCAAGCTCGGCGATCAGCTCCAAAATACCCACGAAACTGCCGATGGGATCGCGCCAGGGGGCCACGAAAAACTTGTTGGCATAGGGCATCACCCCGAGCGCCGCGATGCCGAAAAGCTGGGTCGAGACAACGGAAATGAGCGCGATGGCCAGAGTCATGTTCACGTCGGCGTTCATGGAACGGAAAATCGGCACGTTTATGATGCGGCCTTCGGCGGCCTCCGGAATCGTGATGCTCCCGACTCCGGGGAATATGCCCATCCAGTTGGCCAGCATCAGAAACAGAAAAATCGTGGCGATAAGCGGGAAAAAAGTCCTGGTCTGTTTCCGGTCGCCGATGACCGTGGAAAAGAAATCGAAAAGTCCTTCGACGATCATCTCGAGAAGCGTCTGAAACCGGCCGGGGATCTCCCGGTACCTGGTGCGCCGTGCGAACCAGGCGATGACAAATATCACGCCGACGGCCAGCCAGGCCATGATCAACGTGTTGCGGATCTCGAATGAACCGAGGTGGAAGATCGTTTCGGAAGCCAAAGGAGGTGTTTCGATAGAACTCATGTTTTATGAAGCGAAAATTTCGGGAGGGAAAGGTGACCAAAGGGACCGAGGAGACCGACGTGACCGAAGTGGAGTTTGAAGTATCTCGGGAACCTCGGTCCCGTCGGAAACCTCGGTAACCTTCTTGCTAGCCGGATATTTAATAAAATGAATCATTTTGAAGTTTCAATGGCCTTGACCTTCCGATAAACCCCGATGCCGGAAATTATCACGGCCAGGGCGAAACCGATCAGGACAAAAAGAGGTGAAGTTTCCAGATACTTGTCCAGATAAGCGCCGCCGAATCCGAAGATCACGACCGGCAGAGCGATTATAAATCCCAGATTCCAGGCTAGCTCCAGACTGAGCATTAGAGCAGATCTGGAGGGTCTTCCCGATGGATTTTCGATGGGAGGCATTTTAATTGAGAATTGACAATTGAGAATTGAGAATAAATGCAGGTAACGACGGAGCGCTGATTTGGGAGATAGTCATGAGATAAAAAGTGGGTCTAAATGTTGGGGGATTTTCAATTGTCAATTGTCAATTTTCAATTTTTTCTATGGGTGGCCGGTTGCGGGTATGCCTGCGACGCACTACTTTCAGCTTATTCAGCTCGCGTTCCAGCATCGCGGTGGCTTCCGCGAATCCTTCGGCGTCATGGCGGCGCTCCTTTTGCAATTTTTCGGCTTCGGCTTTGGCTTTCTCGATTATCTCTTCCTGCAATTCCCCGGCCCGGTCGGCGCTGTCCACCAACACGTGAACGTTTTTCCCGTCGATCTCTATCACGCCTCTGGAAACCGCGAACAGCTCCTCTCCGCCGCCTCTACGGATCAAGATGCTCCCCGGAACCACGATGGACATCAGCGGAATGTGGTGCGGCAGAACGGATATCTCGCCGTCCGGCGTGGGCAGGGACACGGAATCGATATCTCCGGAAAATATTTCGCGCTCCGGTGTTGTGATCTCCAGGTGAATCATAAAAAATTATTTTACTTCATCGATAGAACCTTTCATGTAGAAGGCCTGTTCAGGAACGTTATCGTACTTTCCTTCAAGAATGGCTTTGAAGCTCTTCACGGTGTCCTCGCGTTTCACGAATTTGCCGGGCGTGCCGGTGAAAGTCTCGGCGACGAAGAACGGCTGCGACAGGAAGCGCTGGATCCGGCGGGCGCGCTGGACGGCTCTTTTGTCGTCCTCGGCCAGCTCTTCCATGCCGAGAATGGCGATGATGTCCTGCAATTCCTTGTAGCGCTGTAAAACTTTTTGGACGCCACGGGCGGTGTCGTAGTGTTCCTGGCCGACGACGTCCGGGCTCAGGATATTGGAAGCGGAATCCAGCGGATCGACCGCGGGATAAATGCCCAGCTCGGCCAGCGAGCGGGTAAGAACGATGGTGGAATCCAAGTGGCCGAATGTGGTGGCCGGCGCCGGATCGGTGAAGTCGTCGGCCGGCACGTAGACGGCCTGTACGGAAGTGATCGACCCTTTGTTCGTCGAAGTAATGCGTTCCTGCAGAAGCCCCATTTCGTTGGCCAGAGTCGGCTGGTAACCGACGGCGGAAGGAATGCGGCCAAGCAAAGCCGAAACTTCCGATCCGGCCTGGGTGAAGCGGAAGATGTTGTCGATGAATAGCAGTACGTCGCGCTGCTCCTCGTCACGGAAATATTCGGCGATACTGAGCCCGGTAAGGCCGACCCGCATGCGGGGCCCCGGCGGCTCGTTCATCTGGCCGAAGACCAGCGACGTTTTGTCCAGAACTCCGGATTCTTTCATTTCATAATACAGATCGTTTCCCTCACGGCTCCGCTCGCCGACTCCGGCGAAGACCGAGATACCTCCGTGTTCTTCGGCGATGTTGCGGATCAGCTCCTTCACGACCACGGTTTTTCCTACGCCGGCTCCGCCGAAGAGGCCGACTTTTCCTCCCTTTAAAATAGGGCAAATCAAGTCGATGACTTTGATCCCGGTTTCCAGCACTTCGGTCTCCGTTGACTGATCTGTGAAACTCGGCGGCGGACGATGGATGGGATACCTTTTTTTGGTCTTGATCTCCGGCAGGCCGTCGATCGGCTTTCCCTGCACGTCGAACATGCGGCCAAGCACTTCCGGCCCCACGGGAACCGACATCGGTTCGCCGGTGTCCTCCACGGCGACTCCGCGCTGGAGGCCGTCCGTCGATCCCATGGCCACCGTGCGAACGATGCCGCCGTCCAGGTGCGACTGGACCTCGAGCGTCAGATCTTCATCTCCGACTTTGGTTTTCAAAGCGGAATAAATGAGGGGCAGATTCTCGACGGGAAATTGACAGTCGACGACCGCGCCGATTACCTGTGAAATTGTTCCGGGCATATTTCTATTAGGGGAAAGCGATGGGGCATTGTAATGAAGATCCGGGCAAGTTCAAGGGGCTTAGAGGAAACTTTGAAAAAGGTTTGGGAACCAACGATTAGCGGTGCTCTGACAAATTGTTAAATTGTTAAATTGTTTACAGGCAACAACACAAGTTTCGCTTGCGAGCAATCTAACAATTTGTAACCGCTCACTGACCTTGCAGAAAATACCGCTAACCTTGCCGCCTCACCCCCTGCCCCTCTCCCGCATTCGCGGGCGAGGGGAGCTCCGCTTCAACTCCGAATGAAGTGTAATACGGATTCCTCTCTCCCTTTTTGGGAGAGAGGTGGCGCCGCAGCGCCGGAGTGAGGCGATGGCTGCAGAGTCAGTGAGCAGTTACAACAATTTAACTTTAGCGGCTTAATGGAAGATTTTCTGGGCTACTTTCCTCGTAAAAGCTCTTGGATCAGTTTCTGTTTTCGATCAATTCTGAGTCCGGAATGAAGTGCGATTTTCTTTTTGATGTGCGTGAATGATCCTTCGAGAGAATTGGTTGTGTTGGGAATGCAAAGATCAGCATGATGTTCAAAGGTGAAAAGCCATGGCAGATTTGTTTCGAGACTGCGATAGGCGCTGCGCAATCGCTTGTGAGTGAAGTGCCAACGCTTTGAAAATTCATCGACAGTTTTTTCCGAAAGAAAATCCTCCCAGCGATTGTGCCAATCTCTCAGCCAGTGTCGAAAACTTGCTTCATCTGTGTGCACTAATTGCAGAATGAGTTCCTTCAGTTCTTTTCCAGCTTCGAGTTTCGGTTTGCGTGTGATGTAGCGCAAAACAATCATGACCTGATGAAACTGACACATTTGTACCGGAATCGTGGGAAAGGCTTGCACAAGACCTCTTCGAGCATCACAAACGATGCCGGTAACGTTCCACTCTCCTTCTTGAAGCGCTCGGACT
>MFXU01000027.1:28210-28891 GCA_001788965.1 Candidatus Peribacteria bacterium RIFCSPHIGHO2_02_FULL_51_15 | reverse complement strand
GAAAAACAGACTATTTCTCAGTCTGAACTGAAAATTTTGGTAAACGAACTGGCGGCCAAAGGCGGAAAAGGCAAACCGCCGTTTGAAGTAATTGTGCCATATATGAAAACAGAAAATGCAAAGACTGAAACCGGTACTTTGAAAATAAAATTTGCCCCGCTTTAAACCGGGACACGATGTCCCGGCTGCGGTTTTTTGACCGCGCCCGTGGAAGGGCGCTCTCCATTTTGTAATAATTGCCCCGAGGAGCGCAGCCTTCCATGGCTTCGTGTCCCATTTGCGGTTGCTAAAGGAGGTTTGACGCGCCTCGGAGAGGCGCTCCTATCGGTTGTGGAGCAGATGAAACTTTACACTTGAGGACTGATTTTTGTAATGCTATCTATTGAGTAAGTATCCTTTTGATGAAGAATTTTTTTATTTAATCGGAGAATTTTTTCGGAGAATTTTTTTTGATAGGAGCAGGTCTCCGACCTGCGTTTTCAGGCAACAGTTTGCTCAGAAAAGTCATCCTATGAAACTCACTCGGACCGTGTTTTAGAATCGAGGCTTGGTGTTCCGGCACGCCATAACCTTTGTGCTGCGCAAAGCCGTATTTTCCATATTTTTTCGCCGCTTCGATCATATGCCGGTCGCGGGTCACTTTCGCGATTATCGAAGCCGCCCCGATGCAAGGTTCGATCA